>NZ_CP167895.1:0-310868 GCF_041504345.1 Vibrio sp. BS-M-Sm-2
CTTTACTGATTTCTAACTTCTAATGAACTAAATAGTTAATTATCTGAATAGATCGGCAGATTAAGATTTTGGCTCTGATTTAGCGTCAAACTTCTCAGACCATGTTTTAAGAACATCAGCACGTTCGCTGCCCATGCGAGCGAAGTCCATTTTTGCCATGTTCTTTTCTACATTAGGGAAGTTCTCTGCTTTGCCTGTCACATCTTGGTGACCAACAACTGGGTACATTTCGATGTAAAGCTCGTTTGCCGCTTTAGAAATAGACCAATCAACAACGCGCTGCGCAGCATCCGAAGGCTTAACAAGACCTACCGCTTCAGATTCCCAACCGATACCTTCCGGTGTAATCACAGAAAGTGGCGCGCCTTGAGTTTTCAACTTAGCGCCACGGCTCGCCATAGAAATACCGATAGCGACTTCACCCATACCCGCTTGAACACATGGCTTAGAACCAGAGTGCGTGTAGTGAGCGATGTTTTGGTCTAGCTTCTGCATGTAGTTCCAACCTTGGTCTTCACCCATGTTTTGTAGCCAAGCCGAAACCTGCATGTAGCCCGTACCAGAAGACGCTGGGTTTGGCATAGCAATATGGCCCTTGTAGATAGGCTTCGTTAAGTCATCCCAAGACTTAGGTGCCGGTAGATTCAATTGCTTAGCCACCACTTCGTTAAAGCAAACTGCATTAAAGAATGCGTCATTGCCATACCAAGCTTGAGTAGACTGTGGGTCGTTAAGGTTAGCGCGTAATGCTTCTACACCTTGAGGCGTATAAGGTTTCAGAATGCCCTCTTCTTTAAGCAAAGCCATAGAAGAGCCCGCAAGACCCCATACTACTTCTGCACGAGGGTTGTTTTTCTCGGCCAATAATTTTGCCGTCATGATCCCAGTTGAATCACGAACCCATTTGATGTTGATGTCTGGGTTTTCACTTTCAAATGCGTTTTTGTATTTCGCTAAAATGTCAGTTTCAAAAGCGGTGTAAACCGTCACTTCCTGTGCTGCATAAGCATTACCAGCGAGTAGAGTGACTAACGCTGCAAGTGATCCTTTCATAAAACGGTTTTTCATCATTTTCTCCAGTCAGGCCCGATGCCAAGGTTAGAAGTTAGAAGCCCCATCAAGATGCTTCTATATCCATAAATTCAGTTAGGTTGTTAACACACACCTTCATATTGGTATGTACCAGATTTCGAGTATTAGGCTAATTGGCTTTTATGACGATTAAATGAACAAAAAATGGCAATTTAAAGATCGGAAAATTTCTCAACACAAGTGAAAAATTTGAATATGAAGCTTTTGTGAAAATAACGTTTGGGCTATTTACGACCGTTTAAATTGGTTGTTAAAGTAATTGCAACAATTGGTATAGTCCAAAATAAAAATCACGAGAATTGAACATGAGAAACGAATACTTATTACTGACACCAGGTCCTCTATCTACTTCTGAAACCGTTCGCCAAGCGATGCTAAAAGACTGGTGTACTTGGGATGATGAATACAACAAAGACGTTGTTGAAGTGATTCGTAGCAAGCTAGTGGCTTTGGCGACTAAGCAAGCGGGATACACAAGCGTACTAATGCAAGGTAGCGGCACTGCTTCAGTTGAAGCAACGATTGGTAGTGTTATCTCTAGCAGCGGTAAGCTTTTGGTTGTTGATAACGGTGCGTACGGTGCTCGTATTGCTCAAATCGCAGACTATTTAAACATTCCATGCCATGTCGTTTCCCCAGGTGAAACATCACAGCCTGACTTGAACGAAATGGAAACGGCATTGGCCATGGATTCAGACATTACTCACGTTGCGATTGTGCACTGTGAAACCACCACTGGCATGCTGAATCCAATTGAAGACATTGCCAAATTGGCAAAGCAGCACAACAAAACCGTCATTCTTGATGCGATGTCGAGCTTTGGTGGTATCCCTATGGATATTGCTGACTTAGGTATCGATTACATGATCAGCTCAGCCAACAAATGCATTCAAGGTGTACCGGGCTTCGGCTTTGTTATTGCTAAGCAGTCAGAGTTAGAGAAGTGCAAAGGCCAAGCTCGCTCATTAAGCCTTGACCTGTTTGACCAATGGCACTGCATGGAAAGCAACCATGGTAAATGGCGTTTCACCTCTCCGACTCATACAGTGCGCGCTTTCTACCAAGCTCTACTTGAATTGGAACAAGAAGGCGGCATTGAAGCTCGTTATAACCGCTACCAAACCAACCAAACCACATTGGTTGCAGGTATGCGCTCTCTTGGCTTTGAACCGCTGCTTAATGATGACCTTCATTCACCAATCATTACCTCTTTCTATTCTCCAACTCATAGCGATTACCAATTCAAGGAATTCTATGACCGTTTGAAAGAACAAGGGTTTGTGATTTACCCGGGCAAGGTTTCAAACGCAGACTGCTTCCGAATCGGTAACATCGGTGAAGTGTACCCATCAGACATTGAAGCTCTCATTGACGCAGTTAAGAATGCTATGTACTGGGATATCAAGTAATGACGATAACTAACCAAGAGCCAGTGGTGAACGCGGCGCACTTTCGAAGTGAAGGCGATGTGAACACCACACCAGCACGCGA
The DNA here is from genome assembly GCF_041504345.1 of Vibrio sp. BS-M-Sm-2. Lineage (NCBI taxonomy): Bacteria > Pseudomonadati > Pseudomonadota > Gammaproteobacteria > Vibrionales > Vibrionaceae > Vibrio > Vibrio sp. BS-M-Sm-2. The sequence continues at coordinate 2,584 of NZ_CP167895.1, forward strand.
AAAATGGAACGAATCACTAAACGATGACGCGACTCAAGCGATGTTAAAACGTGATTCTGACGTATTTCTTCATCAAGCCATGTCAACGCCTTGTCTAGATACACTTGAAGCCGCAGAAGGCATCTATATACAAGATACGTCAGGCAAGAAGTACATAGACTTTCACGGCAATAATGTCCATCAACTAGGTTATGGTCACCCCCACATCATTAATAAAGTGACTCAGCAAATGGCGTCATTGCCATTTTCACCTCGTCGTTTTACCAATGAAACAGCCGTTCAGTGTGCTGAAAAGCTGACACAGATCTGCGGTGGTGATTTGAATCGCGTGTTGTTTGCTCCAGGTGGCACATCAGTGATCGGCATGGCGCTCAAACTGGCTCGACATATCACCAACAACTTTAAAGTAGTATCACTGTGGGACTCATTCCATGGCGCGTCACTCGATGCAATTTCAGTAGGTGGCGAAGCGTGTTTCCGCGAAGGAATGGGGCCATTAATGGCTGGCGTAGAACGTATTCCACCAGCGGTTTCCTATCGTGGTGCTTTTCCGCTCAATGACTCTTTTTCGCTTCGCGGGCAAAACTCCAGTGATGCGAACGAGACCGCATGTGATGTTCACTACGCCGATTACCTTGAGTATGTGATTGAAAAAGAAGGTGGCATTGGTGCCTTCATTGCGGAAGCAGTGCGTAACACAGACGTTCAAGTGCCAAGTAAGGCTTATTGGAAACGCATCCGTGAGATCTGTGACAAACACAACGTCATGTTGATCATCGATGACATCCCAAATGGCATGGGTCGTAGCGGCAAATGGTTTACTCACCAAGCGTTTGATATCGAACCTGACATCCTTTGTATCGGTAAAGGTTTTGGCGGCGGTTTAGTACCAATCGCAGCCATGATCACTAAAGACAAATACAACACGGCAGCGCAAGTATCTCTTGGTCACTACACCCACGAGAAAAGCCCAATTGGCTGCGCGGCAGCACTCGCGACCATGGAAGTGATTGAGCAAGAAAACCTACTTGAAAAAGTACAAGCAGAAAGCACATTCGTACGTGAACAGCTACTTCAAATGAAAGAGAAGTACCCAGTCATTGGTGACATTCGCGGCATTGGCCTGCTCTGGGGGGTGGAATTGGTCACTGACCACATCACCAAAACCCGAGCTTTCGATGAAGCAGAAGCGGTGCTTTACCAGTGTCTAAACGATGGCCTGAGCTTTAAGGTGTCACAAGGTAACGTGATCCAATTGAGTCCACCATTGATCATCAGCCGCAGCGAATTAGAAGTCGCTCTGTCTGTATTCGAAAAAGCGATAGCAAAAGTCTGCAAAGACTTTGAATACCTTTAAACCATCATCTAACCAATAACTTAAAACAATCATTCATCTCCCAGAACAACTTTAGCTGGGAGAGAACAGAAATAGGACACGACTATGAACACAACATCACCTATCCAAGCGGTTATCTTTGACTGGGCTGGCACTATCGTTGATTTTGGATCATTTGCTCCAACCAGTATTTTCGTTGAAGCATTCAGACAAGGTTTCAACTTTGATATCGACTTAGCAGAAGCGCGTGAACCTATGGGGATCGGCAAATGGGACCACATCCAAGCAGTTGGTCGAATTCCTGCTGTTGACGCTCGTTGGAAGGCTCAGTTCGGACGCTCGATGACAAGTGAAGACGTTGATGCGATCTACGCGGCATTCATGCCTCTTCAGAAAGCAAAAGTAGCAGACCACGCAGCACCAATTTTAAACGCAATTGAAGTTGTAAATAACCTAAAAGAAAAGAATGTAAAAATTGGCTCTTGTTCTGGTTACCCACGTGAAGTGATGGATGTGCTAATCCCTGCTGCGGCAGATTACGGTTACCGACCAGATAACGTAGTTGCAACGGATGACTTACCTCAAGGTGGCCGCCCAGCTCCATTTATGGCTCTTAAAAACGTGATAGATCTAGGTGTAACAAACGTCGCTGCATGTGTGAAAGTAGATGACGCTGCGCCGGGTATCGATGAAGGCCACAACGCAGGCATGTGGACAGTAGGCCTTGTACTATCAGGCAACGAAGCTGGCTTCACCTACCAAGAATACTTAGACGCAGATGAAGCAACACTCGCCGATGCACGTGAAAAAGCCAGCGTGAAGCTAAACAAATCAAACCCACACTACCTGATCGATACTATTGCAGATCTGCCAGGTATCATTGCTGATATCGAGAAGCGCTTACTAGCAGGTGAGCGTCCATAACTCCTGCCACTTCTGCAAATCAGGGTCTGTAGCCCAATAATCCGCACACATGCAAAATGAAACCTCGTATCACGTAAAAATGATGCGAGGTTTCTTCGTTTCCAACATTTGAGACAACAATTTTTCGACAAAAAAGCTATAAATAGGCACCTTGAAAAATATAAATCCCAACAATCACATTGACTCTCATAAGCAATCAGACTAACAATGTGTTAACAGTTCCTGAAAAGGCCCTGACTGAATTAAAGCCTTGATTTACTTACCGTTGCAGTGTCCCACACGGTAAGTTTTCGATTTAATGGCCAGTTCAGATAACAATAAAAATTAATCCAAGGATAAGATTATGAAAAAACTTTCAAAAATCATGTGTGCTGTGATTGCAGCTTCAGGTTTCGCTGCTGCTCCATCCATTGCCGCAACGACATACGTAGGCGCAAAAGTTGGCATGGGTTGGCTAGATAGCGCTTGTGTAAGCGGTGAAAAGTGTGAAGATGATTCTGTTGCGGGTGGTATTTACGGTGGTTACAACTTTACCGATAACATTACTCTTGAATTGAATGCAGATTACTTAGGTGATTATGATACCAGCTTTAACAACAACGGAACGCCTAAAACATATAGCGATTCTATCGTAGCCATTTCTTTGAGCCCGATGTATCGACTAGCGATTAAACAAGAGTTTGATATCTTCTTCAAAGCAGGTCCTGCTTACATCATGCATGACGACGAAGACGACGTTGTATTAGCCTTAGGTATCGGCGCTGAGAAACAGTTTTCAGACGATTGGGCGCTGAGAGTTGAATACCAATACTTCGATGATTTTGATGATAAGATCATTCAAAACCTTAACTCCAACCTTGTGACTGTTGGCCTTAGCTACAACTTCGGTACAGGTAACACAACCGCATCAGCAGCGGCTGCAGCTTCTGCGGCGGCAGTGACTCAAGCACCTTCTGAGCCAATCACCGAGCCAGAAACTGTGGTTATTGAAGAAGAAGCAGCGGTAGTTGTTACTAAAGCGCAAACCGAGAGCTTCTCTCAAGGTACATTTGCGACTAACAGCACAGAGCTTTCAGAAAAAGGTAAAACAGCTGTACAGCCAATTGTTGAAGTCTTACAAGCGCACCCTCAATCGACCGTTAACATTGTTGGCCACACTGACTCAACTGGTGCGGCAGAATACAACATGATGATTTCTAAGAAACGTGCTGCCGCTGTAGCTGCATACATCGAAGAGCAAGGAATTGAAGCTGAGCGTATTACGGCTTCTGGTGAAGGGGAAGAAAACCCAATCGCATCAAACGCTACCGCTGAAGGCCGTGCGCAAAACCGTCGTGTTGACGCAACGATCCCAAGCTTTGAATACCAAGAAGAAGCTCAAATTGAAGAAGTTATTGTAGAAACGACTGAATAATAGCACTCTACTCTAGCTAGAATAATTAAGGGCGGAACACTTTAAAGTGCTCCGCCCTTTTCTTTATCTAGCTATGCCCGTAAGTCGTAAAAATTAGCCTACCGCCAAGCAGTACAATCAGAGACTAGATAATTTCCCAGCTGTGCGTCATTTCAACGCCAGCACCCAGCATTAAGCACACTGAGCAGTACTTTTCTAAAGAGTCAGCACACACTTTAGCGACCAACTCAGGATCTAGGTTGTCACCAGACACTTCAAAATGAATGTTAATCACGGTAAAGATTTTTGGTGCGGTTTCACGACGTGTGGTTTCAAGTTTTGCATTGCAGCCTGTGATATTTTGGCCAGCAGATTTCAAACCATCAACCACATCAACAGAGCTACAACCACCGGCAGCCATTAACACCATTTCCATCGGGCTTGGCGCAGTAGCACCGCCACTTCCATCCATCACGACAGAGTGACCTGATTGAGATTGACCTAGGAATTTAAAGCCTTCGACCCATTTAACTTCTGCTTGCATGTGGTTCCTTAGATGTACGATAACCGCCATCAGTATCTATTATTGGATATCAATACTGACACCCTACTACTGGCGGCATTTATGAGCAAGATGTTCTCGGCGACATATTTTTTGTGAACGATGCAATTTTTTTCATCTAAAACCTGTCTCTATTCGTACATTCAAAATTGAATAAGAAAAACGTCAAGATGAGGTATCTATGAATAAACTATCTAAAATATTGGTATCACTCGTAGTCGTACTGCCACTGATTTCGCTGTTTGTAAGCCAGACTGGCACTGCCAATACAATGGATAAAACGGCTGATTCAGGTAAAAATGAAATCGCGACACTGGCTGGTGGTTGTTTTTGGTGTACAGAGTCCGACCTAGAAAAACTGACAGGCGTGACCGACGTTATCTCTGGGTATTCTGGTGGTGAATTAGAAAAACCCACTTATAAACAAGTATCTTCAGGTAAGTCTGGTCACATCGAAGTCATCAACGTGACTTACAATCCAGATCTTGTCAGCTACGAACAGGTTCTTGACCAATTCTTTAGACACATAGATCCAACCGATGACAAAGGCTCATTTGTAGACCGAGGCCCTCAATATCGACCTGCTATTTTCTATCATAATCAAGAGCAAAAAGACGTCGCTCAGAACTTTATGATGGAAATCGACAAAGCTAAGATCTTTGGTGCTCCACTAAAAACAGAACTGATTAAGTTTGAAAAGTTCTGGCCTGCCGAAGGTTACCACCAAGATTATTACAAAAAGAGCAAGGTTCGTTATAACTATTACCGTTACGCTTCCGGTCGTGATCAATATTTAGATAAAATCTTCGGTGATGATAGAAAGGAAAACCCACAAACTATCCGCCAGATCATCGACAGCAAAAATGCGACAGCAAACGCTAAGACCTACGTTAAACCGTCTGATGCTGAGATTAAGGCGAAACTAACCTCACTGCAGTACGATGTAACACAAGACGATGCAACAGAGCGCCCGTTTGACAACAAATACTGGGATAACAAGCAAGAAGGTATTTACGTTGATATCGTCACCGGTGAGCCTTTGTTCTCGTCAAAAGACAAATACAAATCAGGTACAGGCTGGCCGAGCTTCACACAGCCAATCAGCGAAGCTTATGTAGTAACCACTACTGACTACAAACTGCTTTACCCAAGAACAGAGGTCCGTAGTAAATTTGGAGATTCTCATCTAGGTCATGTATTTAAAGATGGTCCTAAACCGACAGGTTTGCGTTACTGCATGAACTCAGCTGCGATGCGCTTTATCCCAGCGGATAAATTAGCGGAAGAAGGCTACGAAGAATACGTTGAGATGTTTGAGGGCTAGCTAAAGACTCAATTCCACAGAATTCTATTCATAAATAACAAAGCCAGCATATCGCTGGCTTTCGTTTTTCTAACGCTCTAACAAGAAGGATTAACTCTAGCCTCTTAGCATTATTAACCCGTTAACACCGTATCTTCTGGGTATTTCAACAAAGAAGGTTCTGGCCGAGCTAACATATAAGCTAACGTTAAAGGACCGATACGCCCGATCACCATAACAACAATCATGATGTATTTACCTGGCTCAGTCAGATTCGCAGTTAATCCAGCCGTCAGTCCTACCGTTGCAAAGGCTGAAATCACCTCAAACATCACTCGATCAAACGCAGCCTTTTCAGTAAGCATTAACAGAAACATCGCGGTGGTTAATAACGCCCCACTTACCACAATAATGGCCAATGACTTTGTTACCGCTTGCCAAGTTACGGTTCGCTTAAACATCACTACATGTTTTTTCTGACGTAAAAACGTCCACGTCGCGACAAAGGCAACCGCAAAGGTCGAAACCTTAATACCACCACCCGTTGAGGTAGAACCTGCACCAATCAGCATCAATACAATCATCACCAATAAAGCAGGCTGTGTGTATTGAGACAAATCCACACTATTAAAGCCAGCAGTACGAGCACTCGCCGACTGGAAAAACGCTGCCAGCCACTGCCCTTGAGTCGATAACCCTTCCATGGTTGCTGAGTTATTCCTCTCCAAAAGCCAAAACATCACCGTGCCGACCAACAATAGAGTCGGTGTCGCTGTTAGCATAATCTTGGTGTGTAGATGCAGATGTCGAAAGCCTTTACGCCAGTTACTCGATAAGTCACCGACCACCGTAAAGCCTAAGCCACCAAAAATGAACAGAGCCGCTAAGGTAAAGATCACTAATGGATCGTCAACAAAGCTCATCATACTATCTGAGAACAGAGCGAAACCCGCGTTATTGAATGCTGATATCGCATGAAACAGTGCGTAGAAGCTGCCTGTTGCCCATCCCATTTCAGGAACCCAGCGGAAACAAAGCAATACAAAGCCGATAAATTCCGCCATTAACGCAAAGATGATGATCTTCTTTACTAGCTTACGCAGGTTAATCTTACGATCTTGCCCTAATGCTTCTTTCGCCAATGCTTGTTGCTTTAAACTTAACCGAACACCGAACATGTACAGAAGAACCGCAGATAAGGTCATCTGCCCTAACCCGCCCACTTGCATCAAGAACATCAGCAAGATTTTCCCGGCCAAAGTAAAGTGTTCGCCCGTATCAACGACTCCTAACCCTGTTACGCTGATTGCAGAAGTCGCAGTAAACAATGCATCTGTGAAACTGAGCCCTGTGACAGAAAATACGGGCATCGTTAGTAAGATGGCCGAGGGAATAAGAACCGCCAAAAAGCTGGTCAGGATTATCTTAGGTTCAGAGCCTTTACGCGGCTTTTCATCTCTTGTGAGTGTGTAGAAAGTACCTTTTCGCTGAAACGAATTCATACTGTTACCCTATTACAAGTTCCCATTACCAATTACGTAGCTTTCTAGATAGGGTCTCTTTAGGCCCAGCGATGATCACCACATCTCCGATTTCTAAACTAATATCCAGTTCAGGTGCTTTAGTGAGATTAGGTCCGCGCTTAAATCCAAGAACTTCGACACCTACCTCTTTGCAAAGCTTCAAGTCACGAAGTTGCTTACCCAAGAGTTTTGAACCAATAACAATTTCAGTCATGGCCAAATCACTGCCAAGGTCAATAAACTCCAGAACGCGCCTGTCTAACATCTTACGTGCAACACGAATACCCATATCGCGCTCTGGCATGATGATATGGTCAGCCCCAATCTTAGAGAGGATCTTGCCGTGGAATTTATCGTTCGCCTTCACCCAGACGGCTTTTGCGCCTGACTCTTTCACCACCAGAGTGGTTAGAATACTGGAGTTAACATCAGAGCCAATCGACACCATGACCATGTCGTAATCATCGAGCCTTAGCTCTGTAACCGTCTCTTCGCTCGTACAGTTCGCAACAATAGCTTGTGAAACGAAAGCCGCTGCTTCTTTCACTCGCTCTTCATCAATATCGACGGCTAATACCTGCGCCCCTGAACCTTGCAGCTCTTTGCAAACTGACACACCAAAACGCCCTAAACCGATAACTGCATATTGTTTGTCGCTCATTTGAAATCCTGTTTAGAAATTTTAATTACACGGGATAGCCAAACCTACATTAGTTTCTATCTCAAAAAAAGTTAGTTCTGTAATAATAAGGTTATACTATTGTCATAATCGCTTGATTTATAAAGGTAGAGAACAACTCGAGTTTCTGCTAATTTCCAATTCATAATTTCTGCGGCAGCACACACAATGAATGAATTCATAACCCAAGTACAAACCTACATCAACCAGAGCCATAGTGATTGGGCAAACAGCGTCCTATTCATCACTATTGCAAGTTTTCTCGCTTGGGTAGCTTGGCGAATTATCCATAATCGCTTGGAAGTTCTGGCACAGAGAACCCACTTTCACTGGGATGACCTGCTACTAGAGGCACTGAAAACCCCTGTCAGTACGTTACTTTGGTGTTGGCCCGCGACCGTATCTATCGGGTTGATCCTTCAAGACCAATTTGGCAACGAAATCAACTGGTTAAAAACGCTCAAGCACATATTGATCATATGTACCTTCGTTTGGTTCACCTTACGAATGATCACCAATGCTGAAGCGTACATCTTAGAGCAGAAAAACAGAGATGAAACCACAGTACAAGCAATTGCAAAAGTAGCTCGTCTGTTCTTTATGGTTATGGGCGGCCTGACGATCATGCAGGCATTTGGGCTCAGCCTGTCAGGCTTACTCACCTTTGGTGGTGTGGGTGGTTTAATCGTTGGTTTGGCAGCAAAAGATCTACTATCGAACTTCTTTGGTGGCATGATGATCTACTTCGACCGCCCTTTTAAAGTCGGAGACTGGATTCGCTCACCTGACCGCCAAATTGAAGGTACAGTCGAACGTATAGGCTGGCGTATGACCATCATTCGCACCTTCGATAAACGCCCTTTGTACGTACCAAACTCGGTATTCAGTAACATTGTGGTGGAGAATCCATCGCGAATGCTAAACCGCCGAATTAATGAAACCTTCGGGCTTCGTTACGAAGACGCAAGCAAGTTGGCTGTTATTGTGGATGACGTAAAAGCCATGCTTGAAACGCACCCAGATATTGATGCCAAACAGACGCTGATCGTTAACTTTGATAAATTTGGGCCATCAACGCTTAATTTCTTTATCTACACCTTTACAAAAACGGTCAACTGGGTGAGATACCATGAAGTTAAGCAAGATGTTCTGTTACAGGTGCTAGCGATCATCCATAAACACAATGCGGATATCGCATTCCCAACACAAACACTCAAGATTGATCCTCAAGGTTTTAGCGAAGCTCAAGCTATGATCATGTCCAATCCAGAAGCGCATCAATAAGCACACCTATATTGCTTATCGTTAAGTAAATTTCTTAGCGATAAGCAAAAAAGGTGAAGCGTGGTAACATGGTGCCAGTCTTCCAATGCACCCAATTACCACTCTATGATTGTACCTGTCATTCTAGCTGGCGGCTCCGGAAGTCGTCTCTGGCCACTGTCTCGCGAGCTTTACCCTAAGCAATTTCTCAATATTGCCGGCAAGCAGTCCATGCTTCAGCAAACACTTCAACGACTGCAAGGTCTTGATGAGTACTTAACGGATAGTAACTGCGATGCCCCGCTCATCATCTGTAATGAAGAGCATCGCTTCATTGCCGCAGAACAAGCTCGAGCATCCAATATCCAACACAGTGGAATATTGTTAGAACCTGTAGGTAGAAATACAGCCCCAGCCATCGCACTAGCTGCGTTACAGGCTTTAGGTCACTCGAACAGCAGCCAACAACATAAATCTGACCCAATATTATTAGTGCTGGCTGCAGATCATCACATCGCAAAAACAGCTGCATTTCAGCAAACGGTGGCAAGAGGCGTTGAATACGCAAAACAAGGTAAACTGGTTACTTTTGGTATTACTCCAAACGTACCAGAAACTGGCTATGGTTATATAAAACAAGGAGAGCCACTCTCCCATCATGCTTTTGCCATTGAATGTTTCGTTGAAAAACCAGATCTAGCAACCGCAGAACAATACGTTAATTCAGGGCAATACCTCTGGAACAGCGGTATGTTCATGTTTAGAGCATCACGCTACCTTGAAGAACTTGCTGAACATCGTCCAGAGATCCTAACGGCCTGTAAACTCGCTCTCACAACGCAAAACACCGACCTCGATTTTATCCGTATTGACGCCGAAGCATTCCAAAGCAGCCCGAGCGACTCTATCGACTATGCCGTGATGGAAAAAACGTCGGATGCTGCGGTGATCCCGATGGATGTTGGTTGGAATGATATTGGTTCATGGTCTGCAATCTGGGATGTCAGTGATAAAGATGAACACAACAATGTGATTGAAGGCGATGTGTTAACTGTCGATTCTCAATACAACTACATCCACGCTGAAAACAAGCTGGTTGCGACGGTAGGTGTCGAGAACCTCATTATTGTCGAAACCAAAGACGCTATATTGGTTGCGAACAAAGACAAGGTTCAAGGTGTTAAATCGATTGTCAGTCAACTGAATCAAGCCGGTCGCACAGAACATTTGCATCATCGTGAGGTGTTTAGACCTTGGGGTAAATACGATGTTATCGATCTAGGCCAGCGCGACAAAGTTAAACGTATCACCGTAAAACCTGGTCACAAGTTGTCGTTACAAATGCACCATCATAGAGCGGAACATTGGGTAGTCGTGGCGGGTACTGCGAAAGTGACCAACGATGAGAAAACCTATCTGGTTGAAGAAGATCAATCCACTTACATCCCTTTAGGCCATATCCACAGCCTAGAGAACCCAGGGGACACTCCACTCGAAATGATCGAAGTACAAACCGGTAGCCATTTGAGTGAAGACGACATTATTCGATATCAAGATAGTTACGGGCGGAGCAAACAATCTAGCTCACCTCAAATCAACAAATCGAACTAGAGCAGCCACAATAGAATGAAACAGAATTTAGAGCTCAGCTGCTTTAAAAATAACGATATCCGAGGAATCATTGGTAAACAAATCAATGAGCGCCTTGCTTACCTGCTTGGTAGAGCATTTGGCGAATATGTCCTGTCCGCTACGCCTGAAACCTCATTCGATGACTTGGCGCAAGTGGTGATTGGTCGTGATAACCGCGAAACGTCTCTTTCATTACAAGAAGCCATGACCAAAGGCTTAATCGAGTCAGGGATTACCGTGATAGACCTAGGTATGACTGGCACAGAAGAAGTCTACTTTGCGACACGTTCCCTAAAAGCGATTGGCGGAATACAAATTACAGCTAGCCATAACCCAATCAATTATAACGGCATGAAATTGGTCGGTGTAGACGCTAGCCCTATTAGTAAAAACAGTGGTTTAGATGAAATCAAACGACGCATTGAAGTACTCGAACAAGAGCTAAACAGCAATTTACCGCTCGTTTATGTGCAACCAAGTAACTCTAGTAGACCGACTAGTATTCTCGCCCCTTATGTAGACCACCTACTCTCCTATATATCACCTTCTAAGCTTTCGCCAATGAAGATTGTAGTTAATGCAGGAAACGGCGTCGCAGGACATGTCATTGATGCTTTAGAGAATAAATTTAACAAACTCAGTGCCTCTATCACTTTCGTCAAGGTTCATCATACGCCCGATGGAGACTTCCCCAATGGTATTCCAAACCCTTTGATTAGAGAGAGTCAAGCAGCCACTCGAGATGCCGTTTTAGAACATTCTGCAGACCTTGGAATTGCATGGGATGGAGACTTCGACCGCTGCTTTTTCTTTGATGAAAAAGGCAATTACATTGAAGGCTACTACATCGTTGGTCTGCTAACCGAAGCCTTCTTGCTAAAAGACTCTAATGCAACTGTACTGCACGACATGCGCATGACATGGAATACAATAGAGATCGCAGAAAGACTAGGTGGAAACGCTGTTGGCGTAAAAGCTGGACATGCTTTGATCAAAGAGAAAATGCGAGAGTTAAACGCAGTGTATGGTGGAGAAATGAGCGCACACCATTATTTTCGTGATTTTGGATATTGCGACTCAGGGATGATTCCTTGGCTACTAGTTATCGAACTGATGTCGAAGACTCAACAATCTCTTCATCAATTGACGAGTACCAGTATGCAGAAATTCCCCTCTTCCGGAGAGATAAATCGCAAAGTTTCAGACCCCGAGCAGGTCATGGCTTGCGTGTTATCGCACTACCGAGATAATGCCGTTGAGATCGATCATACAGACGGTATCAGTATGGATATGGGAACATGGCGCTTCAACCTAAGACAATCGAATACAGAACCATTAATACGCCTTAACGTTGAAACCAAACAAGATAGAGCTTTGTTATCATTTAAAGTCAACGAGCTACTGTCTTTTCTCATTTAAGAGTACAAGGTGCTTCCAATTTTCAACTAAAAACCATAAAAAAGCCCTTACTAACGATTGCTAATAAGGGCTTTGAATTTTCAGTAGCTTAGTCGCTGACTGTAATTGGTCTATTTGTTACGGCGAGCTTCAACAGCGTCTGCCAACTGGCGAAGTACTGTTTCAGTATCTTCCCAACCAATACATGCGTCAGTAACAGATTGACCGTAAGTTGCTGCTTTACCATCAACAAGGTCTTGACGACCTTCAACTAGATGAGACTCGATCATCACACCAAAGATAGCTTTGTCGCCGCCAGAAATTTGTGCACTTACGTCATCAGATACATTCATTTGACGCTTAAACTGCTTAGAACTGTTTGCGTGGCTGAAATCAATCATTACTTTTTGTGGAAGACCTGAAGCTGCTAGCTCTTCTTTGATCTTACCAACGTGTTCTGCGCTGTAGTTTGGCTCTTTACCACCACGTAGGATGATATGACAATCAGGGTTACCTGCTGTTTCAACAATAGCTGAATGACCGTACTTAGTTACCGATAAGAAGTGGTGAGAAGCGCTAGCAGAGCGAATAGCATCTGTTGCGATCTTGATGTTGCCATCAGTACCATTCTTAAAACCAACTGGGCAAGATAGGCCTGAAGCCAGCTCACGGTGAACTTGAGATTCTGTCGTACGTGCGCCAATTGCACCCCAACTGATTAGGTCAGCAACGTATTGAGGCGTGATCATATCTAGGAATTCACTTGCCGTTGGCATGCCCATGTCAGTTAGGTCAAGCAGTAGCTTACGTCCTAAACGAAGGCCATCATTTAGTTTGAACGTATCGTTCATGTACGGGTCGTTGATTAGACCTTTCCAACCTACCGTTGTGCGTGGTTTTTCAAAGTAAACACGCATTACGATTTCAAGCTTATCGCCGAGTTCGTCACGCAGCACTTTTAAACGCTTGCCGTACTCAAGAGCAGCTTCTGTGTCATGAATAGAACATGGACCAACAATTACAAGCAAGCGATCGTCACTATCTTCTAAAATATTGTGAATCGCTTTACGGCTTTCAAAGGTTGTAGAAGAAGCAATTTCTGTCGCTGCAAACTTTTCTAAAACAGCAACAGGTGGTAATAACTCTTTTACTTTGTTAATTCTTACATCATCAGTCTGGAACATTGCTTACTTCTTCCTTTTTTCTATCCTTGAGCTGAATGTACGTTGTCTCACGTCACTTTCTATCAGCACTAATCTTCTTGTTCCCTGTAACTTAACTAGTAAAAACTCTAGTTTCAATCACTAATTGAAAATAAACGCAATTTTTTTTGTGTTTTATATTTAAAACACCCCGTATAACATTATTTACACGTTATCGATTGCGTAATTTATAGGAAAGCAAGAGTAGTAATTCTTCAAGCTTCACCATTCCTGTGAAATTGTGTAGAACTGAAAAACAAAAAAGCTCACGTTATCAGCGTGAACTTTTGTTTAATTACATTCTTTTCAATGGCTTGACGACACTATCAAGCCCTTCAATTTTGAGAGCAAGGCACAATTTTAATAAGTCGCCTAGTTCGCCTGACGGGAATCCCTTTTTGTCGAACCACAGCAAATATTCTTCAGGTAAGTCAATCAGTGTACGACCCGCGTACTTTCCAAATGGCATCTGCATTCGAGCCAACTTAATCAGATTCTCTTTCTCTAGCACTATTCGGCCTTTCTATGCGTCATCTATGTTCTGTAGAGTATCACCTAAACGTTCAACCCAATAGTTGATCGCATCTTTGGCATCATCTAGCGAATCAATCATGGTTGAAAAATCTTTATTCCCCGCTTCTCGGTCGATTGCAGCAAATAATGGAGTACCCTCTTGAGCATCACTGACCAACAACTCTACACTCGCACTCCCAACATTAGTGTGTTCTCCTGTTGTCACCTTAGATATGGTTGACATCGCAAGACCAAACGGCAGAACGCTGCTCGTTACAGCTAAGATCGGGTTGGGCGTTTCAACGTTACTCAGAGCGATACTCAGGCGTAATGTTTTACCCGTAGGCTCATCGACGATTGTTTTATGAGGCGATATTTTCTCTTCCAAACGCGCAACCATGTGGGTAGTGAGCACCTGAATTTCGTCCTGCTCTAACGAACCTTCTTCTGCCAAAACAAAAATTTGGTCGATCACTACAGAATCGTAATCATCTAACTTGGATTTCAAACGCTGTGCGTCACGCAGACCGATTCTGGCCCAAACTAAGTCAACACCACCGTCAGGACCTGGCTGAAAATCTTCATAACTGGTGAACTTGGTTGCGGTTTTAATTGGACCGCCTGCACAACCAAACAAAAAAATGCTGGTTGCAACAAGCAAGAGAAGTTTTAAAGGTTTCATAGCGCACTTACATTAAATAGAAAAATCCAACTAAGTATGCCATACCCTATGTGAGAAGATTGTAGAAAAAGGGGTTAAAACTCAGAGCTAGCTCTAAAATTAGTCATGCTGCACGGTATGAGCATACTCTACAATCACCTGATTTCCTTCGATATAAGCGTTTTGAATCTCGCCATCAACACTCATTCTACTTTTCAAATACACCACTTTAGGTCCAGACTCATTACCTTCTTTAAGTGAAGGGAACACATTTCTAGGTTCTAAATGAAGTAAACGGCAAAAGTGACTGATGAAAGACATGGTCAATGGCGTCTCCCCTCGCAGTACATTTGAGAAATCAAGCTGGTTCATCCCTAGCTTTTTTGAAAACTCCATCTGCGTAATTCGCATTCTCGATTTTTGTGACATCCACGTTTGATACAACGCATCTCTGTCTTGTTCTGTGAATTCCATACCGACTCCTTTATATAATTCATACCAATCAATTGTCCGTTTTTTCATACATGACATGTCAGAGTTCGGTTAGTGGAAACCAAAGGTTTGGTTTTGATATGAGCACAATTGTTCTACAGAACGAAACACAAAGACTCAAAGTATTCACAAAAACGATTAGAGCAAATACTTTCTTTATTTATATCAATAATTTATACATTAACTTAAGAAATATATAGCAAGTTAATTTGTATTAAGAATTAAAAGTTCGAGATTGGCATTCCACATTTCAATCGATTGATTCGCATTTATAAAACTGGTTGGCTACATTTCGTTTGCTCAAACGCACTTCTGGCAAACTATTTGAAAGAATAGGACGCAAAGCCACCGGTCTGTCGACAAATATTCTGTCTATGATAGCGGGGCCGCCACTTAATAGGATTTAAGTGTAAATGCATGCCGGAGTGTTCTCTTTTTTGTCGGCCAAATACAGTAAGGACAAATAATGAAACAACTCCCAAAAAAATCACTCATCGCACTATCGCTACTTAGCGTAAGCGGTGCAAGCTTCGGTCACGGTTATGTCTCTGCATACAACAATGGCGTTGCTGAGAGCCGTGTTGCCCTATGTAAGTTCCCCGCGAGTGATACGCAAGAGAAAAACACCAACTGTGGTGGTATCCAATACGAGCCACAAAGTGTGGAAGGCCCTGAAGGCTTTCCTGAAGTCGGCCCTGCTGATGGGAAAATCGCCAGTGCGCAATCTTCTTTAGCAGCAGCACTAGACGAGCAAAAAGCAGATCGCTGGGTTAAACGCCCTATCAAGTCTGGTTCTCAGTACTTTGAATGGACGTTCACAGCTAACCACAAGACTCGCGATTGGAAATATTACATTACTCAACCAGACTGGAACCCAAACCAGCCTTTGGCACGCAGCTCCTTTGACTTAACGCCATTCTGTGTTGTTGAAGGCAATATGAAACAGCCACCGATGCAAGTAAGCCACTTGTGTAATGTGCCAGAACGCGAAGGTTATCAAGTGATCCTTGCGGTATGGGATGTAGGTGACACTGCTGCGGCTTTCTACAACGTTATCGACGTGAAGTTTGATGGCGACGGTCCTATCATTCCTGATTGGGATCAAGGCGGTCAAATCAACCCAACACAAGACCTGAATGTAGGTGACGCTGTTTACACTCGCGTATTCGATCAATCCGGTGAGAACGCTTCATACAGCACTGAGCTTGTGATTGAAAGTTCTGAGCAAGGCAAAGCCAATAATTGGTCTTACGCTCTTTCTTCTAAAATCAACCAAGAGCAGACGCAAATCAAAGCAGGTCAATTGAACGACCAAGGTGATTTCGCCCCCGTTTACGGCACTAACCCTGTTTATCTAAAAGCAGGCTCTGGCTTTAACAGTGTAGAAATCGGCTACAAGATTGATACTCCAGAACCAGAGCATGAGCTAGAAGTAACAGGTCTAGAGTCAGAGTACATTATCGATGAGAGCCAACCTACCCAGCTAGATCTTACGTTAGCGGCAACAGGCGATATCCAAGCTGAGCTTACCGTGTACAACCATCACCGTGAAGCGCTTGCATCTCAGAAATCGGACCTAACAGACGGACAAGTTGAAGGTGTTCAGCTGACTCTTTCTAAGTCTGAAGCTGGCCACCACATGCTTGTGGTTGTGACGAAAGATGACCAAGGTAACTTAGTGGATCAGAACACGCTTGATTTCCACCTAATGGACGAGCAAACACCGCCACCAGCGGGCGATTACGACTTCATATTCCCAGAAAGCATTGAGTCTTACACTGCCGGTACTAAAGTATTGAGCAGCGATGGTGGCGTTTATCAGTGTAAAGAGTTCCCATACTCTGGCTACTGTGTTCAATGGGCACCAACAGCAACTCAGTACGAACCAGGTGTCGGTTCACACTGGCAAAGTGCTTGGAACAAAGTGGACTAAGTACTCGCTAGATACTTACTTTGTATTAAGTGCGTTTTAGTCATCAACCAAACAAAAACGGATGCCCAAAGCATCCGTTTTCTTGTTCAGTAAAAGTAAAAACGCCAGTTGTTAAAGTAGATAGTGGTCTGCCAACAGAGCAACAAACAAGATCATGAGATGATAGATGGAGAACTTAAAGGTCTTCATCGCCATATTAGGCTCATCACGATACTTAAGTACCCAAGCGTGGTAAACAAACCCACCGTTGAGCACCAATGAAGCGCTCAAATATATCCAGCTGCTCATGCCGACTAACACCGGCAATATACACACGATGCTCAACAACAAGGTATAGAGCAAAATAGAAGTCTTAGTGTATTCGATTCCGTGGGTCACAGGCAGCATGGGGATATTCACTTTGGCATACTCATCACGACGATGAATTGCCAACGCCCAGAAGTGCGGAGGCGTCCAAATAAAGATGATCATCACCAACAACCAAGCATTTGAGTGCAACTCATTGGTAACCGCCGTCCAACCCAATAGCGGAGGCATTGCACCTGCGATCCCAGCAATCACGATGTTTTGTGGCGTCGCTCGCTTTAAGTACATGGTATAAATCACTGCATAACCCAACAAGCTTGCAAAAGTTAGCCAAGCGGTGAGTTGATTGACCCACACGACAAGCGTGACGAATCCAAGTAAGCCGATACCCGCTGCAAAGCTGAATACACGCACACTACTCAGCTCACCTGACGGTAAAGGTCGTCGGTTTGTTCGAGTCATCTGACCGTCGATCTTTTTATCGATCAAGTGGTTAAATGCAGCTGCTGAACCCGCCATTAGTCCTATCCCAATCATTCCGCACAGTGCTTGCTGTAAAGGTAAGCCATTAGGCACAGCCAGACACATCCCGACCAATGTCGTCAGCAACATCAAAGCAACCACTTTAGGCTTGGTCAGCGTTAAGTAAACTTTCCAAGTGGCTTTGTTCTTTGCAGCCATTTCGTTACTTAAAGCTATGTCGTTGTTGGCTGTTATCTTATGACTTAAGGTTGCGTCTTGAACCACTACTTCATGTTGTGTTGACGTTCTACTTACCATGATTACCTCCTTGTAATACACTGTTCTTCACCAAGCTCTCACTCGGTTTGCGTTGCCACACCACAAAATTGGTTACAACCATGCTGATGAGCAACATCGCTGCGACTAGGTTATGCAAAACCGCAACTGAGATTGGCAGGTGAAACCATACATTGCTGACCCCAAGACTGATTTGAGTGAACAACACGATTGCGACAATCACGCTTAGCTTTTGATGGGGCGCTTGGCCAAACTTCCATAACTGATACACGACCATCAGCACCGTTAACGTCGCCACAATAGCCCCAAACCTGTGCATGACATGGATGGTGAGCCTTGCAGGATACTCCAACACACCAAACTCATAATTATCATGTCCGCGTTGAGCAAAATCGAACGCATTTTTGAAATCGAGGTAGCTCATCCAGTTACCTTCACAAATAGGCAGTTGGGTACACACCAAAGCGGCATAGTTTGACGATGTCCAGCCACCAAGTAGTATCTGCCCAATCACAATGAGTAATCCAAAGAGCGCCCAAACTTTAAGTGATGGAGAATAAAAAGCCTCGCCAAAACGGCTTTGGAATTGAGACAAACGACAGTAGAGCAGACACAACAGTGACAACAGTGTGAAGCCCCCCATCAAATGCGCCATAACCACAACGGGCATCAACTTGAGAGTCACCGTCCACATTCCAAGCAAAGCCTGAAAAATCACAGTGGCTGAAATAAGCAAAGGAAGCCCAATCGAAGTAATATTCTTTTTAATACACCAAGCTACAACGACAAAGATAAGCAGCCCTAATGTTCCTGCAAAGTAGCGATGTATCATCTCAATCCAAGCTTTATCTGCTTCGAGAGCTCGCTCTGGAAATTGCAGATTGGCTTGATTCACCGCTTGGGCATCAGAGGGCACGGTGATCTTTCCGTAACAACCCGGCCAATCAGGACAGCCAAGGCCAGCATCAGACAAACGTGTATAAGCGCCGAGAACAATCACGGTAAGGGTTAACAAGATAGTTAATCTCATCACGAGCATCAGTAAATCAGGGGCTTTATTCTGCATCGTTTATCTCCCTATACTTATTCCCTTTCGTTGCTTACACTCAAGCATTAGCTCCATCTGCTAAAGCTTATAGACTTAAGCTTTAGTTGATAATCCTATCAACTACCCAACTCGTGACAGTTTGAGAAGCTTTCTTAAATCATGAATCATGCCTTTAGATTGACCAACTAACTGCGAAAGATCAGAAACGCTTTTGTACTCCATGACCAACTGTCCTAGTGGGTCAATAATGACAATGGAAGCAGGCGAAAACTCGGTACTTAACTGATCACCACCAGCTAACAAAGATAGAGCAGGCTTATCGAGCGAACCCGATAACGAGTTCCCCTCCGATACAAAAACAACGGGGGTCACCCGCTCTTTGTTTTTACCTAGCGCCAAATAGCTTTGATTCAAATAATGGAGCTGTTGCTCACACAAGCTTTCGCACTCTGTGGGAGCAATATAACCTACTAACCACCCTTCTCCAGCCATGGGTACCGTTATGCCAAAATCCGCTAGTGTGGTTCTGGGTTCTATCAATTCGCCCGAGTTAGTGACACCTGAGGTATACCAATTCTGGTCCAGCACGGTTTTGGCAATAATCGCAGGTAAAGCGAAAATCAAAAATAATCCGATTAATACCAGACGTCCCTTAGTCTGGCGGCTTTTAAGCTCAGCCATGTTTGCATCGGTGCTTTCCTGGTTCATTTGCGCTTGAGATTTATCCATATTTATTCCTTGTGGTAAGCACTGCCTTTAAGTCGCTATTTCAATCTCGAGTGCCTACTTCTTATTCATGTGGCTATTTTTCTTAAAATATCGGAACCCTATCAACAACATCAAAAACAAAAGTACGGCAGCCATTACAAACCATTGAAATGAGTAACCAAAGTGCTTCTCAGATTTCATCGCCGTTGGACGCCATAACATTTCATAGGGCCATGAATCTAAACTCTGAGGTTGGAAGACAAAGGGCAGTACTTCTTGCCCGGTGTACTCTGATAACGCTGTTATGTTTAGGTTTTGGATTCTATTTGGTGTCGTATTTTCTAAAGCTAACTCATGGCTTAAAGGATTCACCGAACGTGTATACAAACGCCCTGACATTTTGGTTGGTAGTGTGATGCTTCCTAGTTGTGGGAGTTCTCTTCTGTCACTGCTCGCTGCAACGAACCCAAGATCGATCAATAACTGTTTTTCAGCCACTAAGGATTTGTTGTCATCTTCAAAGCGAACCTCACCCAACATGTAAATCACATAGCCTACCGTTCCTTGGTTAATCTGGTTGTCTAACAAAACCACTAAACCACTGGGTGTTTCCAGCTCCACGTCAACTCTTAAGCCATTTAAAGACGGCAGTTCAGATGCACCTTGCATTTGTGTACGCGAGCCCTTCCATTCAGAGATCACCGTATCCAACGACCTAGACGATTGCTGCGCTCTTTCTGATAGCTGCTGTTCATAGCGCAATTTCTCGTTACCTCGCTCTAACTGCCATAAACCCAACTTGATTAAAATGCCGACTGAAACCACAGTTAAAACAACCACTATCCAAAAACCTTTACTGCGGAACTTGTGTTCATCATCAATCAATCGGTTTGGAGTTATCACTATGGCGTCATCTACCTTTGTGTTGTTGTTTAAAATTGTGTTGGTCGCTTTGCTGTTCTTCATCGCTTTCAACTTGATGAAAGGCCTAATCCAAATCGCCTCGGGCAAACACAATGGCAAAAGACTGAGCCACTTCTTGGGTCGTCGTGTGATGTGGTCAGCTGTTGTCGTGTTACTGTTATTACTGGCTTTAGGTTCAGGAGTGATAACTCCCAACCCTCGCCCCTATTAATTCCCAATAGGCTCAGCAGTTAGAGCACATACACAAACACAAACAGACCTAACCAAACCACATCGACAAAGTGCCAATACCAACTGCCCGCTTGGAACGCAAAATGGTCTTTCGGAGTGAAGTGGTCTTTCGCAACCCTTGCTAGCAACACAATCAAAAAGAGGGTTCCTAAACAGACATGCAAGCCATGGAATCCAGTCAGTAAGAAGAATGTGTTGCCATAGATGCCAGATTGAAGTGTCAGCCCCATCTCTTGATAAGCGTGAAGATACTCTTCAACTTGGAAAAATAGGAAGAAGCCAGCTAGAACAATCGTGATCTCCAACCAGACGATTAACGCCATGCGCTTATTTTGTTCGAGGCTTAGGTGCGCCATGTGCAACGTCACGGATGAAAGCAGTAGAATAATGGTGTTCTTAAGAGGGATACCCTGCCAAGGCATAGCTTGTGTCGTCACGCCATCAGGTGTGGTTGTTAGCGGCCACATCGATTGGAACATCGGCCACAACACTTCGTGAGTCATTTCATTATTGCCCGCCCCACCAATCCAAGGCACAGAAATCATGCGAGCATAGAAAAGCGCACCAAAGAAAGCACCGAAGAACATGATTTCGGAAAAGATAAACCAACTCATGCCTTGTCGAAACGAACGAGATATCTGCTCAGAGTAGAGACCACTTAATGATTCCGTGATCACATTGCTAAACCAACCTGCAAGCATGTAAAGCAACACACAAAATCCGACTAACAGCACTGCTTTTCCAAACACACCACCAGCGGCATCAGTACCCATGTTTTGTACCGTCAAGCCAGCGCCAACCGCGACCAAAAACAGTGCTACAGCACCCACCAATGGCCAGTGGCTTTGATGTGGAACGAAATAAACTTCCTTTTTAGAACTCATCGCTCAACTCCTTATGTTGATACTAGTTCTGTAAATCCCTAATTACTTGCGAGTACGTTAGGCCCAGATTTATTGGCCGCTGCACCCACCTCACTCGTAATATTAAATAACGTATAAGAGAGCGTAAGCGTATGTATCGATTCTGGAATATCTGGCTCAATGTAAAATATCAAACCCATTTCTGCACTTTTGTGCCCGTCCAATGGCTGCTGATTAAAACAAAAGCACTCCATCTTATTAAAGTAGGTCGCTCCCATTCCCGGAGACACAGATGGTACAGCCTGACCAACCAATGAACTCGCAGATAGATTCTTCGCGATGTAATTGGTTTGAACTACCTCTCCTGGATGAACCTCTAGCACACGTACTTCAGGCGAAAACTGCCACGGCATATCTGGCTTAATGTGCGACATAAATTCAACACGAACAGTACGAGAGTAATCAGGCTGCATTCCCTGAGGTTGAACGGCAGAGACCGTGTTGGTTTTACCATTAATGCCTAAAGCCTCACACATCACATCGTAAAGTGGCACCAAAGCAAAACCGAAACCAAACATCGCAACCACACTCAACACCAAGTAGCCCGTCAGCTTTTTAGACGATCGCTTATTAGATAGGCGCTTTGGCTGTTTTTTAACTTGATCGGAATCGCTTTGCTTATCACTCATAGCTCATTCCTCTAATCTACTTTAGGTGGATGAGTAAAGGTGTGGTGAGGCGCAGGGCTTGGTACTGTCCACTCAAGTCCTTCCGCTCTGTCCCAAGGCTTGCTTGGTGCAGGCTCTCCGCCTCTTACGCACTTAATAGCCAGCCATAAGAAAATCAACTGAGACAACCCAAAGGCAAAACCACCAATCGACACGACTTGGTTAACGTCAGCAAATTGAATGGCGTAATCTGGAATACGACGCGGCATGCCCGCTAGCCCTAAAAAGTGCATCGGGAAGAACAGTACATTAACTGAGATTACCGACGTCCAGAAATGCCACAAACTGAGCTTGTGGTCGTACATATGCCCAGTCCATTTCGGCAGCCAGTAATAGGCGGCGGCCATAATTGAGAACACAGCACCTGTCACCAGAACATAGTGGAAATGAGCTACAACAAAGTAGGTATCGTGGTATTGGAAATCAGCAGGTACGATAGCGAGCATCAATCCGGATAACCCACCAATCGTAAACAGAACAATGAAAGCAATAGCAAACAGCATTGGCGTCTCAAAGGTCAAAGCACCCCGCCACATGGTCGCTACCCAGTTGAAGACTTTCACACCTGTCGGCACAGCGATCAACATGGTGCAATACATGAAGAACAATTCGGCAAATACTGGCATACCCGTGGTGAACATGTGATGCGCCCAAACCAAGAATGACAGCAATGCGATACTGCAAGTCGCGTATACCATCGAGTGATAGCCAAACAAACGCTTGCCACTGAATGCAGGGATGATGGCTGAGACAATACCAAAAGACGGCAAGATCATGATGTACACTTCGGGGTGACCAAAGAACCAGAATATGTGCTGGAACATCACCGGATCACCACCACCAGCGGCATCAAAGAAGCTTGTTCCAAAGTATTTGTCGGTCAGTACCATGGTGACCGCACCGGCCAGCACCGGCATAACGGCTATCAGTAGGAAAGCGGTAATTAACCAAGTCCATACGAACATCGGTAACTTGAACCAAGTCATGCCCGGCGCTCTCATATTGACAATGGTTACGATCACGTTAATCGCCCCCATGATCGAACTGATCCCCATAATATGTACTGAGAATACGAATAGTGCAGTGCTGTCCGGGCCATAAGTTGTCGAGAGTGGCGCATAAAAAGTCCACCCAAAGCTCGGGCCACCACCCTCTGTAAACAAAGACCCTATTAAGATTAGAAAAGCAAACGGCAAGATCCAGAAGCTGAGGTTATTCATTCTCGGCAAAGCCATATCTGGAGCACCGATCATCATTGGGATCATCCAGTTAGCTAACCCCGTAAATGCTGGCATCACCGCACCAAACACCATGATCAAGCCGTGGACTGTGGTCATCTGGTTGAAGAAGTCTGGCTCAACGAGTTGTAACCCCGGTTGGAATAGCTCCGCGCGGATCACCATTGCCATGGCTCCACCCGTTAAGAACATCGCAAAGCTGAACCACAAATAAAGTGTCCCAATGTCTTTATGATTGGTTGAATATAGCCAACGAGCCCAGCCTTTAGGTGCCGCATGTGAGTCGTGATCATCAACAGGCAAATCACTATTGCCCAGTGTACCTTCCACAGAATGGCTTAGCGCTTGGTCTTCTGCTGGAGCCGATTTCACCGGCTTATTGATTGGTGAACTCATAGCTGCTCCTTAGCATCACTTTGTGCTTCGTCCGATGAGCCCTGTTCGTCAGGTGCTTGGGCTCCGCCTTCTTGTTTAACTTTGTAAGCGTTAATATCTGAAGCCTGAACAATATCGCCTGTATCATTGCCCCAAGCGTTTCGTTGATAAGTCATTACCGCTGCGATCTCTTTCTCGGTTAGCTGATTATCGAATGCCTGCATCGCCGTGCCGCCACGACCATAAACAATGGTGTCGATATGAACATCGACATCACCAAGAGCGATAGGGCTCCCTTTGATGGCAGGGAATGCCCCGGGAATACCCTCACCGTTAGCTTGGTGGCAAACCGCACATCGAGTTTTGTAGACCTCTTCACCGATAGCGTTCAGCTCGTCCAACGAAAGTGACGCATCTAATGCATCTTTCGCGGCTTGTTGTTCGGCTAGCGCCAACTCTTTTTGCTCTGCTAGCCATGCGTCAAATTCATCTTCTTCCATGGCATGCACCACTATCGGCATGAAACCATGAGCACGACCACATAGCTCAGCACATTGGCCGCGATATACCCCAGGCTCATCGATTTTTGTCCAAGCCTCATTGATAAAGCCTGGAATGGTATCTTTCTTAACGGCGAACGCTGGCACCCACCATGAGTGAATTACATCGTCGGAAGTCATCAAGAAGCGGACTTTTCGGTCAATAGGCAATACAAGTGGCTTATCAACTTCTAGTAGGTAATGCGCGCCTTTCACTTCGATGCCTTCAATCTCTTTGTCGCTGGTCGCTAGAAGGCTGAAGAATTCGACATCCTCACCAAAGTAGCTGTAATGCCATTTCCATTGTGATCCAGTGATTTTAACTGTCAGGTCTGATTGGGAGGTATCTTCCATCGCTATCAAGGTTTTGGTGGCTGGTATGGCCATAGCGATAAGGATGATAATAGGGATAATAGTCCAGAGGATTTCGACTTTGGTACTTTCATGAAAATGAGCAGCAACTGCGCCCTTCGATTTCCTGTGCCTCAAAATCGAATAAAACATCACACCAAAAACAACAAAGGCAATCGCACAACAGATGTAGAAGATCAGCATATGAAGCTCATACACCTTACCACTGATCTCAGTGACGCCTTGAGTCATGTTGTAATCACTGCTTGCGTGCACTAAAGGCGATACTAAAAGCACAACAAAACTCTTCAAAAGCCACGCTAGCCTAACCAGTAATCTTTTCAAAAGATCTCTCCTTATCCTTCCTAATTGGATACTTGCGACCTAAATGTCGTTGCGAGCTATATGTCATTCAGAGCTGGACAACATTCATTGTTATTCCGGCTACACATGAAAAGGCGAATCTCAATCTACAACTCACATGAAATTAGCCTGTAAGTGGGCTACTGACCTCATATAACCTAAGAACTAATACGGTTCAAAAGCGTTGGAGGTTTCCATGAAAGATTCAAAAACGGCGAACTTGTTAAATTTTGTTATATTTATGTAAAAGGCTAGTTAGTGATATCCAATTGTTCAAGGTAAGTTTACTTACTAAACAGTCAATTATTTGAAGTGGCTTAATCTACATGCCTTCTTGCCGTTGGAATTTAATTTATATCGAGTTTTACGATTGCCCTCATGGAAATGATAATCAATATCAATTAAGTTAAATCCAACAGTAAGTCATACAGACATTTAAAGGTTTAGTGATTATGCAAGATGCAATGAACTGGTTAGCGAGAGACCCAGACCCAAGAACTCGTGAAGAGCTTCAGCACCTCATCGACGAGGAGATGCACGACGAATTAGTAGACCGCTTTACTCAACGATTAGAGTTCGGAACTGCGGGACTAAGAGGTAAAGTCGGATGCGGTCCAAATCGAATGAACCGTTTAGTCATACAGGAAACAGCAACCGGACTCGGCCACTACTTAATCGAACATGTCGCTAATGCTACCATTCGAGGAGTGGTCGTGGGTTACGACGGCCGATTAGACTCAAAGCAATTCGCCATTGATACAGCTTCTGTGCTCACGGCTTTGGGTATTAAGGTATACCTTACATCTCATGTAGCAGCGACACCTATCGTCGCCTTTGGTATTGAGCATTTCAATGCAGCTGCGGCTGTTGTTGTTACAGCCAGCCATAACCCTCCGGAATACAATGGCTTCAAAGTATACTGGGAAAATGGCGCGCAAATCATTCCACCTCATGATGCAGGCATTGCCGCTGAAATCGATATAGCATCAACCAAGCCAATCCCTTTAATGAGTTTAAGTGATGCTGAAACGCAAGGTAAGTTAGTATGGTTAACTGAAGGTTATTATCAGACGTATCGCGCTGCGATCAATCAGAGCCCATACGTGAGTAAAGAGAAGGAATCGGCAAACACCACCATCACTTACACCGCTATGCATGGTGTCGGCGCACAAATGGCTGAGGATCTTCTTCATGATTCTGGTTTCCATAAGGTGTTCAGCGTGGCCGAGCAAAGAGAGCCTGATGGTAACTTCCCAACCGTGAACTTCCCGAACCCGGAAGAAAAAGGCGCAATGGATCTGGTGGTCAACCTAGCGAAAAGTGTCGATGCCGATATTGCTTGTGCCAATGACCCTGATGCGGACCGATTTGCGGTTGCTGTGAGGACAGATGATGGCTCATACAAAATGCTAACTGGCGACCAAGTAGGTGTGTTATTCGCACATTACTTACTGTCAAAGCCACACGCCAAAAACCAGTTAGTTGGCAACAGTATTGTCTCTTCAACCTTGCTTGAAAAAGTGGCTCAATCTCATGGTGCGACTTATTTCCAAACGCTGACCGGGTTTAAATGGTTAGCTAATATTGGCATGCAATTAGAAGATGAGAATAACGAGTTCTTGTTCGCCTATGAAGAAGCGTTAGGCTACACCATTGGTACTCAGGTACGAGATAAGGATGGGCTATCGGCTATCGTCGTGTTTGCTCAATTGGTTGAAGAGTTAAAATCTCAAGGCCGAACGGTTTGGGATCTCCTTGCTCAGATTTCATTTGAACATGGGGTTCACACCAACGCGCAACGAAGTATTGCCCTAGACCCAAATTCACCGTCGATTGGTTCTAAACTCCGCTCGGCTCAGCCTAAAGCCATAAACGGTGTCGCTATCTCTGTGATTGAAGATCTACAGTCTTCTCTGCGCTTTGTTATCGGCGGCAATACCGAAGCGATCAATCTACCTTCCAGTGATGTGCTCATCTATCATCTCGAAGATGGTTCACGCATTATCGTAAGACCTTCGGGCACTGAGCCAAAAGTGAAAGTCTATTATGAGACGGTAACAAGATTTGAAGGGACAGAAACGTACGAAGACACTCGCCTGCGCGGTGAGAAGTACATGGAGAACCTGATTGAGCAACACCAGCAGGAACTGAATTCTTAACGATTGACATGTTCAACGTATAACAGTTAAGAACAAAAATGGACGCTTAGAGCGTCCATTTTTTTCGGCGACTAACCCCGGAAGTATGTTTTGGTTGTGAGCTTACGACGTAAAGAAAGAAGACAGCATCCAGATCGCCAATACGATGAAGACCCCGCCCATCACTTTTTGTTGATAGGTGCGAAACTTAGCATTTTCCACCAGAGACTTACCAATCGTACCCACTAAAGCCACCAGCAAAAAGTTGAACGTTAGGCCAAGAACATTCAATAATAAACCCAGAACAAGCATCTGCTCACCGGAAGTCGCTTCAATATTCGTCGACACGAACTGAGGCAAAAACATCACAAAGAACACCAACGCTTTAGGGTTAAGCAGGTTACTGATTAGCGCTCTTTGGTAGTAGGCTTTTGCTGCAAAGTTATCGCTTAGCTCAGGCGCGCTCCCCTGCTCTGTCCGAAGGCAATCCCACCCCATTTTCAATAAGTAGGTTCCGCCTAAAAGATGAAGGGCTTTTAAAGCTATTGGGCTCATCGCAATCAATGCTGAAACACCCATTGCAGCCAATACTGTCAGGATGATTCCGGAAGTCGCGTTACCTAAACTTGCGAACACACCAACCTTGCGGCCATAGCTCATACTTGAGCTCGCGATGAGTAACATATCAGGGCCAGGTAAAAGGAGAAGTGCAACAACGGCAGTCAGGTAGACAGGTAAAATGGTTAAGTCGATCATGGGTTTCAGCATTGATAAAAACGGAGGCGAATTTTATATCAATTACCAACACCCTTCCAGATGCAATTAGTGGTAATGCGGGAGTATATTCGAATTAAAAACCAACTTTAATCACTTGTACCAACTTATTAACTAAACATAGAGTATTAATTAACTCGCTACCCACTCAATCTCAATCAGTGTCGTTTCACCACACTTTAGACGACCAAGGAATATATCACCTCGATGCACCTCACCAACGCCTTTGGGGGTTCCTGTCATTACAACATCGCCATCAAGCAAAGTCGTGTAAGAGGTTAACTCTTCGAGGATAGTTTGTGGAGAATAAAGCATCTGCTCTACGTGCCCTTTTTGAACGCGAACACAATTAATAAACAGCTCCAGATTTAAGTCTGTGATATCTAGGTTATCTGTTGGAACAAAGCGACTAAATACGGCTGAACCATCAAACGCTTTGGCCCGCTCCCAAGGTAAGCCTTTCGCTTTTAAGCTACTTTGTAATTCACGTTTGGTAAGATCTAACCCTAAACCCACAGCGGAGTATTGACCATTTTTAACGATGAAGCAGATTTCTGCTTCGTAGTGCAGGGCTTCTTGATGAAAAGAAGAGAGAGAGGACGTAACACTGGTGCTCGGCTTATTGAAAACCACCATAGAGTCTGGGATTGCATTATTAAGTTCTTCGATGTGATCGACATAGTTACGCCCAACACACAGCACCTTAGTTGGGGTTGCGGTTCGCTTCGAATTCATTAATTGTTCCTGCTCTACAACGCTGCTCATAGTTTGTCCCTGAACTATTTTTTGGAGTGAGAAGTTTAACGCATCATAAAATGAGAGTCTTCGACAAGATGGTTACCAATATCTAAATTCTGATCTTTAACTCAATTAAATGATTTAAATACTTTATCCGAAGATCGCAGCAGTACGAAATAACAATCCAGATAAAAGTTCTAAACGAAAAAAGCCCTCTCCAACCAAAAGGTTTGAGAGGGCTTAGCATGGTGTCTAGGACAGTATCCTAAAAGGTAAACTTAAGGAGTAAACACTATGCTAAATAAGTCTGCGACTTATAGGTAGTAACGAGCACCAAGTAGCCACTGGTCGTCAGCATCTTTCTTGTAAAGGCCTGAACCTTGAAGATCAAACTGGTAACCTGCAAAACCTACGAACTGAGATGTGAAGTTGTATTCAGCTTGTAGAGCAGTCGTGCTGTATACAGTTTCGCTGTTCTTGTCGTCTTCTACCGCTTCGTAGTTAACGCTTAGGTTAAGGCTGTTAGATAGAGCGTAAGAAGCTAGTAGTTCAATTGCTACTGTCTCTTCTAGTACGATGCTAGCAGAACCTACTTTCGCAGAGTTCATGTAGTTGTTCATTGCGTAAACACCAGCAAGGTATAGACCTTCCGCGCCGTATGAACCGTAAGTTGCACTTAATACGTGAGAATCAGCAGTTTTTGAGCCAACAAAACCTGCGTAATCAACGTCACCTGTGTTGTAAGCGTAGTTTGCAGTGAAGTCAGCAATAGCGTAGTTCAAAGCGATCTGACCACGGTTTCCGTAATCGTTGCCATTGTCTTTATCTGCCTTACGGCCTTGCCATGCAACAGCTGCACTTAGAGAGCCTGCGTTTCCGAAGTCTAGTGCATTAGCGTAGCTCACCATCTCTTCACCACGACCAGTACCTAGGTTACCGTGATCATCGTAAATAAAGTCGTTTGCGAAAGCGATTGGCATATCAGCAACGCCAGCAACGTTGTAGTAAGGTGCCCATTGAGTACCTACTGCTGCACGACCTAGGTCATCATGAGTTAGACCAACGTAGCCTAGACGAGTTGTGAATGCTTCATCACCGCCGTCAAGCATGTTTAGCGCCCATTCACCTTTAGCATCAGCAGTAAAGCCGTTGCCTAGTTCATGAGTAGCGTTGAAGTTAATACGTGGAGAAACAGACTCTACACCGATATCATCTTCGTTGATACGGTCACCACTATTTACGTCACCAACAGCAACTGAAACGTGGCCGCCAACTGAGAATGTTGTGCCGTCTTCGTTGTAAAGTTCTACTGCAACTGCCTGTGTACCAAATACTGCACCAGAAATTGCTAGCGCTAAAAGTTTCTTATTCATTGTCATATCCATTTGTAACTGGGTGAGTTATTCACTAACAACCTCGTGCTTACGGAGAAGTTGTTACCTGCATTTAACAAGTAGGAAAACACTAATATACGAATGACAAAAAAGTTGCATTAAAATATATAAAATAAAAAAATCACACTATAAAAAACAAAAAATCAATATTAAACAAAAGGATAGAACACAAACCCGCCGTAACCTTTTTATATTTTGAGACCGACACCTTGCCAGATTTTGATTTTTCAATCGTGAAAGTAGCATTAAAATTCAAAGCAACATATTACTCATTAGACCATTGAGTGACACATCTTTAGCTTTGAAACATTTTGTAACATACAGAACTCAGCTGAAATATTTTGCTTTGTGAAACAATTCCCAATTTGAGCTAGGAAAAATCACTCAATTGAAAGTTCACTAGAAAAAATACAAAAAAAGGGCAACCAATCAGCGACCGGTTGCCCTTAATAACACATCATTAAACTCTTATTTGAAGCAAACTTCAGCCCAGCGAGCTAAACCTGCAGTTACCGAACCGAAATAGTTGCCACTCACAATAGGTACGTTAGGCACAGCTTGTTGTACAGCTTCACGAAGTATCGGTGAACGAGCTGAACCACCCGTCATGTAGATTACGTCTGGCTTTTTCTGGCCTTGTTGAATCGCTTCTTTAACCAACTCAATCATCTTAGACTTTGGTGTTTCAATCGCTTCAACCATCTGTTCGATTGAGATGTCCACCTCGACCAATTCAGAGGCAACATTAATTGCAGCACGATATTGAGAGGATTCTGCCAGCGCGATCTTAGCTTCTTCCGCTCTGCGCACAATGCCGTAACCTAAAGTATCATGATAAACCTTCATCAAACGTTCTAGCTTTTGAGGCTCTGACGCTTCTTTACGAAGTAATTTCAATGCTGCTAGGTTTTCTCTTGAATAGAAATTCTTTTGAGCTTCAACATTATTAATCGCAATTGGATTCCAGAATTGAGTCAGTGGCATATCGATACCCGAAATGCCTTTGCTGCCCATACCAAAAGGTGACATCAGTTGTTTGAAAGCAAGATAGATATCTAGGTCATTGCCCCCTACCCTTTGTCCACTGTGTGCGAGCAAACTCTGGGTACGATCCGCTTTACCAGACCAAATTGGTCCCATTTCTAACAATGAACAATCGGTGGTACCACCGCCAATATCCACAACCAATACCGTTTGGTTTTCAGTTAGTGTACTTTCGTAATCAAGACCTGCAGCTACTGGCTCAAATTGAAAAGCGATATCAAAGAAACCGGCACGCTTAGCTGCGCGAGACAATATATCTTCAGCTTGCCTGTTTGCCTCTTCACCACCTCGACCATGAAAGTTAATTGGTCGGCCGATAACCGCTTGTTTGATCTGTTCTTGAGTCGTGCGCTCGGCTTGGTGCTTAATATTGGCCATCATGGCACACACCAAATCTTCGAAAAAGCTGACCTGAACATCGTGCAGTCCACTCGCACCAAGGAAAGACTTAGGGGACTTAACATAATAAACGTCGCGAGGGTCTTCTAAATAGAGATCCAACGCAGCCTGACCAAATGCCATGTCTTCTGGCACTAGATCGATACTCTCTTCTCTGTTCAGAGCAATAGCACGTCGGAGTACTTGCTCACCGATCGCATCACTCGGCTTGATATTCAAGTGGCGGAATAGATGTTCCGAAACGCTTTCACGGGTAGGCGCAAACACGGTTGAGGGAATATAGTGGTTGTTACCTTCTAACGGTAATAGGCTTGGCTCTCCATTGACCATCGCCGCGACAGAACAGTTCGCTGTTCCATAATCAAATCCAATAAACATAATATCCCCCACTCAACAAAAGGGGCAAGATGCTACCTGAAAAGCCTTGAAATTACGAGGTCATTTGCTTTTTTCGCTTGGTCATTTTTATTTTTCTGACTCTTAATAGCGAAACAAGTATGCTACATTTCAGCGCAAATGAATCACAGGTTAGATAAATGAAAACACCTTGCCGAGCGGCTTGTAAAAATAACGGTGGAATGTGCAGTGGCTGCTTTCGAACTATGGATGAGATTATAGGCTGGAAAAGCTTATCTGAAGACGAAAGACTGTCAGTCATGAATAACCTTAGCGGTGTAAGTTCCACTCACCAGTGTCCACAATGCAATGAACCGGCTCAGTGCGATATTAGTGCAGGTAAAGAAACGTGTTGGTGTTTTGAACTAGAGAAGAGAGACACTAACTCCTTACCCAAAACTGGGGTATGCATGTGTCGTAAGTGCTTGTCTGAGTTGCCGATTCAGTAGCCTACCAAGATAAAAGCCACTCAAAAAGAAAAAGCGAGAAAATCAAATCTCGCTTCAAAACACTTATTGTTTAGTAAGTATTTACTTCATCTTTAAAGCAATTTACTTATTACTTATTACTTAGCTTTTGCAACCAGCGCAGGCTGAGAAAACTGTATTCCGTTCCAGCCATGAACCATGAAGTTACGAATATTTTGATGATCGGTGTTCTCAGGAAAAGCTAGCACGTCGTTACGATAAAATTGACCAAAACAAGCAAGTGTTTGCTCTACTGATAGACCTTGCGCTAAACCAAAAGCAAAAATCTTACACGAACCATTATTTTGCCCAGCTGCATTCACCACCTCACCATTACGAAATTCACTCTCCGTAAAATCATAGTGAACTTCAATCACCTGCATTGTTTCTTCAAATTGCACGCTTTCTGGGGTTTCAGCCAGAGTATTTAATAAGGTTTCCAGTTCCATTTACTATTTCTCCATCAAGTATATAACTGACAGCAGTGTATCTTGTTTTTCGGTAAGAGTAAGCCGTTGTTTACTTTGGACAGCGATTCACTTTTTGGCTTACAATGCTAATTACCTCAATGAAACTAATGACATAGTTTTGTCAGGGCGTTATATTATTTTATCAAGCGGTTAACATTGTTCAGTAACGAATATGCATAAAGATAAGAACTTAGAACTGTTTAGATACCTTAAACCAGGTACAAAAACAGCAGCTGTATTAGAATTTGGCCCAGACGACTCCATCCAGATCAGTACACTTTATATCGGATACAAAGAAGATCAGTACCTTATCCTAGAGCTTTCACAAAAAGCGACAGAAGCTCTGACGCTCAGAAAACTCATCAATGTAGATATTATTGTTCGTGCTATCACCGATACTGAACTGGGGCATATTGTCGCCTTTAAAACCAATGTACTGGCTCATATCACCTCGCCCGCGCACCTTATTTTCCTGCGTCCTCCTTCGAGCTTTGCAAGCAAGCCTATCCGAGAACACGAAAGATACAAGGTACGCCTTAGCTGTGAAGTCACCTTTGATACTTTGTCATTGGATGCCACTTTGGTCGATTTTTCAGTTTCAGGTTGCGGCATTTATATCACGCAACAATCAGATATCGATGTAGGTTGGAAGATACAAGTAAACTCTGTCTTAAGTGAATACTTAGATAGTGAACTGGTCTACAAAGTGGTGAGCAAGAAACGACAAGGCCAAGGCTGGCTGTTAGGCATTCAGTTCCCTGAACACCTAGATATGAGTGACGAGTTAAAAACGCTGCTGTTAGAGCAGGCCTTTGTTGCCGGCTTTGTATAAATGATTTTATTCACAATACTTGAGCTATAGCGCTTTCAAAGAGTCAAATTAGTATTTCGTTACATCCCAGTGTAAGTTTTTAAAATGAACAAATGCTTGGTGTAACGACTCTTCTTTAATAGGCTTTACAATCACGTAATTCGCTCCTGCAGCCATAAAGTTGTCTCTGGTTGAATCTTGAGCATCAGCGGTACACGCATAAATTGGAGCTGTGACACCAATTTCGCCTCTTAATTGCTGTGTAGTTTCAACACCACCTAGATTGGGAAGTTGGTTATCCATCAAGATAAGGTCATAGGCTGTCGCCTTAGCCATTTCTATCGCTTCTAAACCGTCTTTTGCCCAAGTAACTACCATTCCATATTTTTTGCAGAAAGCTTGAGCAATAAAGGCGTTAGTGTGATTATCTTCCACCAGCAGCACCTTCAAAGACCGGCTAAACAACGCCTCTGGCTCGATATTCACTTGTTGCTTAATGCTCAAGAGCGACTTAGAGCGCACTTCCACAGGTATTTCTATAATGAACTCCGAACCTTGTTCTATAACGCTTCGGACTTGGATGTCCCCCTCCAGCATATCGACAAGGTTTTTTACAATCGTTAAGCCCAACCCTGTTCCACCATACTCACGAGTAGTAGTCTCTTCAGCTTGAACAAAAGGTTCGAACACAGCATCAATTTTACTTTCATCGATACCAATACCTGTATCTTTCACTCGAACGACCAAACTAGCATGGTCTGAATTAAAGATACTCTCGAGTTCAAAGCTCACGGAAATACCACCTTGGTGAGTGAACTTAAGGGCGTTACTCAGCAGGTTAAACATGATCTGGTTAAGACGCACTTGGTCGGTATTTATTTCGATGTCATCAACTATGTGATTCACAATCGTAAACGCTAATGATTTATCTTCACAAAGCGGACGATAAATGCTGTCCAAAGTATTGACCAACTCCCCCAAACGGAAGTTTTTCTTTTGAATATTGAACTGCCCCTGCTCTATCTTTGAGAAATCCAAAATATCGTTAAGTACCGCAAGTAGATGCTCCGCACTATTACAAAGTACATCCACCTGTTCTCGGTTATCTTCACTGTGTATAGAGCGCTTCAGTAACTGAGAAACACCGAGAATACCGTTTAGTGGAGTACGAATCTCATGACTCATCTTAGCTAAGAAGTCTGCACGCACATTCGCAAGGTGTTCTGCTTCTTCTCTTGCTCGATCTGCTTGCCTCTCAGCTTCAATAAGCTTGGTAATATCTTGTCCTTGCACTACCACACCAGTGATACCGTGTTCAACGCTTATTGCAGACATGTTCCAGCGAAATACCTTCTTGCCAATCGGCACATTGATACCCGTTAGTTTCGAGCCTTGAACGACCATCTGAATATTCGGCAGCATTCGGGTTTCAAACTCTTGAGCCACCGATCCGTAATTGTCATCGGCATCAAATAACGCCATTCGAGCCGCGGGGTTCATCTGGATTAAGTCGCCTTTCTCAGACCAAACCAGGATCGGTGAGTGGGCAAAGTTAAAGAGATCTTGGAACTTTTGATTCTGTTCCGATAAACGCTCAAAGGTGTCTTCAAGGGTACAACCAATATGATGAAATTCGAAAATGTTAGAGCCATCGAACTTGCTGTACTCTTCGCCATCACTTGCTGAGCGAGTGAAATCCATCAGCTTATCTAGTTCAGCAGCGACCCTTCTTTGAATCCAAGTTCGCGCAAAAAAGACATCAATATGATCACCACAATCACCACGATGATTGCGCGCTGATAATTCTCTTCTAACGCAATGAAATTGTTGTTTTTTTGAATAGCTCGAATGATTAAAGGAGTTTCAACAGCATTGATCTTAATGGTTGCGATAGTGACAAAATGACGAGGCAACTGCTCGTACATTTGATAATTGAGGATGTCTGTAATGGTATAGCTTTCATCACCACTGAATGTCGATGTAACCGGTGTACCATGCGCCTCAATAACGATATTTTCGCAGTTACTGCCCTGTTGGATTGACTCAGCCAACGAGAAGTTGTTATCAAGCACAATAGCGATGTAGAGCTGACCAAGAACTTCCCCAGTAGCGTTATCAACAATAGGGGTACGGCGAGCCAACAAGTGACGCTTACCTATATTGGTCCTCAGTTTAATAAAATGCCAATTACTGCTGAACGAAACCTCATCAGAAATATGCTTTAAGCTGGACTCATCCAAACCATAAAACTGACTGTTGCCATCTTCCCAAGCCAAACCATCGTGGGTAGAGACAAAGCGTAAATCTGGAGCATGATCAGGCTCACGTTGGTCAACACCAAAGAAAAAGTAGCTCAGAGCATCTGCATCGTTGGTATCAAAATACTCCCGTAGCGTCTCACTGTGTGAACTACTATCTTGGTGGATTTGCAACACCGACAAACGATAATCAAACATATTCTGGATCAGGCTAGAGGTTTGCTGAACCGTTCGATTAGTCTCTTGTTTGACGATGCTACTACTGGTTTCATAATTATGAATAAGCACGCCAAGTGCCATCACGCCTATCACTAAAATAATGATACGTGTAATGAGTTTTGCTAAGGTGTTCCTTGGTGTACTGGCATAGCTTTTCTTCATTATTGACCTGAGTACCTAAATGCTCGCTGTTTAAGTTCTGAAATACGTTCTGGGGAATCTTCCTTGGTCACAATTTCAAATTCACCAGAGTAAACGGTAGGTACTTCCAAACCGGCTAGATCCCACTTGATCGCCTCTGCCATCGCAATGCCCGTGTCGTCGTTCATACGCATGACAGTAACATCTAGGTCACCCCTTGCAATGGCTTCAAGTTCAGCAGAGCCGCCTCCCCAACCATTCACTAAGATGTCTTGACCCGATTCGCGGATGGCTTCCGCTGCACCAAGAGCGACATCCGTTGAGCATGCATAGATAAAGTCTAGATCCTTATCGTTCTCTATGCTGATTTTCGCCGCTTGGTAGCCACTGTCTTTGTTTGATTTGGTGTAAAACGAAGACTTAAGGGTAAAGTTCGTATCAGTATTCACTTCATGGATAAAAGTATCTCCACGCGCATCACTGATATAGCCTTGTGAGTAATACAAAACAGAATACTGACTGTTTGGTTGGCTTACTTGTTTAAAATAGTCCGCCAGTTTTAAACTGCCTGTCGCATGATCAAAACCCACATACATAAATGGCTGTCTATCTGCCCAAGCTCGCACTGGCGTTGTGATGTTTTGAAGAATCAACTTAGTATCTGTAGAGGTCAACACGTGCTCAATAAACTTGCGGTGGCGCGTGGTATCTAGCGTGAAAATCAAATAATCCGTCTTGTTTTCAATCGCTTCTTGCAATGAAATGCTCTGCTGCGCGAGATCAGCATTAATACGGGTAAATACTTGATTTATTTGGTAGCGGATCTTCAGCCTATCGAGACGCTTCTCAAAAGCTTGAATATTACGAACCCAGTAATCCGAGATTTGTTGACCCGGATACACCACGGAAATCGTAATTGGCTCGTCTTGGATTCTTCTCAATGGCACAGGGTGATTTTGTACAGCCTCGACCATTTTATCGGTCAATGCTTTTTGCTCTGGAAAAGTGGAAAGATAATCTTGGTATTCCCAGTACCCATTGAGGACATGAGTACCATGGGATAGAGCGGACGCAGAAAATACAGCAAGTCCAAACAACATCAGTAAACGTTTCATATTTTTCTCGTTTTATATGAGCTACTTTGGCTCATTTTTTAACCTAGCATGACACCATCTCTTTGTATGGCTGAAAGATATTATGTAGGACAACGATGAGAAATGATAGCGTCTAACAATAATTAGAACGACATTCTAAATGAGTAACATATTAATTTGGAATGGAGATTAAGAACAACTAGTTCAATCATGATTTCAGCCTATTAACAGTAAGAGTAATTACCATTTAAATTCATATACTTAGCTTGATTTATTATAGACCCTTACATTATTAAGATTTAATCAATAACAAACATTTTTGCTATGAATTATGAGACTTCGATATATTGAATTTTGTCTTTTTGCCACTCAATAATTAGTTTGCGTGATGCCAGTTTTTCTTTGCGAGATTTTGGTAATTGTTTTATGGCGTATTCGGTTTTCAACGCCTCACTTTTTGACCCAACCCCAAAACTCCAAACCAACGTCAGCGGTCCTTTTCCTTTTAGTGCTTTTGCACCTTTGCCCGTTTGGTGTTGTTCAAACCGACGTTCCAAATTATTCGTCACGCCACAATAAAGGGCATTGTGACGGTTGCGGATCAAGTACACGACCCAATCCGCATTTTTATCAACGTCTGACATTTAAAGCAGCGATTCAACCAGAGCCTTAAGCTCTGCCACTTCTGCTCGCAGGCTTGCGACTTCTGACTCTAATTCTTCAAACTTTTCATTCGATGCAGAAGGTGCTGCCGCGCTTACCGATGCCGTCGCAAACGCTTCAACATCCACTTCACCGCTCAACAGATGTTGATAACGTGATTCACGCTTGCCCGCTTCGCGTGGTAGCTTGACCACTAGCGCGCCCGCTTCTCTTGCAGCTAGCTTCTCAAGTGTCGCTTCCACCTCTTTTACATCGCTGAAGTTCGCTAGGCGGCCAGTTCGAGTGCGGAGTTCACCTGGAGTTTGCGCGCCACGCAGCAACATACAACAGATGATTGCGCGTTCTTGCTCAGTAAATTGCAGATCACCAAATTCCGTGTTGCAGAAACGATGCTGATACTTATTAACACGGCTGTTGAAGCTGCTTTCATCGCTCACCATGCGACGTCCGATCAAACCATCAACCGCATCTAAAACGTCTGACTCAGAAAGAGAGAGAACTGGCTCACGGTTACTCTTTTGATTACAAGCCGTTGTTAAGCTATTCAGTGTCAATGGGTAGTGATCGGGAGTAGTGACTTCTTTCTCGATCAAGCAACCGATAATTCTCGCTTCAATTGGGGAAAGTACTGTGTTCATCGTTTTTCCTTTTTATTATTTTGACAATTCCATCTCAACACCTAACAATGCAGTCAATGAAGACTAGTGCTCAGACAAAATCGGTACTCGTTTCTTTCTGCCTTGCTCATCAATCATTATGATCTTAGAACGGTTTAGCTCTATTTCCACGACTTCCAAATAAGTACGCTCTTGTACATACGCATCACGAAGCTTGTTTTGTTCTGCTGAAGATTCAGTGACGTTATCGTCCAATTCTTCGGTTTCTAATTGTTGTTGATTCATTTCACATTTCGTATCAATGCAGTATCTACATGGGATACTAACTTGATCGGTGAGATAAAAACAATCACACATCAGCGAGAGTGACGAATAATTAAACAACCTTACTTTTGCTTTGATCTAAAGACTGTTACATCATCAATTGATGTGCTTTAATCAGATCCAGACAATGTATTTGAAGATTAGGAAAAGGAATCTATGAGCAGCGTATTTGAAATTGTTAGCCAAGCACGACGTAAGAACAAACTTAAGCGTGAACTTTTAGACAACGAAAAGAAAGTTCGTGACAACCGTAAGCGTGTCGACCTTCTGGATAACCTACTTGATTACATCAAGCCAGAGATGACTCACGACGAGATCCTAGGCATTATCAAAAACATGAAGGCTGACTACGAAGACCGTGTTGACGATCACATCATCAAGAGTGCAGAGATCTCTAAAGCTCGTCGCGACATCAGCCGCCGCATTCGTGAACTAACAGAAGAAGACAAGCAAATCCAGGGTAAGAAGTAATCTAACCTCGTTGATTAACTTGTAATAATGTTAATAACCCATTCTTTGTAGTGGGTTTTTTTGTGCCTAAATTCTAGTGTCTATACTTAAGCGTACGTAAGTAACGATATAAAACTCAACAGCAGTATGAAACAAAATAACGAGTGAACATCAGCTATGGAGAGACCTTATGTACGCAAGTATTCTGATAACCTTAGCGCTATCAACTGCACAACCCTACCCTGAAGAGTTTGAGAAGCTTTATACCGAAGAGACAGAAATCACTTATGACGATCTCGTGGTCGATGTTCATGGCTATAAGGTTCCAACCCGCTCAGCATTTCGAGGTTGGATGCTCCTTAACCACGCCCAAGATCAAGTCAAAGCGATCGGTCAACAACTCAAAGACAACGGCATCACTCAGAGCATGCCTCTGCATTTAGTCTTGTTGCAAGGCACGGATTGGGCAATGAGTAATACGACCCTGTTTACCCTTCCCAATAAGAAACATGTGCCAAACATGATCAATACCCTTAAGTACATACAACAATATATTGAGCCTGAAATTGGCGTTGTTATCCCTGTGTCCGGAGAGCGAACCAATATTTACAATCAACAAGCTGGCGGCGCACTGCGAAGTAAACACTTGGAATTCTGCGCCTTAGACTTAGTACCTGCGAATGATATTACTCGCGAAGATCTACACGTGAAACTTAAAAAGATTCATGCTGAATTTGGGCAAAAAAATAACGTCGGGCTGGGTTTGTATTCTGGTGTTCGATTCCACATCGATACTTGCGGATTCAGACAGTGGTAATTACTCTATGGAGTCATAAGGACATGGTAACCATTAAAGTCATTATGACTCAAATAATTATCATGACACTTTAAATAATTGATTTAATGATTAAAATAAAACTGGAACGCTAATTGCTATTGATAACGAGTATCATAATTATTAATAGCAATTAGGAATTCAATATGAAGACGATGACTCAACGCTTTCAAACGCTACTTTCTGTTTCAAACTTCAGTCTAGCAACCACCGCCTTGCTTATGCTACTCAGTATTATTGTTGCTTATCCTATGGCCGATCACTTCTCACTGCCAATTCAAATCATGGCACACATCAGCACTATCTTGGTGGCTGCATTACTAAAGATTAGTTATGTAGGTCGTTGCCTTGCACAATACAATCTTGGATTGGAAGTTCGTTAGTTTGCACATCGCTAGCCTGATAATGAAGAAGTTAGACAATATCAAGGCTACTGAAAAGATCATACAGTTGGTGAGACTTATAAGGTTTTGGTAAATAGGCATTCATGCCCGCTTCAAAGCAATCTTTGATGTCTTCTTCCAGCACACTAGCGGTTAAAGCAATGATGGGTAATGGTGCGGCTTGTTGGTCACTCTCCCACTGTCGAATCGCACGGGTCGCCGTTATTCCATCCATAACAGGCATCATGCAGTCCATTAAGATGGCATCAAACTGAGCGCCTTGAGTGATGACATCCACCGCTTCTTGGCCATTACTGGCAATCAAATATTCATAGCCCGCTTGCTCAAGGAAGAAGCTCGCTATCTTCTGATTCATTAGGTTGTCTTCAACAATCAGAATACGTCGGTTCAGAGAACGAACCTCTTCATCTTTTGCTTCCACCGTCGGCGCTTGTTCTTCACCAACATCAAGCGATTGTAAGCTGTTTAAGAATCGTCGACCCAAGAATGGCAATGTATGAGTTGAGTGAACCGTTTCTGTGATTAGATTGGTTTTAAATAGATGATGCTGACACACGATGACTCGAGTCAAAGGGTATGCTTCCTTCAACGTAGCAAGATCTTTCTCCATGGAGTGATGCAGCGTATGACAATAAAGTATGAAGTCGCTTTCTTTCAGGCTCTCATCAAGATCCGAAATGGATGACACGACATTAGGTCGAACGTTTAAGCGTTCGCATTCTTTGACCAGTTGATCGAGGTAATTGAAAGAATTCGAAATAATCGTCGCACGGCTTAGGTTGTTGAAGGTTTGAACGTGAACTTCGATAGTGTCTACATACAGACAAAATGTGAATGTAGATCCCTTCCCTTTCACTGAGCGCGCGGTAATATAACCGCCCATCAAATCAACAAGCTGTCGACAAATCGCAAGCCCTAGTCCTGTTCCACCGAATTGGCGAGTAATACTGCCATCTTCTTGAGTGAAAGGTTCAAAAATAGACTCTAACTTCTCTGGCTCAATTCCAATACCGGTATCAGACACACTGCATTCCAGCTTGCCTCTCCCCATAGACATGGGTGTATAAGCAATGTCTGTTGTAATTGTACCCTTGGACGTAAACTTGATGGCATTAGATAACAGATTAGTCAGTACCTGCCTCACGCGGTACTCATCGAAAAACAATTGTGGCGGCGTTTGAGAATCAATATTGATGTCGAGCTCGATATCCTTACTTATCGCTTTGGATAAAATCACACTTACTGAGTCGTATACCGCCTCTCTCAGATCAGCATTGTGTGGCGATAGCATTAAGTTACCCGACTCGATTTTGGACAGATCAAGGATGTCATTCAGCAGAACCAGCAATGAGTGAGAAGACGATTCGATATCTCCTAACACTTCTTGTTGATTCACGCTCAGTTGGCTTTGAGATAAGATCTCAGCCATCCCAATAATCCCGTTGAGTGGCGTACGTATCTCATGGGACATGTTGGCTAAAAATGCGCTCTTGGCCTTGTTAGCCGAGATCGCATCTTCTTTTGCTTGTACTAGCTCTTTGTTATGTTGATAGTTGCGCTCCATCACTCGATTTAGAGTTTCAGTGAACTGGGCAAGTTCATCATTCCCTTGAATATGAATGACCTTTGGCTTGCCGTAGCTATCTGCGCATTCAGAGACTCCTTTCAAGATAATCGATAGGTTTCTATTTAGGCGAAGAGACGTCGCAACACCTAGCCATAATAAAACACCAGATACAGCAAGAATCAGAACTGTCATGATCAAGGTTTGTCTTTTTTGCAGCGCAATGTTTCTCGTCAGGTCAAACTGTAATTGCTTGGTATAAGCACCAACCGCATTTGAAATCGCCAGTTTCTTTCGTTCTAGACCTTGCACATAGTCATATATTTCAGGTGACGAGAAATCTCCTTTAAGGATTCGAGCTGTAAAACGGTTTTGAAATTCATCTTTAGAAAACGTACTTAATAACTTTCTAATTTCAGGCGAGCGGCTTCCTGATCGGAAAAACGTATCTAATAACTGCTGCT
The DNA here is from genome assembly GCF_041504345.1 of Vibrio sp. BS-M-Sm-2. NCBI lineage: Bacteria > Pseudomonadati > Pseudomonadota > Gammaproteobacteria > Vibrionales > Vibrionaceae > Vibrio > Vibrio sp. BS-M-Sm-2. The sequence continues at coordinate 45,495 of NZ_CP167895.1, forward strand.
GCCTTTCTAAAGCACCAACATAACTCAATAAATATTGCTCTATCAACTCTGGAGCACGATACAAGCGGTAGCTCAACCACGCTTCTCGCTGAGTCCAGAACACATAGTGCGTAAGATTGACAAACATCGCATCAGCTTGAGCGATCTTTTCATCCACTATGTTAAGACGATATTCAGATAGCTCCATTAACACATCTTTCAATAAGTCAAAGGCCTGCTCTGTTAGATGTGTGTTGTTGTCAGTAATCAATGATGCGTTGTTATTAATATTCGAGGTCGCACTAGCTAAGTTTGCTAAAACCTCCTTAAGCTCAACCAATTGTGATTCAACACTCCAATTACTGTCTAGCTGTTGCAGTTGTGCCTCATACTGAGTGAGTCTATCCAATTCCGTATGCAGGTTTAAAAGCAGCTGACCTTTCTCAAGGGAGTCATTAGACAAAACTAACCATCGATAAGCATCACTTGAAACCGTATTAAAAGATTGAAGCGCTTCAACTTTAATGCGTGTTGTTTCGAGGTGGTTCATCTTCTTATCGTTCTTAAGCACTTCATTTACTGTAAAACCAAACATGATGAATACAGAAACCGTGGAAAGAAATATAAGACGCCATCCAATTGACATATTTATCATTTTTATAACAACTCCCTTCCCGAAAGTAATTTTACCTAGCCCAAGTTAAGAATAGGACATTAACAGAGGGTTATTGATCAAATTGGATATGAACAAACGATACTCTGAACCCAGAACGAAAAATTCGAAGAACAGAGCTTTAAAGCGGAGAGGCGTGCTTTTGCTAAGTGAAGTTTAGAAAAGCGAGGTTTCAGTGAGCAAAATGTAAACAAAAGACGTTTTCTCAAGTTATTATCACCCACATAACAAGTGAACGGCCACATTTAGAGGCTCAACTAGACTGTAAATAATGACTCTGCGCGCTAACAAAGCGGATAGTTAGGGTAAAATTGTGACATCCAAACGTTTGCGTGATGCACTTTTCACGCTCAAGCTAGGCTTATTCAAAGGTCGAACAACAATACTGGTTGATTCCCTTATTTGTCGTTTACTGTTTACGTGTAACTTGAGCTAACGATCACACCCTTAATGATCACTATGACTTTTATTACATATAATATTTTGATTTGAGTATTTTTTGGCGAAAAATAAGTACTACAGATTGTTAAAGTCAATAGTCTTTATCGACACTAAAAACTTGATTTATGGCTAATATAAAGCCAACTTACAGATAATCTGTCTGCATTTATTTTTCCTAGCAGAATAACCCGTCGTACCTTACAATCCTGCCACATAAAAATTACAAGTTGCACACAAGGCATATCAAGCACATTTAAGTGGCAATAAAGACCACAGCCTGATGCCTCAAATCCCCTATGCTGATTGGCTTCCCTACAACCGCCATGAATGCAGAAACTTAACGTGAAAGGTCCCGAGTAAAGATGAGTCCCGAAAAGCACCTCCTAGACTGGCAAACTAGTCAAACTATTGCTGAATCCATCGCTCCAACTTTAGGTCAGTTATACCGTCAAAAAGGCGTAGAAGTTATCCTCTTCGGTAAGACCCTGGTTAACGCGACAACTATCGACATCATCAAAGCTCACCGCATCGCAAAACGTTACACTGGTTCTCCTCTTACAGCAGAACAGACTCAACCCATCATTCAACACCTTCTCTCTATGGACTTGTCTCCATGCCGTATTGATGTTGGTCGCCTTGCGCATTCATTCTGGCAAGATCGCGAAGACACACACGGGTTGGATGATTTCCTACAAACTGCACTCATTGAATCGCTTGAAGGCGATGCGATGACAGAACCTCGTGACGTTGTATTGTACGGTTTTGGTCGTATTGGCCGACTGCTAACTCGCCTGTTGATCGAGAAAAGTGGTCCGGGTTACCCACTGCGTTTGCGTGCCATCGTTGTACGTGGCGGCAAAGATGGCGACCTAGAAAAACGAGCAAGCCTGCTTCGTCGTGACTCTGTACACGGCCAATTCAACGGCAGCATCGTGGTAGACCAAGAACGCAAAGCGATCATCGTTAACGGTAACTTCATCCAAGTTATCTACGCAAACAAACCAGAAGAAGTGGATTACACGACTTACGGTATTGAAAACGCACTTGTGGTTGATAACACAGGCGTATGGCGTGACGCGGAAGGCCTGAGCCAACACGTTGCGTGTAACGGTGCGAAGAAAGTTCTACTGACTGCGCCAGGCAAAGGCGACATCAAGAACGTGGTATTTGGTGTGAATGAAAATGTTATTCAGCCAGAAGACACTATCATCTCTGCAGCAAGCTGTACAACCAACGCTATTACACCTGTATTGAAAGCGGTTCACGACAAGTTTGGCGTACTGTCTGGTCACATCGAAACGGTTCACTCATTTACCAATGATCAAAACCTAATCGACAACTTCCACTCAGGTGATCGTCGTGGTCGTGCTGCTTCATTAAACATGGTTCTGACATCGACTGGCGCAGCTAAAGCGGTATCAAAAGCAATGCCAGAAATGGAAGGTAAGCTAACAGGTAATGCGATTCGCGTACCTACGCCAAACGTTTCAATGGCTGTAGCTAACCTAAACCTTGAGAAAGGCACAAACAAAGAAGAGTTGAACGAGTACCTACGTGAAATGGCGCTGTCTTCTGCTTTGTCTGCACAAATCGATTACACAGACTCGACTGAGATTGTATCTACGGACTTGGTTGGCTCTCGTCACCCAGGTGTGGTTGACGGTGTGGCGACTATCGCACAAGACAACCGTGCCGTGCTGTACATTTGGTACGACAACGAGTTTGGCTACAGCTGTCAGGTTGTTCACTGTATGGAACAGATGATGGGTGTACGCTACAAGACATACCCTGAAGTTTAATCAACTTCGCTCTTGTAGATACGTCCATCGCAAAAAGCTCCACAACATAATAACTATATCTGCGAAGTCTGTATGGGCTTCGCAACCTCTTTTGTTTTACTCCCCCGTATAAACAAGAGGGTTGCCACTTAGATCTGCTCTCTCTAACGGATCTAGGTGGCCTTTTTACATCTAGCGCCCTAACTTTTATCGCTATTGCAAGACCTTGTCTTCATCACTCTTGCACAGCTTCACTTCTGTTATAACTCAACCTCAACATCTGACTGAATCGAGCTTGAACATGCAAGCACGTACCCCTGTTCAATCTGTTCTGGCGTCAATGTTTCTTGACTGCTTGATTCCACAGACCCTTTGGTCACTTTGCATTTGCAAGAACCACAGATCCCACTACGACAAGCGATAATAATTGGAACGCCTGCTTTTTCTAATGAATCCGCCAATGGTGTGCCCGCTTCCGCTTCAACTTCTGCGCCAAACGCAGGTACAAATACCTTAACAGTCCCATTCGAATCCGCAGACCCTTCTGCTTGTGATTCTGCTGAGGCAGTATTGCTATTAGCTAGTGAATTATTGCTTTGAGTTGCTGGTGTAAAACTTTCCTGATAGAAGTTTTCCATGTTGAACTCTAGTTCTTTCAGGTAACTTTCTATGTCTTGCATAAAACCGACAGGCCCACACAAGTAAACAGTTCTGTCTAAGATATCTGGGCTCAGTTTTACCAACCAGTTCTTATCTAAACGACCTTGAGGAGCTGTTGTTCCCTCACTGTCTTTCAGAAGTAATCTTAAATTGAAGTTCGCGTGCGCTTCATCCATTTTATGAAGCTCTTCAAAATAGATAGTCTCAAGCTTGTTACGTGCCATGTGAACGAAATCTATCTCGATGTCACTACCTTGAGCGAGCCAGTATTTTGCCATCGCCATCACAGGTGTGATGCCGCAGCCCGCACTCACTAGCGTTACTTTTTTCGTCGCCGTTGGCATGCAATCAATACAGTTAAACACACCTGCAGGTTTCAATACTGAAACCTCATCACCTTCGTCAAGTTCATCAACAATAAAGTTCGAAACCAAACCACCTTCCACACGCTTTACCGTCAACTTCAGGCGGTTATCTTCCGGGCAAGAGGCCACAGAATAGGCACGGTAATCCGTTTTCGTCGGCATATCCAAACCCAGAGTAATAAATTGCCCTGGCTTAAAATTAAAATGTAAGTCTTGTGGAATACTACCAAGCTCAAAGCTGACCGTATCTGGCGTCTCGTGCCATTTCTTTAAACACACTAAATTGATTGAATCGCTATCCGACCATGCATACATAGTTCACGCACCTTGCTGATGACTAAAGATTTAAATCTAAAAAGCCCCGCCGTTGACTGTTTTATTAAAAACGTCACAACAACGAGGCTTCAGGTTGGCTTAAATTAAGCTGCTAAGATTGTTTTAAGATCTTGATCTGGCGTTGTGATAGAACGCATATCGAACTCATCTTGAATAATCTTTAGTAAGTTTTCTGTTAGGAATGCAGGTGCAGTTGGACCAGTGTAAATGCCTTTCACACCCAGAGCGAACAAAGTAAGCAGGATAACAATTGCTTTTTGCTCGAACCAAGATAGAACTAGCGTTAGTGGTAGTTCGTTAATGCCACAATCAAACTCTTGAGACAATGCGATAGCAAGCTGAATCGCGGAGTAAGCATCGTTACATTGGCCAACATCTAACAGACGTGGGATACCGTTGATGTCGCCGAATTGGTTCTTGTTGAAACGGAATTTACCACATGCCAATGTCAGGATTACTGAATCTTCTGGCGCTTGAGCTGTGAAGTCTGTGTAGTAACTACGCTCAGACTTGTCACCGTCACAACCACCCACTAGGAAGAAGTGCTTGATGTTGCCTTCTTTCACTTGCTCAATAACCGCAGGTGCCGCTTCCATCAGTGCGTTACGACCAAAACCGACAGTGATCATCTGCTCAATCTCGTCGTGTTTGAAACCGTCTTGCGCAAGAGCACAGTCGATTACTGCGCTGAAATCGTCGCCTTCAAGGTGATCAACACCCGGCCAGCCTACAATGCTACGTGTAAATAGACGGTCTGCGTATGAACCTACATCAGGGTTAAGCAGACAGTTAGATGTCATTACGATGGCACCAGGGAAGTTAGCGAATTCTTTTTGCTGGTTCTGCCAAGCGCTGCCGTAGTTACCCGCAAGGTGTGGGTACTTGTTCAACTCAGGGTAACCGTGTGCAGGTAGCATCTCACCGTTAGTGTAAACGTTGATGCCCTTGCCTTCAGTTTGTTGAAGGATCTTTTCTAGATCATGTAAGTCGTGACCAGAAACAAGGATGCAGTGACCCTTCTTAGTCTTCACATTCACCGTTGTAGGTTGTGGGTGACCAAATGTATCTGTCTCGCCCTTGTCTAGCATTTCCATTACTTTGTAGTTCATCAAGCCAATCTGCATTGATGTATCAAGTAACTGTTTTAGGTCGGTTGGATCTGTACCTAGGAATGCCATGATTTCATGGTATTCAGCGAAAATAGCATTGTCAGTTTGACCAAGAACACGAGCATGCTCCATGTAGGCTGCCGCACCTTTTAAGCCGTATAGGCAAAGAAGGCGAAGACCAATCACGTCTTCGTGTTGAGAGTCGTGACCACGGTTTACCGCAGCTTGAGGCGCAAGTGCCAATAGCTCTGAAGAATCTGTTGGAAGATCGAATTGCGCAGCAGCCGAAAGTGCTGGAATTTCAAAACCAATCAATGTTGCTGCTGCGCGAACTTTTTGCTCTAAACGCTGCTTGAATTCATGAGACTGTTGTGCGAATTCGATAATACGAGCAGGGTCAAAGTTAACGTTAGTCAGTGTTGCGAAGAATGCTTTTGGTGCCCACTCATCAACTTCTGTATCAATAACATCGCAAGCGCGACCTAAGCTTGCCCAAAAAGAGACACCTTGCAGAGAATGCACCAACACGTCTTGAAGGTCGGATACTTCCGACGTTTTTCCGCACATACCTTGTGCGAAAGAACAGCCTTTTACGGTTGGGGTTTGAATTGTTTGTTCACATTGAATACAGAACATAAGGGCTCCAGTAATATTTTTGTTAACTATAAGTGCTTTGCTTACAGTGACTTATTCCAAACCCTATAAAGCATCAACCGTGCCAACTTTTAACTCATTGATTTTATTGAACTTAGTTTTATTCCCTTATTTTAGTGCGTGATTATGACTACATATAAACTCCTTAAGAGCACACATGCGTGTCATAGTGACTCTCAAAGATTAATTAACGACGTTCATGTTTCGTTCAGAATAGAAGCGATAAAGTAACAACATAGAAAAAGAGGAATGAACATGAAAAATATATTAGTTACGATTGTTGCGTTGTTTACTGGCCTTTTGGCGTTATTCACTAGCTTGATCCTTGCTATTCCTTTAGCTATTGCAGCTTTAATCACTGGCAAGCGCATTCAGAATCAAATGAAGAAACAGGGATTCGCAGCCCACATGAACACACGTCAATCATCAACCAGTGATGCCGGTGTTATTGAAGGTGAATACGAAGATCTTTCAAGCAGAAAGTAACCTAAACTTTAGTTTCAAGCATAGTGAAAGCACAACAGAGACAAGATTACATAATGCAAAGAAAGCCCCTCCTAGCACTGCTGGCCTTAACAACTTTAAGTCTCGTTGGTTGTTCCAACGAGACATCTATACCCGCTTACGAAACTTCTCCAGGGTTGCCTAGCTATAGGCAAGACAGCTTTGATGCCTACGTCAATGACACCCAAGATTGGTTATTGAAAAACCGTGTGTTCATGACGGAAGACAAGCAACTAGAGATCCAACTTAATTCACCAACCGAGTATCAACCAACCTCACCAAATGGCAAGGCGGTGTTACTGGTTCATGGATTAGGCGACTCACCCTATTCGTTTAAAGATATTGCAACCCATTTAGCTGAGCAAGGTTACTTAGTGAGAACCGTATTGCTTCCGGGTCACGGTAGTCGCGTGGGTGACTTAATGCAGCCAAGCCTAGAGGATTGGCAAGGTGTGGTAGCTCATCATACAAAATTACTTGAGCAAAAGTACAATTCTGTTTGGCTAGGCGGCTATTCCACTGGCGCGAATCTCGTGACTTCACAAGCGATACATGATCCAAAGATCTCTGGGCTACTGCTGTTCTCTCCAGCGTTTCAACCGAGCTCATCTGCGGTTCAATATGCTGGGCTAGCGAGCTATTTTGTCACTTGGGCCGATCAAGATCCTGAAGACAATGTACTGCGTTATAACTCACTGCCAATGAATGGTGCTTCGGTTTATTACGAAACTTCAGAAGTGGTTCGCGAAGACTTACAAGATAAACACTTCGATAAGCCAGTGTTCATTATGATGAGTGAAGGCGACAGTGTGATTGATACTAGCTATGTTCAGCAGGCGTTTACTGAGTCTATGCCAAACCCAAACAACGTATTGATTTGGCAAGGGGAAACCACACTCGACGATCCTCGCGCGGTTCAATACAGTATGAAGATCCCTGAACAACGTATCTCTAACGGTTCGCACATGGGCTTGTTATTCTCGCCAAACAATCCGTACTACGGCATCAATGGCAGCGAGAAGATCTGCTCGAATGGTCAGGCTCAAGGTTTTGAAGAACAGTGCAATGCGACGAGTGAAGTATGGTACTCAGCGTGGGGATATCGCGAAGAAGGTAAAAACCATGCGCGTTTAACCTACAACCCTTACTTTTCCGATTCGATGAAAAAGCTAGACGAAGTTCTGAACTCAGAAGGCTAAAGACTCACTCGATAAAAACCTAAAAAGGCTCACTAGATAATGTCTAGTGAGCCTTTTTTATGGATATAGTTTAGATCCGTGTCGTTGCTATCCACGTCATTTTTTCGGTGTCCGGACTACCGCTAGATCGTCCACACAACACGGACAGCAAGAAGAATCAAAACCACACCTGAAAGTCGGTCAATCAACTGCGCTTTAGAACGGATTCTTTCAACGATCAGTGGGCTCGATAGCACCAAGGTGATGAAGGTGTACCAAAGACCATCAACAATCAACGGTGTTGAAACAATGATCACTTGATTGCTGAGTTCATTACCTAACGCTACGAATTGGCTAAACAGAGCGATAAAGAACAACGCGATCTTTGGGCTCAAGATAGAGATCAAGAAAGCCTCGCGAGCAGACTGCATGTAGCTCATCTGTTCACCCGCTTCCAACTTCGCTGCAACGCCACCTTTCGAACGCAACGCATTCACGCCAAGGTAAAGCAGATACGCAGCCCCCGCCAAGCTGATCCCTTTAAATAGCATTGGCGATTGTTCTAGTAACACAGCCAAACCGACGATGGTTGCGAAGGCATAAATACCGATGCCAGCCGCGTGTGACCAAGCTGCGATAAGTCCATTGATACGGCCACCAGCCAAACTATGCTTAGCGATCATCGCCAAGCTTGGGCCCGGAGACATTGCACCCAACAAGCAAATCGCTAATAAAGAAAACCAAATTGTTACTGTCATCATTCCATTCCTAGTAAAACAAAGCGTTCCAGCTGAACACTCTACAATTAATACTCAATACTTAGCGCTTACAATATGCCGCAGCAGGTATTATTTGAAATCAAAGATTATCATTACTAGTATGATTTGAAATCATACTTATATTGTAACTCGACTTTTGGATGGCTTTAAACGCTTTCTCTCGAGCCCATTTATGGGCAGAGTCGTTGTCATACTTAGGATGCCATATCAGCCAATAGGTATGCATTTCTGTCTCAAACGGCAGCGAAAAGTAAGCGACATCGAGATGTCGCCCCAAGTTATAAGCAATATGCTCCGGCACAATCATCAAGTAATCGTCTTGCATTAACACGTTTCCCGCCGATGAAAAGAACGGTACCTGCAATGCGATTCTGCGTTTATGTCCCTGTTTCTTTAACGCAATATCCGAATAGCTGTCTTTGTCTCCCCCACCCGTGACTTTGATATGTGAGTAACTCACGATGTCTTCCGAGCTTATGGCTGATTGCTTAGCCAACGGATGAGAGGCTCTCATCAAACACACGGACTTATCCTCTCCGAGCTTGATACTTGAGACATGATCCGGCTTTTTGGGGAACATACTCGACGCCAAGTGAATACCTGATTCATTGAGCGTTTCAAGGAAGTTAGGCTGCCACAAGCGATAAGCCAAGTTGATATGGGGCGCATCCTTCGACACCTCGGACACAATAATGGGCAAGATATACTGGGCAACATAATCACTCGAAGCCAACACCAATTCACCTTGCCAATCTTGTGGATCAAATGGCTTATCATCTAATAAGTGGTCAAACTCGCCCAGCAAGTCATCGAGCTTGCCTTTAAGCAACAAAGCACGGTTGGTTGGAACCAGTTTGTTCCCATCACGAACCAACAAAGGATCACCACATAGCTCTCTAAGCTGAGCCAGTTGACGGCTAACCGCCGACTGCGTGATGTGCAGACGCTGAGCGGCTCGACTGACATGGCACTCTTCAAGAAGCACATGCAATGAACGCAATAGGTTTAAGTTGATATTGCCTAGCATGAAGTTACCGTCGGGTTCAGTTTGTTAAAAAACTCGGTCAGCACAGTATGAGTCATTAGGTGACGCAGATCTGGATAGCTTTGCAGTTGGTCGCGAACTTGATTTAAACGCTCCATGCTTTCTACTTCAACATACAGCATCATATCGGTCTCACCGCTTATCGAATGACACCATTGCACACCATCAATACTCTGGATTCGTTGCGCGTAAGATTCACAACTATGGTCGCTGCTCGACATGTCGAATTTCAGCAAAATATAAGCGCACACATTCTTCGTTTGATTTGGCTCTGTCACTTGAGCGCAGTAACCCGTAATCACTTTGTCGCTTTCCAGTTTTTTGATTCTGGCATTCACTGCCGAGCGCGAGAGGCTGACATCTCGGGCGATATCGCTCACTGAGCATCGTGCATTGGTTTTGAGAATATCCAAAATCTGGCGATCAAATTTATCCATACTTTTGATTCTTTCCACTTATTGTTCTATTTATAACGCCTAATTTGACACAACTTTCCGACTTATAACAGCCATTATGACAACCGACATTTTCACGCTTAAACGGATTAATACCGTCAAAATAGCGGTGTCTTACGACGTTTCGCTAGCTGTATTATTGATGTCGACAATGTATGATTTCAATCTCAGTATTACCCATCCCAGAATAAGCACCAAAAGCTAGGAGAGCGAATGACACAACTCAAACAAGAAATCACGCTAATGTCCGGAATTGGACAGCTCTCTACGACCTTGCTGGGTACTGGGCTATTTATGATTCCCGCTATCGCTGCAGGTATTGCAGGTCAGTTGTCGCTGCTGGCATGGTTAATCTTGTTTATCGCCATTTGCCCAATCGCCCTTACCTTTGCAGCATTAGGAAAACGCTACCCCAACGCAGGTGGCACCGCCTATTTTGTACGCCAAGCGTTCAGCGAGCGTTTAGAAACAAGTGTTGCTTGGTTGTTTGTGAGTGTTATTCCTGTCGGCATTCCAGCTGCGATTGCATTAGCGGGCGGCTTTGCTCAACAATTGTTACCCGCACCTCTCGACACACCGCTTGGTGCTCAGTCCTTTACCGTAGCCCTGCTGATTACCGTCAACTTGATGGGCAGTAAATCTTCTGGCCGCCTACAAACCGTAATCGCGTTGTCGATTTTCGCCTTAGTTAGCGCTTTTGTTTGGAAAGCCGATATCACGATAGCCGATGTTACTCTTCCTGCTATCTCGTCCGATTCGATGTGGTCTATCGGCGCAGCTTTGGCTGTTATGTTTTGGTGCTTTGTCGGAATAGAAGCTTTTGCTCACATGGGAGAGGAGTTCAAAAATCCACAACGTGACTTCCCAATCGCCATCATTGCAGGCTGTTTTGTTGCGGGGTTAGTGTACTGGGCTTGTTCCGTGGTGATTCTTAAACTGGGGGCTTACGGCTCACCTGAATTTGATGCCGCATCCATCCCGTGGGTAACAGAACAACTGTTTGGCAATGGCTTCAAAACGATCATCAGTGTACTTGGTTTCTTTGCTTGTTTTGCTAGCCTAAACCTTTACACACAAAGCCTATCACGAATGATCTGGGCTCAAGCTCGACAACACACTCCGACAAGTAGAATGGCTCAATTGAACAGCCGCGGCGTACCACTTTACCCAACATTAGCAATTGGCTTTATCGCGCTTATTTCGTGTGTGATTGGTGAGTTGTCTAACTTGGACCTCGAGTTCTTTCTCAAGCTCGCCAACGGTATTTTTGTTCTGGTTTATCTGCTCGCGATGTTAGCCGCTTGCCGATTACTGACTGGCGCATCTAGATACACCGCCATGCTCTCACTGGTCATCTGTACCTTGGTGTTTATTTGTTTAAGCTGGTCGATGCTCTATGCTGTCACTATTTTTGTGACATTGTCACTCCCTTGGCGTAAGTGGCTAGGTAAAGGTAAAACCGTTTCTGTCGACAAGTTATAACTCGATTAATGATGAATCGACAAACTGTAAGCAAGCCCTACCAATATTACTGATAAAAAAGCCGAGCGATCTGTTTGATCTTCGGCTTTATGTCAGCCAAACGGATATTTCCAAACCCCAACACCGCACCACTCCAATCACGAACATCACTTGATCCATATTCATAAAAGTCAAAAGGACGAATGATGATATTTTCAAGCTCTGCTCTACGGTTCCATTCCTGTTCTGATATTCCGTTCGACCATTTAACTGTCACATGCAACCCTGCCGCTTGGCTAATCACTTCAAGATCGCCATGAAACTCACTTTTAATCGCTTCTATCATCACTTCATGCTTGAGTTTGTATGAACGACGCATCTTTCTAATATGACGCAATAAATCGCCTTCGCGAACAAAATCCGCCAAAGCTTCTTGTGTATGGGACGCCGTGTCTCCGGTGAGCGCGTCTTTAATCTCAAGACACTTTGCCACGAGATTTGCAGGCACCACTAAATAACCTAATCGCAGGCCATTGAACATCACCTTACTCAGAGAGCCGACATAGATGATGCGATCATCGAACCCTAACTTACCCGCCAAACCTTGCATGCTGGTATAAGGGCGATGAGCAAACTGGAACTCACTGTCATAATCATCTTCAATGATCCATGACTGATGTTTGTTAGCCCAATCGATCAACTTGAGGCGTTGCTCAATATTGAGGGTCGTGCCCATTGGGTATTGGTTACTTGGCGTGACATAGAGAGCCTTAGCATTACTGGACAACACTTTTTCAGTATCTAACCCAACCTTTTCACGCACACTCACACCGTCTAGCTCTAGCCTCAACAGATCGATAATTTTATGCACTTGTCGATAGCCGGGCTCTTCCACAAGGATTTTGTCGCCCATCGCTAACGTCGCCATCAAACCGATTGAGATAGCTTGCTGAGCACCTGCGGTTATGATGATTCTGTCAGCACTACAGTGAACCGAGCGACTGCTTGCAAGATATCTGCTCAACGCTTCCCTCAAGGCTAAGCTTCCCTGAACCTCTTGATTGCCCGCAATGCTCTGACGTGTAGAGTGACGTTGCAGCAGCCTCTGCCATTTCGCAAAAGGGAATGCATCTAAGTCAGGAACTCCGGGGGCAAAGCTGCGGTTAATGTCGTTAGGTGTCGCTATGTTTGCACTCGGTTTACTGACGGTTTGTTGAATCTTCGCATCCTGAACACACTTCGGTTGAGACAAACTTAGAAAGTGTTCAGGCTGTTCAACCGACACATAAAACCCTGAGCCTTGCTTACTCTCAATATAACCTTCAGTAACCAGTTGTTCGTACGCATAAATCACCGTATTTCGACTCACCGATAACTCGACGGCTAGCTTACGTGTTGAAGGTAACTTGCTGCCCTTGCTCCATAAATCTTGAACGATCTTCTCTCTGATCGCTTGGAACAAGGCGGTTTGACGTGTGTCATGTTGCTCGTCTAACTGTAAGTCACCGACATCAATAGGCTGCATAACTGGATCCAAATAGTGTTTAAAAGTGGCTCTATTTAATAGACCAGTTAATCGCTACATTAATCAAAAGGCAATGATTAAGGAGCGATTATGTTATCTAACACGAAAAGAACCACGATTAAAAAAGGGGCTCACAAAGCCGTATTTGAACAAGAGAAACTTCATCAAATCATAGATGAGAGCTTAATCGCACACATTGCATTGCAAGGCGAACATGGACCAATGGTTATCCCGATGCTCGCGTGGCGAGTGGATGACAAGGTCTACATTCATGGCGCTAAAAACAGCCGCTTGTTGAAAGGCTTAAAAAAAGGAGAGCCAACCTGTTTAACGTTCACTTTGTTCGATGGTTGGGTGTTAGCTCGTTCGGCATTTCATCACAGTGCGCATTATCGTTCTGCTGTGGTGTTGGGGGCATTTTCAGTCATCGATGACAACCAAGAAAAAGATCGCTTATTGAACATCTTCATTGAGCAAATCGCGCCGGGCAGAACCGATGAAGTCAGGCTCAGTAACGAAAAAGAACTCACCGCGACCGAGTTATTGGCGATACCTTTAACGGAAGCCTCCGTGAAGATTGGTAAACATGGTGTGAATGATGATAAAACCGATATGGATATCCCAGTATGGGCTGGCGTATTACCTTATCGAACGATCGTGGGGCCATTAGAAACGGTGCCTGAGCAAGAAGGCGTTATCGTTAAGCCTGATTATCAAGCAGCCTATGGCGAACGTTGGTATCAGAATTAGCACGACAAGGTGGTCAGCAAAGGATAATTGTATACAATCTGGTTTATCAAATTTTTAACATAACTAAATAGCTAATCAGACAATGCAGAATAATAAGGAAACTCTCCCACTTCAAGGCTTGCTCAATGGTATTGGGCAAGTCTATTTCACGTCATCTGTCATGACGTCGATTTTGCTATTATTTGCCATTTCTATTGAGTCAATTGCACTGGCTTTTCTTACCTTGCTTGGCGCCAGTTGCAGCTATGCATTAGCCTTCTGTTGCTATATCTACACCAACACCAACACCAACACCAACACCAACACCAACACCAACAAGGCAGCTTACGATATTGATAGTGGTATGTATGCGTTAAATGGGGCTTTAATTGGTTTATTTATCGGTAACTTTTTTGGTGTCACACCATTATTGGTTCTAGTGGCTGTGTTAGGCGCATTACTCACAGTCCCGATTGCCAACATTGTATTCAGATTTAAAAAATATCGCGGTTACACTAGCGCCTTTATCCTCACCTCTTGGCTGATTTATGCTATCCAATCGACCTTAGATCTATCGGCATTTTCTCCATCCAACTCCGTATTGATACCAATAATCAGTTTTGAGGCAAACTCGTGGTTCAACCTACCGATAGTGGTGATCCCGTTGTTAAAAGGGATCAGCCAAGTCAGCTTTATAGACAATGCGTTGTCAGGGCTCGTTATCTTAATCGCCATCGCACTTAACAACCTAAAGCATGCCACTTGGGTTGTGCTAGCAGTAATAATGAGCACCATTTTTAGTAAGATGATTGGTGCTTCTAACGAGCTGGTTGCCCAAGGTCTTTATGGGTACAACGCCATTCTTGCCACTCTAGCGCTTGTGCTCTATCCGCGAATCCCTTGGCCGTTAATCCTATTAGGCATTCATTTGAGCTGCCTTGTGACACTTGGCTTTCATGAACTGTCACTACTGCCACTCACCGCCCCTTTTGTTTTAAGTACTTGGGGGATTGTCTATCTGTCTGGAGTGATGAAAAAAAATCGCGTTACCAGTTAACGGTTTAATCCGCCTGATTTAGCTGACAAGAGAAAGCTATCAGTACTTTAAACAAGACTAATCGAGAACATTCATTCTTTCGTAGTTTTTCATGCTCAGAGCTTTCCTTATATCTTTGCCATATCATCTCAATACCTTCGACCGTTTCTACTCTGGGGGCCAGCACTCTAGATTGAAAATGCTCCAGTAAAACCAGATAAATCGAACTCTCGAACAAAGGTATATCTTTCTTATAGATAGCTTGAGCTAAACAAAACCATTTGCTCTTAGGCCTTGCTTTAACATAGCGGTACAACAATGCTGTACTCAAAATCACAAGAACAACGATGACAGCGAGTCCGACCAATAGCACCTTGTACTGCTCCATAAAAGAAGCAAAGGTGTGCGACACTTGCCAACTTCGCTCAGGTAAGACAAGAGTTCTTTGCTGTTGAAACTCTGAATCCCACCAAAAAACGCTAACCGCAGGAAGCGTAACCTGGCCAGCGTTGTTCACTATATAAGTCACCCTTTCTAACCTTTGAGCCTGACGCACACCCCTTTGCTCATCATCTCGATACTGAGTTGATTCAGGATATACCAAAAATTGACTCGTTAAGGAATCAGGGAGTGTCGTGATTTCCGGCAAAAGTGCACTGATGGTGTCATGCGCGGATAACGTAATTTCACGAGTGATCGCGTCGCCTACACTGAGCTGTTCTTCCAAGCCCTGTGTGCTTTCATTTTGAGAGACAAGCGTCCACTTTTCTTTTAGCCTAGCTTCAGCACCTGTTAACCATTTCTGATCAGACGTCATATTGGCAGAAGGCTTATGAGCATTGAAAGACAAAGCCTTCGTCATCACCACCCCATCAACATTATTGCTGCCGTGCTTTACGCCAATCTCAAGCGCGACAGGAGGGATTTGATACTCTCCACTATGTAATGGGTAAAGCACAATTTCCCAGAGTTGTTTGGAGTACACTTTCCCATCAATACGTTCTGTGGAGTTCACAGCAAAAGAACTCACAGGCAGCACTACCGCATTATCAACCTCGATACGGTGCACCTTGGTGCCTTTGGTGAACCATGTGTCTGTCCTCACTTCGATATTGAGAGTAACCTGCTCATGCACTGCAATATCTAAACTGGCATGACTCAGCCAAGTATTAAGTTTTACATTGCCTTGCTCATAGAGTGAGGCTAGCTTCTGACTGTGGGTATTGGGCTGGCTATAAGCAAAATGACTCATTAAGCTAATAACCAAACACAAAAGCTGAAATAACTTACTTAGCTTCATCTTTCCACTCCGTTTGGTTAGCTACCCCTTGCTGATACTGCAATGCAAACTTGGTTGAGATAAAGCTCGATAGATCACTCTGAACTCGCTTCATCCATTTTTCGTTGGCACCTGGATCACTCAAGATTTGTTCAGCGGATAAGACTTCTTGAATCACTTGATCTTGTTCTACTTGCTGCTTTACACCATCCGAGCGTTTTGGCTTATCACCATTTTCTCGGCTCACCTGACGTTCATTGCTTTTCGATTGTTCCTTCGTAAAACTATCAATATAAGCAATCACATCTTCAACAATCTTTAAGTTATGAAGTGCTTCTTGATTATCAGGGTCTTGCTCCAAGATCTCTCGATACAAAGACCTTGCCGCAACAAACTCTTTTTGATTCGCTAATGAAGCCGCCGCACCTAATTGCCCCTGTAAGGTATCACTGCGCATATAGAATTGTTGTGCCACTTCGTATTCGCCAGCTTGGTAATAGGCCGTTGCTTTCCAGTACTCATTTTCAAAGATTTGCGCGGCTTGTTGGTATTCTTGATCTTGATAATACAGAGCTCCCTGCTGATCTTTAGTCAGCCAAATATCGACCAACGAAAACTCTGCTGCGTATAAATTAGGGCTGTAAGTCGCGCTATAAAATAGAGAAACCACAACGCACCATTGAACTAGCCAACCTTTTCTAAACCACAATAAATACGGTACCAGCACCACCCACACCAAAGGGTAACTTGCATCAAACCAAGGCTCAGCTTGGTCTGCTGAAAGCTCAGCAAAAGACGTTACTTTCCCACTAAGGTTATGTATATCTTGGTTATCTTGAGTAAAAGCAACGAAGTCACCATGCACAGAGCTGGCTAATTTCGATAGAGTTTCAATTTCCATAGGTAACGGGGATGGAACATCTTGATTGCCAACACCATAAACAAGCAGTTGATAGCCTTTTTCCTTGAAATAACCTTGATACTCACGGTAAGCCAGTTGATTAACGGCATCGGTCACCAGCAATACTGTTGCATTGTCAGTTTCAGATACCAATTTGTTGATGACAGGTAAGGTATATTCCGCAAACTTCCCCTCTCTTGGCATTACTTCGGGGTGAATAGCCTCTAATAGAGGCTTAAACACCGCAATATCTTGCGTTAAAGGCATCGCTAAATGAGCGGAGCCCGAATAGACGACTAACGCGGTTTTCCCTTTGCCTTGCAAGTCGATAAGCCGCGCTATTTTTTGCTTTGCTCTAAACAGACGACTTGGCGCAACATCCTTTTGTAACATTGACTCAGAGACATCAAGCACAATTACCAAAGGCGTAGTGTCTTCTGCAAAAGGCGAAGGCTGACGATACCAACTTGGCCCAGAAGCAATCACTATCACGACCAAGCAGATGACACTGAGCATAACGATCGGAAGATGCTTAACACGAGACGACTCGCCAACACGTAAAGCATCAGACAAGTGCTTGGGCAAATGGGTTACCCACGAATTTTGCTTTTGGCTTCGGCGCCAGTTCGTTATCAGCACCCCAGCAAGTGGCACGATTAACAGCAACCATTCAGGGCGTATAAAGTGAAAGTTTCCCATCATAAAGCCCTCCTATTTAGAGTCACAGGCTTGATACGAAGTCGCAAAACAGATCGAACCACCATAAACACTAAGTGATAGATGAAGGCGATAAGCAAAGGCACATAATGGAGGCTTTGTTTTGGCTGATAACGGTAACTTTCAAACACACTAGGTTCGAGTTCATTGATGGTGTCGTACACGTTATCCAGCTCAGTAGGTGACATCGCTAGAAAGCTCTGTCCCCCCGTTAACTTGGCAACAGTCTCAATGATTTCCATATCAATCGCTTGCTCACCTGAAGTGTTAGGGCTCCCCATTGCCACAAGATGAATTTTAATGTTGTGCGCAGCAGCCACTTTAGCGGCATCAATCGGCGGCACTAAGCTGTCGGTATCATTGCCATCGGTAAGTACAATCATCAAGTGATCTCGGCCAAGATGTTCGTGAGTAAGGCGTTCATGCTCATGTTTTTCAGGAGCAAGGTTTTCAGGAACAAGGTCTTCAGAAGAAAGCTGATCAGGTTGAGCGCTATCTAAGCCGGATGACAGCTCCTGCTTGTCTTTCTGATTCTTGGAAAGAAACGTCTTAATACCCAGACCGATTGCATCGCCCAAATGGGTACTTTGCCCTGCCATTGCAGGCTCGGTTTCATTTAACAGCGCTAACCATGCGGTGTGATCAGCCGTAAAGGGCGATTGTAAAAAAGCAGAATCACCGAAGACTATCAGGCCGAGTCGGTCGCCACTTCGCTTTTGACTGAACGTGTCCAACACCTCTATTGAGGCCGCCAATCGAGTCACTTGGTTACCAGCACGATTAGAGAAGTCATCTGTTGCCATAGAGCCCGACAGATCCAAAACAATCATTACATCACGGCCAGCTAGCTCTCTCGTCTCTTCAGGCCCTAACCAAACAGGTTTTGCAGCTGCCAGTACGACTAAAAGCCAACCTAGAATCAGAGAAGAGCGTTGCCAAATACCCGCCTTAATCTGGTTTGATCCTTTCTCAGCACTCAGACCTAAACTTGATGTCAACGCATCAAAAAAAGGCACTTTCAAGGCAATTTGAGGAGTTTGATGGCTCGGAACAAAAGAGTAGATAAGAATCGGCAAGGGCAATAAGGCAAAGACCCAAAGGTATTCAAACTCGATCATCCGTCCCCCTCACATGGCTTTTTACCCACGCAATGGCGCTTAAACGAATCTGACTTAATTCACTTTCGGTCCAGCTATAATCTGATGCGGGCTTGTAGATATCTTGCTGCCATTGCAATAAAAGCGTTCGGTCAAAAACCTGATGCGGTGAAGAAACAGTGAGGAACTCCCCCACTCATTGCCACTGAGCATCGCGACCTTACTTCCAGGAAACGAACAACAAGCTACTTGCTTCAACAGACTGTTTATTCTGCGTAACTCTTGTTGCTGGCGCTGATTATCAATGGTGTCTTGTTTAATTCTACTGATCGCTTTTACCGCCAGACGACGATATTTGTTCGCTTTGTAGGAGTGAAAAAGGTGGAACGATTTCCAAGCCCCCCACACTAAGATCAGAACAAATGTGGCTTTCCAACCAATTGTTGTTGGCAACCAACTGACATCAACAGTAGAGGCAGGATCGATAAAACCTTTGAGTAAAACTCGATTATCGGACACAGTAGCCCCCACTCATTTTTTGAATAAAATCAGCGATGTGGTTCCCAGACGTGTCTAATCTAACCACATCAACTCCACCAGCACTCAATAACTGATGGATATCTTGGTAGCCTTGCTGGATTGTTTGGTTGTATCGATGAAGTTTCTCGTTCAATGAGGTATCAGCCAATAGCTGCCACTCACCATCACTGATATGAATCGGTTGAGAAAATTGAAGTTCCAGTTCCATAGGGTCGTTGACAGCGACACCCATCAAATCATTGTGCTGCTTTAACCATTTGATTCGTTGAACATCTTGTTTTGTAGCATCATTGAAGTCGCTGATCATCACGATCAAACAACCCTTTAGTTTTTGCTGCGTTAGCTTAGTCAAAGCATCGGATAACCCTGAACCTGCGACCTCTTTAGTTTTCTGTTCTTTACGAGACAAACCTTGATTCGCGACCGCCAGAGACTGAAGAATCCGTGCAACATGTGCAGAATGACGTTGTGGTTTGTGCCAGTACAGCTGATCATTTGAAAAGATTAACGCTCCAATGCGATCGCTGTCTTTTAATACCTTCCAAGCACAGCAAGCCGCAACTTGAGCTGCCGCCACAGATTTCATAGTATCAACCGATGAAAAGAACATGCTACTGCGTTGATCGACGAGCAACACCACCGGCAGATCTTTTTCTTCACTTTGAACCCTTACATGAGGTTCAAGCATTCTCTGTGTGACATTCCAGTCAATACTACGAATATCATCGCCTATTTGATAGTGACGAAACTCTTCAAAGTTAAGCCCTCGACCACGGTAGCGAGATAAATGGTTACCCGCTTGTCGAGAACGGCTTTTAGCTATGGGTGGCAACGAGAAACCTGTCGACTTCAATTTTGTCGCCATCAGAGATTCAAACGAGCTAACAACCCTTACGTCATCTGATACATTCATAACAACGTTCCCTAAGAGAGAGGCACATTGAGCAATAGCTCATCAACTATCTGTTCTGCGGTCACCGAGTTCGACAATGCATCAAAACTTGGAGTAATACGGTGACTTAATACCGAGCCCACGACCGTTCTCACGTCATCTGGAGTCACATAATCACGCCCCGCTAACCAAGCATGAGCACGGCTGCATTTGTCTAGTGCGATCGATGCGCGAGGACTTACGCCAACATCAATCCACTTATCTAAATTTGAATCCGGGTACAAATGTGGGAAGCGCGTTGCCATAACAAGATCCACAATATATTGCTTAATGGGCTGTGAGGTATGGATACGCATTACCGCCTCCTTACCAGCTGCAATGTGCTCAACACCGCCTTCAAATGCCGCTGCTAGCAATTCATTTTGTTCTTGTTGTAGCGTTCCTGAATCCATACTCTTATTCACTTCCTCATCAATTACTGCGAGCTCTTCCTTACGCACTAGATCAATAATCAACATTTCAGAGTCTCGCTCTGGATAGCCAACATTCACTTTCATCATGAAGCGATCCATCTGCGCCTCTGGTAGCGGGTATGTGCCCTCTTGTTCAACGGGATTTTGCGTTGCTATCACAAAAAAGGGTTCTGGCAGTGGCATGGTTTCACCCGCAACCGTCACTGTACCTTCAGCCATCGCTTCTAAAAGCGCGGCCTGAACTTTGGCTGGTGCTCTGTTAATTTCATCAGCCAGCACCATAGAACTGAAAATAGGCCCAGGTTGGAACGTCAGCTTCGACTGCTCTTGATGATAAATCTGAGTACCAGTTACATCGGAAGGAAGCAGATCGGGAGTGAATTGCACACGGCTAAAAGCCATATTCAATTGTTCCGCCAATATTTTAGCGGCGCGAGTTTTTGCCGTTCCAGGAAGCCCTTCCAATAAAAGATGCCCACCCGACAACAACGCAATCATCATTGATTGTGTGACATGAGCTTGACCGATAATGGATTGGTTCGTCAGTTCAATTAACTGACAAATGGCTGCTCGAGTATCTGTAGACATAACGTTACCTTGTAAGGCTACCTAAATAAGCTGTAATTCCTGAATAGGTATATCAGCGTTGATTTAATTTGGCAGATAGAGTTTTTTTAGTTTCGATACAACATCTTGAGGTGCGACAGATTCAAGTTCAGCAAGGCACTGGTTCGCATCTTGTCCTGCAACTAATAAGGTGTCGCACAAAGCGTATAGATAGGCTGGTTGCTCATGATCTTGATAAATAGCCCGATAGACATTAATCGCAGCCTCAGCATCATGTTCTCGCGCTAAAGTCGCGTAAGTGTATCCATAAGAACCGTTCATCGATTCAAGTTCATACGCATTTCTCAGGCGACGTAGCGCCTTCACGCTTTCCCCAGTTCGCAAGTAAGACAGGCCAAGGCTATAATGCAATGCCGCCGATTCAGGAAACTCTATCAACGTTTGCTTTAAAATAGACTGAGCGTGTTCATCGTCATCAATGCCTTTTAAATACTCTGCGTAAGCAATAGCAACCCTAGGCTCTTTATGATTTTCATATCGATCTAAGTAGATCAGCTCGGCCTGTTGAAATTTGCTTTGTAAGGTGTAGATCCAAGCTCGCTCTAAATCACCATCAAGATCGTTGGAGAGTAAGGTTAGGTGCCTATCGATTGCCGGAGCCAAGCGGTCGAGGTACTCGCCGGATAACTGCGGCCAAAGAATAATCAAAGTTCGGACAGCCTGAGCTTCAACATCGCGGTCAACATCATCAAGTAATGGGTAGACAACATCCCACTTTGCTTTACCCTGCCACTGTTCTGCGGCTTGTATTGCTGCCAAGCGCATTTGTGGATGTTCAGAACGCGACGCTCTAGCAACGGCAATAACCGCATTCGGGCCATAATACATCCCTAAATTCACGGTCGCTGCGGCACGTTGTTCTATGGGTAGAGCTTCATTTTGAGAGTACTCCGCGAGTAATTGCTCACGATGTTCAACAACAGTGGCCACTTGGCTTGCGCTTTCGCTACCTGAAGGTTGAACACTAGTTGCCAGAGTGACACAAGAGTAAAAGCTAAGTAGCATTCCAACAAAAATGAGCACCACTGCTGGCCAATTAACTAACCGATGTTTCATATTGGGTGACGCTCTACAGACAATTGTTGAGATAACTCTTCAGCCCTCACCAACAGCGCATGCATAAAGTAAATCTCATCCGTTTTCGCGAAGTTATGAAATTCAAGCCATTGGTTTAGCCCTTCAAGTGTTTGAGCTTGCTCGACCTTTTCTTGCTCATCACTTAAGTAACCCAACGTTTTTAAGCCAGACACCAACTCTTCATAGTTAGCCGGAGGCATCATCAAAGTGATAAATTGCGGCTCATTAGTCATTAAAAGTACATCGTAATTCGCTTTAGCTATCTCGTAGTTTGTGCGTTTTAGTTCGTACTTTTCATCGCATTGAGCGTTATTAGGGCGTTTTTGGCAAAGGTTAAAAAGCGAAGCAAATTCTGTATATCGTTCACTTTTAGTTTGGAAAGCCATATCAATCACAGCTTTTACCGATCCTTGATTAAATAGAGTGTCTGTCGGTGAGACCGCTTTGGTCTGGGCGGTAACCGTTTGGCTAATCAGTGCAACAACAAGCAGCACAATAGTTTTTAGTTTCATCAGATAATGCCTCTATTTAAAATTGATCTTCATTGCATCGCCATTGATGCCTTTATTCACTGGGTAGCCCATAGTCGCAACAACCATTGAAATATAAGGATCAATATGTGAGAAGAACTGCTTCCAGCCTGCACACAAATAGTTCAACCCTGTTTCGCCATCGAGGGTTTTGATGAAGCGATTTTTCGGACACTCACCAAAACAAGCAAACTGATAAGTACACTCGCGGCACTGTTTAGGTAACGTTGATTCTTTTGCTCGGCCAAACTCTTCTTGGCCTTGTGAAAACTGCAGATCTTCGAGTTTGGCATCCTTGATATTGCCGAGTTTGTAATCGGGGTAAACGTAATGGTCACAAACAAAAACATCACCGTTATGTTCAATGGCTAAGCCCTTTCCACACATGGGAGCAAGCGTGCAAAGTGGGTTCACTCGCCCCATCCAGGTTTCAACACAAGATTCAAAGTACGGTACATTCACGTTACCGATGTCATTCTCTAACCACTCATCAAAAATGGTGCACAAAAAATCACCCCATTGATGAGCAGAAACACACCAAGACTCTACAATTGAATTTGGATGACTAGGCTCAGTTTCAGGCATGCCTTGAAAAAGAATCTCTTCTTCAGACCATTTCTGTGGTGCTGTCTCTCGGAATGATTTCGGTTCGACGATAGGGATGAACTGCATCTGTGGTGAGCGAATTTCATCACGTAGAAAGCGGTATACTTCGAGTGGATTTGAACCCGTAAGGTTGTTTACACAAGTCAACGTCGCAAAGTTGACCTTGTGTTTATGAAGAATGTCGACACCTCTCATGGTTTGTTTAAACGAGCCTCGTCCCGATCTGTTGGTACGATAAGCGTTATGAATCATTTCTGGTCCATCAATGCTCAAGCCAACCATGAAATTGTTTTTGCTTAAGAACTTGCCCCAATCATCATTCAGTAACGTCCCATTAGTCTGCAGGTTGTTCTCGATTTTCACGCCTTTTGGGCAGTATTTTTTTTGCAAGCGGACTACATCACGAAAGAAGTTCACGCCTAATAACGTCGGTTCTCCGCCTTGCCAATGGAAAATAATCTCAGGGAAATTTTGCTGCTCAATATAAGCTTTAATATAGGTGTCGAGCATCTCTTCGCTCATTTGAGTCGCACAGCCACGCTCATGGCCCAACAACTCTTCTTTACTTAGGTAGTAACAGTAAGTGCAATCAATATTACATGCTGATCCAATAGGCTTGGTCATGATATTCATACGTTTCGCGGGGGCTGCTTTTGGCAACATAATGGTGTTGTGTTGAGCTGATTGGGTCATTGTTATTCCTCTTCTCGTTCACTCACATTCACTGTGCGATTACTTCCCTAAGATGGAAACCTGTAACGGTTATCTAAGGCTATTATTCAACAGCACTTATCAGTCGTAATCAGTAGTATTACGGATTCTGTTCATTGTTAATAAAAACCAAAGATCTCCTGAAATCAAAAAAAGAGCGGTCACTAGGACTAATGCCAGTCAGTTAAGCTGACTGGCATTTTTTCTGTTTGTTGCATATTTCTTGGGTTTCAGTTTTACCCAGCGAGGATAGCTTCTATCTTCTCTTCGGGGTGGTAGGATAAACATAGATACTTGCTGTAATAACACTTCATAGTGTTTAGGTAGTTTTCCCGGGCTCGTTAAAGGTAAAGCAGCGAAGTATTGAGTCACAGCCATGGCACTACTCGTAAAGCTTAATTGATTCGGCCAGATGCTATCTAACTTACTCGCTGCTTTTGTCATAACCTGCCTTATAAGGTTATAGGCTAACAAAATTCCCCAGAGCTCCTGTTTGACCATATCTGGCCGCTTACTTCGCAATGTATACTCACTATCCAGCAAGGTTTGCTTCATTTCCCGATAGCCTAATTCGATCTCCCAACGATAGCGATAGAGCTCTACGATGTCTTCACCAGGAAAGCGCAACCCATCACACATTGATGTAAGTACCTGATATTCCTTACCCTTGATAATTTTCGATACTAACCTTGCTTCTATTGTCTCAGGGAGATCACTGAACTTCTTTCTTGCCTGAGGTGTTGTTTTTATGGCAACGATAGCGTCACTCCGGCTGTATTTATGGACGACTTCATACTGAAAGTCCTTTCTCACAGGGAGCATCCAATGCCTTTCTTGACCTACTTTGTTCCAACGATTAAGCAGCCCTAAAGAGTAATATCCTTTATCAAAAATAGTCAGAGAATGATTTGGTGTTTGCTCGATGAGCTCTTCTGCGAGCCGCATTTCGCTGGTGCGATAGTCAGAGAATGCACTATCGATTAGTTGATGACTTGTAAGCTCCATCAAGCAAACCATACGTACCTTAGGGTAAATATTTTCAGATGATTGATTACGCTGTGCTTTAAATTCTTGATGATTTTCAGGTGTATCTGTTGTTCTCCAAACGACACCATCGACGGAGAGAAGGTTTAATCCACACCAAGTTTCGAAGTTAGACGCTTGATAGCTATGCGCTGCCATCTTCTTAAAGACTTGCTTTACACCTTCTTCACCTAATCTCTGCCTCGCTTGAACAACAGCACTTGGTGCAACAAAGCGTTGTTTGTCTGGCAGGACAATATCGAGTTGGTTAGCGATATCCCAAACAGATTGTTGACGAAAGAGACTCATTCCAACAACGGACCAAAGTACTGCTTCCAAAGGTAACCGCCTTCTTCTAACGGTTGCTACGCCAGCTTGCTCAAAGCCTTGCTGGATAAGCTCTGGACTAAGAATGTCAGAGTATTTGTCAAAGTGATGGAAGGTATTACATGACCGAAAAGTATTAGCAAGTTGGCTTTCTAAAGACATAAAAAATCCGATATTAGTTTCCTAATATCGGATTTTGAAGCCTTTTGAGGATCGGTCAAATGATCTCACAAATTTCTTAACTGATCGGCATTAGTCACTAGGACCGCTCTTTTTAGGGGTTTATCAACTTTTCAGCGGGGGCTGATTTGACTCACCTATCAACTAAAAAATATGACTTTATTGATCAATATTATTAGCTAGTCACTCAATATTATTGGTATTGAGCGCGCTGCCAGATTTGCATCTTATCGGCGATTTTGTCGATAGAGAAAGAACCTGGAACTTGGCGTGGTGGAAATTCTTGGAATGTTTTCAAGAACTGGAATGTGTAAGCCGCACCCAAGTACATGTATGGAAGGTGCTCTACACGCCACTGTTGGTAGCCTACGCCATCTTTATGCGCATTCTCATATGGGTCTTGGCGTAGGTTAAAGATGTAAGGGAAACGCAGCTCTTCGAACTGGCACTGCCACGTTTCAACACCATGACACTCGTTCACAGTGAACATCACTTTCCAGTCGCCCATACGAACGGCTGAAATATGACCATCATCAGCTGCATAAACGAAGCCCTTACGAGGCCACTCAACAGAGTTGTCTGCTGTTGTGTTATTACCTTTCTTAAGAGCCGGCATTAAATCAAAGCCATCTAGATGAACTTTGTACTCTTTACCATTAAGTTTTTTGCCTTTTTTCAGGTCAGCAACAATGTTTTTCTCACCAGCTGCACCCAGGAATGTTGGAGCCCAGTCATTGTGCGCTGCAATTTCGTTTGCAACAGAGCCCGCAGGGATTTTGTTCGGCCAGCGCATCATTGCTGGTACACGGAAACCACCTTCCCACGTTGAGTTCTTCTCACCGTAGTAACGAGATGTTGCGCCATCGGGCCAAGACCATTTCTCTGCACCGTTATCAGTGGTGTACGAAACGATTGTGTTGTCTGCAATTTTAAGTTCATCTAGTTTATCAAGCAGTTGACCGACCATGTTATCGTGTTCAACTAGACCGTCCCCATAAAGGCCACCACGTTTTGACAAGCCTTTAGACTCTTCTTTCAAGTGGGTCCAAACGTGCATGCGCGTTGAGTTAAACCATACGAAGAATGGTTTTTTCTCTTTATGAGCGCGGTCGATAAAGTCTAATGCACCTTCTAGGAACTCTTCATCCACAGTTTCCATACGTTTAATCGTTAGAGCACCTGTATCTTCGATACGACCATCAGCGTATGAATGAATAACGCCACGCGGGCCAAAACGCTTCTTAAATCCGGGCGCTTGTGGGTAATCTGGGTGTTCTGGTTCTTCTTCTGCATTCAGGTGGTAAAGACTACCCATGAACTCATCAAAACCATTAGCCGTTGGTAAGTGCTCATCTCGGTCACCAAGATGGTTTTTACCAAATTGCCCTGTCATGTAACCCTTGGCCTTGAGCATCGTTGCGATTGTAGGATCTTCTTGGCGCATACCTTCAGCAGCGCCTGGCATGCCTACTTTTGTCAAACCCGTACGCATTGGGTGTTGGCCTGTGATGAATGCACTACGACCCGCTGTACAAGAGTTTTCACCGTAGAAGTCAGTAAACAACACGCCTTCGTTTGCAATACGATCAATATTCGGAGTCCAGTGACCAGCTTGACCACGTGTATATGCCGAAATATTGTCGATACCAATATCATCACCCCAGATAGCTAGGATGTTAGGGCGGCTCGTATCCGTCGTCGCATAACTTGCCATTGCAGTTGATGCAAGCGCGGCGCCCATCGCAAGTTGTAGGAAGGTTTTCTTTTTGAACATAGCTCAAGACCTTTTGTAATTTTAAAAGTAATTTCTTTCCGTGAGCTATTATTTAAGAAACATGATTTTGGGTAATCAGTAGTATTACTGATTTAAATGATAGTGATATATCAAACGTTGGCGATAATATTCGGTTATATAATGAAACGTTTGACGAGTAGCCCTAAAAAACGCTAGTTTGTTTAGTATTATTACTGTTGAGGCTGATTATTTTTGATGACAAATACCACTAAAATATCTTTTGAAGACCTAGTGACGGAACAATCCGACGCATTAATTGGCTCGCCTCCCAAAGATTTTGACATGACTTGGCAAAGAATCGCGCACTCTGTATTAGATTGGTTTGACATTGATAGAGTCACGCTTTTTCCCAACTCAATGATCATGCTAAACGACGGAAAGACCGTTACTATCGCTCGTGAGGGAGTTCCAGAGCTCAACCCTCAAAGTTTTATCAGTGGCAACTACCTCGACTATCTAAAACAGCTCAGAACCAAAAAACGTTGGCTGACATTTAGCGAACAAGATATGAGTGACCACAAGATATCCGTCCTCAGAACACTGTATACGGAAGGTGGGCGTTGGCATGGCATCATCCCTCTGAAACTGTTTGGTCAAGATTGGGGGGCGCTATCCTTTTCCAGATTTAACAATGAGTTATCGCCACTATCAGATCAAGACATGAAACGTCTCAAACTTATTTGTGATATTTGGCTGTGTTATTGGCAGCACTCAACAATGGCTCGAAACCTAAAACAAGACAAAGCGACTAATGCAAATGAAGGTGAGAAGCTTCTTCTATTATCACCTAAGCAGTGCTCTGTATTAACACTGCTCGCTCAAGGGTTTACCGCAAAACAGTGTGCAGAAAAGCTATTCTTAAGCCCCCGAACCATCGAATCTCATAAATATCGTATGATCGACATATTAGAGCTTGAGAACAATACAGAACTCATTCAGTTCGCACTTCGTAATGGCCTAGGAATCGAACAATAACCTTCCTAACTATACTAACACTTCCAACATTCTACTAAGTAGGACGCCTGTTACTTCCAAATAATAGGCGTTATTTCCGTAATACTACTGATTACAAAAGCAAGCTCATAAATTAATTTAAAGTATCAGTAAACCTATTATCTCAATATGTTTCTAATGACTATCAGCCCTTCATTTGATAAAAGTGCAAACGTCGCGGCATATAATAAGGTTTGCTTCCCAATTACTTTCTTGGAGCTTATCTATGTTAATCAAAAATGTTCTTGTTACTGGGGCCTCATCAGGTATTGGCAAAGATCTGGTCATTGCGCTACTCAAGCAAGGTCACACCGTTTACTGCGGTGCTAGACGCGTTGAAAACATGCACGATTTGAGAATATTGGGAGCACACGTTTTAGAGATCGATGTCCGTGATGAAGAGCAGGTAAATGCTGCTGTAACCCAAATGATCTCAGAAGTAGGCAATATTGATATTGTTTATTCTAATGCTGGTTACCCAATCGCAGGCCCTGTTGAAGAAACACCGATAGAAAAAGTACACGCCCTCTTCGATACTAACGTTTACGGCGCTGCGCGTGTTGCAAGAGCTGTATTACCTCACATGCGAGAAAGAAACCAAGGCCGCATCATTTTTACTACCTCTATTGCTGCGCGTGTCTCCACCAGCATGAACTCTTGGTACTCCGCGACAAAACATGCATTAAACGGCATGGCAAAAGGACTATCTCAAGAAGTCGCCGACTTTAATATTCAAATCTCAACGATTGAACCGGGTTGTGTGCAAACAGAGCTTGATGCAATCCAACTACGGGATATGAAAGAAACCAATCAGCTTTCGGCTTATAAAGTGATCGTCGACAAATCTCATCAATTCTTACACGACGCGTATAGAAAAGGGGCAACGCCAGAATCAACCGTAAACCACATGCTAAAAGCAGGGTTTGATTCAAAACCCAAGCTTAGTTACCAAACCACACTAGACGCAAAGCTAATGACTTTCGTACAGCGAGTAATCGGTGAAAAAGCGCTAGGCTCTATATTTCTAAAACTGATCAAGCGCACGTCAATTTAAACTCGATAATACTTGAGCACTTAGCTTGAACACTTAAATTGCTAGCTGAATGGGAACATGGAGCTACCTTCAGCTAATATTCGGATGCCCGCATTCATCCTCGAACCTACTTCCCCAAGGTTATCTACCGTTCCATTTCTCTTACCTGTCTTTTTCTTTTCCTTTTTCTAGAAAGTTGGCTCTTAGCAAAACCAACACGCACTTATACCGTAATTCTACGGTTTAGCTTCACGTTCACGCCCCATACACTGCACGGTGGTTTGAAGCAGTGCAACGTTCACAACTGCATATTGCTCTCATGACCATTAGTAAACGAAATCAAATTCAATCATTTTATTTAGAACACTTTCGGAGATGTTGTGGCGAGTAACCTTTCACAATCAAGAGACACATGGGGATCAAAGCTAGGCTTTGTAATGGCAGCGGCAGGTTCTGCTGTGGGCCTTGGGAATATTTGGAAATTCCCCTATACCGCAGGTGAGAGCGGTGGCGGCGCCTTCGTTCTTATCTACTTAGCCTTTGTCATTTTCATTGGCTTTAGTGTCATGCTAACGGAATTTGCTATCGGTCGACATACACAAAAATCAGCCGTGGGTGCATTTAAAGCGACTGATCGACGCTGGACATTTACCGGCGTAATAAGCGTGGTAAGTGGACTGCTAATTATGGGGTTTTACCCGGTTGTCGGTGGCTGGTCTATCGCTTACATCTATAAAATTGCCACAGGCTTACTCAACACTCCCCAACTAATAGGGGAAAACTTTACTGGCTTCATTTCTACACCAGTAGAGCCTTTAATGTGGATGAGTGTCTATCTCTTTTTGAATGTACTTATCGTCATGAAAGGTATTTCTGGCGGCATTGAAAAAGCAGGCAAGATCCTAATGCCAATGTTGTTCATGATCTTGGTGATCGTATCGATAAAAGGATTATCATTACCGGGTTCAAGCGCTGGCCTTAAGTTCTTATTTAGCCCTGACTTTTCTAAAGTAGACAGCAACGTTGTGCTTGCAGCACTCGGACAAGCCTTCTTCTCTTTAAGCCTAGCAACAGGTTGTATGATCACATACGGTAGCTACCTAGAGAAAAAAGAGAACCTAGTACAAACGACGGCGATGGTCGTTGCTATGGACAGTGGCGTTGCTCTACTGGCTGGTATCGCAATGTTCCCTGCAATGTTTGCATTTGGCATGGAGCCTGCTGCTGGCCCTGGCTTAGTTTTTGTTGTTGTACCTCAGCTGTTTGCAGAAATGGGTGGCGTGATCGGCTTACTATTCGCACTACTTTTCTTTGTAGGCCTTAGTGTTGCAGCACTCACTTCTTCTGTATCTCTTTTAGAGGTTGCGGTCTCGTACTTAATCGATGAGAAACAGATGACACGCTTTAAAGCGGTACTGGTATCAAGCATTACGATGATCAGTATGTGTGTACTCTCTTCACTGTCACTGGGAGGTATTGGCCCTAAGTTATTCGATACCGGCGTGTTCGATATCTTCGATCTATTGACTGACAAGATATTCTTAGCCGTTTGCGGCATGTTCATTTGTATCTTTGCAGGCTGGAGATTGAACAAAAAAGACCTAAAAAATGAGATCACCAACAATGGTGAAATTTCATTCCCTCTGTTTAACCTTTGGTACGGCTTAGTTAAATACATCATTCCTTTTGCAATCGCAATCGTTGCTTTTATGGGCGTGAAAGCTGGTTTTGACAGCGGCAAAGGCGAAGTCATGTTAATGGGTATCGCATTTATCGCGCTCACCGCGGTAATTTCTAAACGCTTCTAGAATCTGCGTCGACTTAAAGCGATGAATAACGAAAGCCTGTCATCAAACGACAGGCTTTATTTTTGGCTTTCTACTCACTCACCTACCCTTTAAATTCGCTCTAGATCATATTTTTCTCGACTAAAAATCATGACCCGTATTTTTACTGATTCACTCGGTTTAGTAGCTCCGTACCATTTCTCCACTCGTTCACTATTCTTGAGTGAACTCGCTCTAGCTTAATTTTTCATTACCCCTTTTAGGAAGCTTTATGAGTTTAATTAGCATGCCTTTCGTCGACACTGCGTTCGACACTGGCTTACACGTAGTAGCAGGACTGGTACTGGTTGGTACTGTTTTAGGCGCGTTATATGCGTTTTGGAAGTTCCATGAACTACCTATCCATCACGCAGATAAAAAGAAACATGGTCAAATGGGGTTAGTCACCATTCTCACCTGGATAGGCTTTATCTGGCACTGGGTTTGGGTGCTGGCCGTTATTATCGCTTTTGTCGACACGGAAAAGAGCATACGCCGCATTCGTCATATTTGGCATGAAACCGCACCAACTCAAACTACAAAGGCAGGAGAATAACGATGTTAGAGGGTTTAGCTGTTTGGGCTTTGTTTATTTATCTACTTCGCCTTGTTGGGGTGCCTTGGACAAAACCATTTAAAATGTTTGCTTATGGTGGTGGCTCTATCTGGCTTGTATTCGTATGGGTTGGCCTTATTACGTGGGCTCCGATGGATCTATCCGGCGGTTCCGTTGTGCAATCACCACATATTCAATTACGACCAGGTTCAACACGAGTAACGGGCAATATTGAAGCCCTTCACATCTCACCGAACAGTGAAATTAAAAAGGGCCAGTTGATTTACGAGCTCGACGATGACTCATACGTTATCGCCGTTAACAAAGCAGAAGCGCAACTAGCGATTGCTGAAATGGCTCATAAAGCAGCTTTACAAGATATCGATATCGCAAAGACAAACTACCGAGCTTCGCTTGAAGATATTGAGATAATCAAGAACCAGATATCTGCAGCAAAACAAGACCTGACGCTAAAACAACGCACGCTAAAGCGCTATGTCGACCAGAATGCAAAAGTTAAAAAAACG
The DNA here is from genome assembly GCF_041504345.1 of Vibrio sp. BS-M-Sm-2. Taxonomy (NCBI): domain Bacteria; kingdom Pseudomonadati; phylum Pseudomonadota; class Gammaproteobacteria; order Vibrionales; family Vibrionaceae; genus Vibrio; species Vibrio sp. BS-M-Sm-2. The sequence goes on from NZ_CP167895.1 coordinate 77,912, forward strand.
ATTACAGAAAGCGTCCTTGATCAACAACGAACAGCCGTTGAAGTTGCAAAGAACCAGCTCACGATCATTGAGTCGCAATATCAGAAGTCAGAAATTACGGCAAATAAAAACCTAAACCTAATCGAGAAATCACAAATTTCCGAGATCAGTAAACAGGCCGATCTTCAAAACAAGAAAGCCGCTCTCGCTCAATCAGAATGGGATTTGGCACAAACAAAGATCTACGCACCAAGCAATGGTTATGTCACCAACTTTATGGCTCGTGAAGGTCAATTTGTTGGTGCTATGCCTCGACTAAAAATGTACAGCGATGAGAAGTTTGTCTTGATGAGAATTAACCATCAAGCATTTAGAAACATCAAAGTTGGCCAAGAAGCCGAGTTTGCTACCGCCATTTACCCGGGTAAAGTATTCAATGCTCACGTAGAAGGAATTGTTGAAGCGACAGGTGAGTCTCAAGGTTCTTTGCTTGCTCGTGAAACCAACGTGCGTGCAACAACAGGAAAGAACGTGATGAACAAGCACCACTTTGTTCGTCTGCGTATTACCGAACCTGAAGGCTACGACATTCCAGTCGGTGCCGTTGGACTAGCTTGGGTTAACGCAGAGAAACCAATTCCATTCTTGAATTTCTTGAATGTCATTCGCGGCATCATCATCCGAATGAAAGCTCAAATTTACTTCATATATAGCATGTAAGACCATGAATACATTTCATAAAATTTGTGATTTTGTAGATATTACGCATCGAAAAAAGAGTCAATTTATTCTACTTTCAGTATTCATTTACCTCATTTCACATTGCGCTAAGTAGTGTACTAACAGCTATATAACCATATTGGAAACTCAGCTACATCAAGGATGATGTGCCTCCCCTATAGGCTGCTGAGTTTCCATCCTTCTTGAAATCCGACTACGCGAGCTGAGCTTTAGGCTAATACTCGTGTCTAATTCATATTATTTCGCGAATTTTGAACATCTGAAATTTATGCAATACGGAAAAAATACTGAATATCTCCAACCACTCCTTCCTTACACTATCTGCAGTTTATTAATCCATGCCCTCAAGGCTAACCTGCAGGAAAAAAATGAAAAAAACTGCTCTCGCTTTACTTATCTTTTCAAATTTAGCCAATGCTAGTGGTCTATTGCTCCAAGAAGCTGTCACTGCTAATGCTGGTACTGCAGGGGCTGGTGACGGTGTCTATACTGAAACGGCGACTGCTGGCTACACCAACCCTGCAACCATGAGCCACATGGGCGAACAAAAAACAACCATTAACACGATGGCACTGTATCTCCAGATGGACTATACCGATGCATCTAAAGATAGCAGCCTCCTAAACACCCCAGATGGCGATGCAAGTGCAGATACTTTGATGCCATCGATTGGGATCTTCCATGTACGTCAAGTAACTGAAAGTACACACATCGGAATCAATTTTGGTGCGATTGGCGGTTCTTCTATTGAGTATGGTAATGACTGGGACGGCGCTAACCATTTGGATAAAGCGTTCATGTCGGCACTGCAGTTAAACCCAAATATCAGCTACCAACTGGATGACAACTGGTCGATCGCAGCTGGTGTGCAAATAAACTACGGTTTAATTGAAGTTAGTACGACTGGCTTTGAGTCTGATATGGGTACCGATTGGGCATTTGGGTACAATGCAGGAGCAATGTACAAAGCCGAGCAATGGGCTTTAGGTCTTAGTTACCGTTCGAAATTGATTCATGATTTTGATGACATCTCAGCCTCTCTGGTCAATGGTAGCAATGCGATTGTGGGTACTGAACTTGTTGTTCCAGCAATAACTGACATCAGTGCAAGCTACGACCTTAATGCTCAAGTAACTCTATTGTCTTCCATTCAATTCCACCAATGGAGCGAATTCTCAGAGACTCCCGTCTACAACGACACACTAAATTCAGCACCAGCTCTTCCACAAGCAATAGATCGTAACTGGGAAGATGTGTGGAAATTCGCAGTGGGCGTAGATTATCAGCTTAACTCTGACTGGGATCTTAAAGCTGGATTCTCTTACGAAACTTCTCCGCAGGATGACCCAACGAAGCAATGGGTCGACTTACCTGTAGGTGAGCAATACCGTTATTCACTGGGTGCAAGTACATATTGGAACTCAACTCGTGTCGATATTTTCTATGAATACGCAGACTTTGGCACGATGGAAATTGACCGTTCCAGCAAGTCATATACTCAGATTCAAGGTGAATTTGAAGGAAGCATCCACTTCGTTGGTGCAAACTTCACTTTCTAATGTTGCTCGCAGTAACTTCAAACGCTGAACTATCAAGTTCAGCGTTTTGTTATCAATATTAAAAGCGGTAATCAATACCAACCGAGGCGGTCACTTCTTCTGAAGTTTCATCAATGCCTCGCTCATTTTGAACAGAAATCACATCGTATTTAAATTCAAACATGATGTTGAAGTCTTTGTCTTTTACTTTGGTTTTGATGCCTTGCAGCCACATTAGGTTAGCAACCTGCATTTCAGCGCCACCGTATGACGAACCAAGATTAATATTAAATACCGAAAAGTGAGTATCGTTCCAAGGGTGTAATGCGTACATGTTAACAGAACCCAAATGCGCTTCTTCGTTGCCCTGCAGAGGAGCGCCTAATCCGTTCAATGTTGAGTACGCATCACCACCATCGACATAGGTATAGTTCAACGAAGGGAAAAACAAGGTGCCATCTTCACTACCTAACGGCAGCATATAACCTGTGGTGTACATGTTCGCTGCGTCTTTTAGTTGGTAAACATCTACATAAACACCACCAAAAGAATCAAAGTGAGCAGCTCTCAATCGCGCATTCTCTGACTGAGTGTAATATTCAGCGAAACCAACCGTCTGAGATATATCACTGGTGAGGCCTGAAGCACCACCACCAGCAAGGAGTTTAAGTTCGCCTTCATCATCTGAAAATACCGCCGCTCTCATGCTGCTGTTTCGAGGGTCAGCATCATGATACTCATGACTGTTTTTTTTAGAATTTTGCTCTGCAAATACCGAAGTTGAAGCCAAAACTAATGCTGTACTAATTAGAGAAAGAGAAGCGATTTTAATATTTTTCATTGTATACACCAAAACTGACACTTAAGAAGATGGTGCCACTATATTTAGATGACTATTTCCACGCTACTTATACGAAAAATAAGCATCACTTATTCCATCGATTAATAATGTTAAGCAGAGGATAGGGATATTATGTACAAAAAATATAATGAACAGGTGAACCTAAATTATCTACGCGTGTTTGATGCTATTTACATTCATAGAAGCACCAAGTTGGCTGCATCGGCATTGGGTATTAGCCAATCGGCGGTTAGCCAAACATTAGCAAAATTACGTGATTACACTGGCGACAAATTATTTTATTCAGCCAATGGTAAGTTACAGTCAACCCATAGAGCAGATGCTATTGGTCTAGGCCTAAATGAGCAACTCGATGCTCTAGACAATCGGATTTTTTCAGAACTTTTTGAAGATCCAAGTGAATTCAATGGTGAACTCACTATCGCAGTATCAAGCGTATTTCTTGAAGCAATGGCTACAGAATTAACGAGCTCGGTTGTGTTTAACTCATTTCCCAAAGCAAAACTGAATGTCACTACCTGGACAGATCGAACGCTCACCGATATACAAAATGGCGATGTCCATATTGGGTTGAATTTCGGTCCAATTGACACACCAAAATCTATCCGTTCCGTTGCTCTCACCTCTAGTGAACCCATTGTTATTATGAGGAAAAACCACCCATGGTCTGATGGGAATTTTAAATTGGAAGGTTTCAATAAATATCCAACGGGTGGCATTCTGGTTCCCGGGCTCACTGACTTCAACGCAATACTAGAGCGTCGAGCCCCTGAGTTTTTTAATTTTAAATATCGCTCTGCCAGTATGTCTGTTTTAACATGTCTCGCTGAACATTCTTACATTTTAGCGATTACCGAAACACTCTCTGCCTCAATGTGTCCTAATACGATTGATTGCATCCAACCTGCTTGGTTAAACGAGCTAGCGCCAGATCAAATGAGCCACTCTATTTACTACTTAGAGCGAAATCACAACCACCCTTTATACAGATTCTGTATCAATATTGTACGAACTTCTCTACAAGAGAAATTAGATACGTTAAAACTGAGAACCAAGATAAATACATAGTCATTGGGTATATTTACTGATTAAAAAACCTAAATTATATGATATGAGAATTAATTCTATGTCGAAGAATAACATTTATAAAAACATATAATGATTATCTTTTAAAAAACCTTTATTGCAGTATTTTTTCGGATCATTATTTATATTAATCCGATTAAGATAACACTCATAGATATAACTAAATTTAGTCACTCACTAATTAAGAGTATAGATTCAATGAAACGTGTAATCGTAACCCTCTCTATCGCGGCTTTGCTTTCGGGCTGCCAGGCAACTCAACGACAAAATGCCACCACCGGTGAAACCGAAACTAACTCAGCAACCAAAGGTGCTTTAGCCGGCATGTTAGCGGGCGCGGCAATCGGTGCTGCGACAGGAAATAGCTCTGACGCTCTGCGCGGTGCGGCTATTGGTGGAGTTGTAGGTGGAGGTGCAGGCTATTACATGGATAAACAGGAACAGGCACTACGTCAACAACTGGTAAGTTCTGGTGTACAGGTTAAACGTATCAACGACAAAGAGCTTCAGCTGGTGATGGAAAATGGCATTGGCTTTGACTCGGGATCATATCATTTGTCATCCGGCATTTACCCAACCTTAAACAGTGTCGCGCTTGTTCTTGGGGAATACCCAGATACACGCTTAGAAATCAAAGGACATACCGATAGCTCCGGCAACGATGCAAGTAACCAAACACTCTCAGAACAGCGCGCACAATCTGTTGGTAACTACCTTATCGGTCAGCAAGTTGCATCTGGTCGTGTCGTAACACAAGGTTACGGTGAGCGTTACCCTGTTTGCGGGAACGACACGAAAGCAGGCCGAGCCTGTAATCGCCGTGTTGAAATCAATATTTTGGCCTTGAATTAATCAATCACCAAAAGGAGCCTTAATATGTTCTTTAACCGTTTTCTCAAACCTTTCCTTGTGATTGGCGGCTTAGTTACAATGTACGCAGGGATTTATGCAATTAACCCTGAAACTGCGCTGCTTGATATGAACAACCTACCCTACGACTCTAACTATGTGTTTTTGTTCAGACACTGGGGAATCATGGTTGGGTTAATGGGATTCTTTATTGCAGCTTCAGCCTACGTACGCCGCTGGAGAGAATCAATCATCCTGTACTCGTTTCTCGAAAAGCTCTTTATGGTGTATCTGTTCGTTTCGAATTTTTTCAATCCAGAAACAGCACACTTGAACGCCAGTTTCATCCCGTTCGCCATTACAGACATCACCATCTGTACCTATACTCTTGGTTACTGGTACGAAAACTACAAGATCAGAAAAAATGTGAGCGCTTAGGCTAAGAAAAGCCTTGTTACTCAAAGACTGTTGTTCAAGCGCTCCACATATTGTCTAGGTGTCAGACCTCGATGTTTCTTAAACATCCGGTTAAAACTCGCGACGTTGGTATAGCCTAGCCTCGTCGCGACTTCTTCTATCGGCACTGAATACATCAAAAGCTCTACAGCCACGTTACTTAACGCATACCCCATAACGGTAGAAAAGTTGACACCTAATTTATGTAATCGACGTTGAAATTGCTGCTCAGATAAACCAAGTAAGCTTGATACTTTATGTAGCGTTGGGAGGCCGAAATGGCGACTGTAATTGATCATTTCATAGGCCACTTTATGCTCATCAGCGGCATCGGGCATGTTGAGATAATGATCTAAGTCATGAAAGTTCATCGCCAAGCTCATCTTGCCAACTGAAGGGGATTGGTTGATCGACAATCTCAAGTTGCTTGGTATCCAAATCTCAGTTCGTGGTTGTCCCCATTGAATGTTGCACCCAAAGTACTCTTGATAAAGTTGAGTGTTTTCTCGATAACCAGCTATAGACACAGCTGCAGGGGTAAAATCGTCTCCCAAGTAGCGCCTTAATATCTTCATCATAAAGATGGCGACTCGAATAGAATCATGGACTTTGCCCGCCTCGCTATAAGCTGGGTTGTCGTAACACCACTTGATAAATTTTCCAACTTGAGTGCCATAGAGAAAGGCGCCAGATTGCAAACAGTGCAGTCCAATGTTAACTCGGCGTATGCTTGAAGCCAGATCGCGTCCAGAGAAAAACCAATTAGAAAGAGGACCTAACCTTTCAATATCGACTCTATCGGCGAGTTTCAAAATAATATCGGAGTCACCAGTTTGGTGCTGAAGTAAGCCATACCATTTATCCACCTCACTAACAGGAATAAGATTCATCGGATTATTAAATACCGACCTGGGAATGCCTAATTGCTCGACATTCACGAGCTTATTGGTCATCGCATGTTGGTAAATACCTAAAATTCCTAATGCTCTTAAGAAGTTACAATTATTCATTAGCCACCATACTTAGAAGTCACCATTACAGATCAAATCATATTGGCATCATTATTAAAGTAATTGGTAAATTTTCAACCTCTAAATCTGATATCAATCACACTCGGCGCTCAATTTAACCTAGGGTTTATCAATGAGTTTAGTCAGTGTCCCATTTGTCGGAACCGGCGCAGATACCGCACTACACGTAGTGGCAGGCGTTGTGTTAATCGCAACCATCGCTGCTGCATGTTACGGCTTCTGGCGTGTGCATGAATTACCAATCAATAAGGCTCACAGTAAAGAGCATCAACAACTCGGTTTGATCACCGCATTAACATGGATTGGTTTTGTATGGCACTGGGTATGGGTACTAGCCGTTATCTTAGCCTTTGTTGACATGGAAAAAGCCATCATCAATCTAAGAGATACTTGGAAATCACCAGTAGCACCTAGGGACAAAGCAACTTCCGACAAGCAAGATGAGGAGAGCCAAGCATGTTAGAAGGCTTAGCAATTTGGGCACTGTTCATTTACTTACTCAGACTTGTTGGTATGCCTTGGAATAAAGGCACCAAGGCATTTGCATATCTCGGTGGTACATCGTGGTTACTATTTGTATGGGTTGGCCTACTCAACTTCACTCCGATGGATTTATCAGGAGGCTCTGTCGTTCAATCCCCACATATCCAATTACGTCCAGATTCAACTAATGTGTCGGGTAAGACCACCAAAGTCCACATCCACCCGAATCAAGATGTAACTGAAGGACAGCTAATTTATGAAATTGATGACACCAAATATGTCATCGCAAAAGACAAAGCTAGCGTTCAGCTTGAGTCTGCAGAGGTTGCGCTCGATACAGCACGCCAAGAAGTGAGCATTGCTAAAATAAGCTATCAATCGGCACTTGAAGACATCAAGGCTTCAGTCGCGCAGATAGAATCAGCAAAGACAGACTTAGTGCTGCAATCAAAGACGCTTGATCGTTACCAGAAGCAAAACAGTGTCGTAGAGCATACGATTACTGAAACTGACATCGACCAACAAACAGCGAAGGTAGACTTAGCGACACATAACGTCACCACATTAGAATCTCAGCTTAGCAAGAAAGAAGTCGATGCCGAGAATGCGAAATTAAACATCCACAAAGCTGAAACCAATGTGAACAAGAAACAGACTGAGGTCGATTCAGCGAAGGCAACATTAGCGCAAGCTCAGTGGGATCTTAACAGTACCAAAATCACTGCACCAACTGACGGCTTTGTGACGAACTTTATTCTTCGTGAAGGACAGCGTGTTTCGTTAATGCCTCGTATTCAGATGTATACCGAAGAAAAGTACGTACTGATGCGAGTCAATCACCAAGCGATTCGTAATATTAAAGTGGGGCAACCAGCAGAATTTGCAACAGCGGTATACCCGGGGAAAATATTTTCTGCAACGGTTGAGGGTATCGTTGAAGCGACGGGGGAAGCACAAGCGAGCTTGCTAGGTATAGATGAACAGGTACGTGTCACTACTGGTCGAAACGTTCAGAACAAGCACCACTTTGTTCGTTTAAAAATCGACGAAGCAGAGGGCTACGACATTCCAGTTGGTTCTGTCGGGTTAGCGTGGGTAAGCGGTGAGAAGCCGATCGGTTTTATGGCATTCCTAGACGTAATACGCGGAATAATCATTCGGATGAAGTCTCAGTTGTACTTCTTCTACTCTATCTAAACACCTTCATTGGTGAAAAAATACAAAGCCCGTGTGATCAGGTATCACACGGGCTTTCTCGTCACTTAAACCTAAAATGAGAGACTTTAAGCACAAAGAATAGCCAATAGCCAAAGAATTAGCTCTTCTTTCAACCATCACCAAATCACCACTAATTGCAAAGTGCATTTGCAAAACGCAAAAAAGAAGTACTGAAACGCGAATAAATAGCCCAAATACGCACCAAATTGCTATAAAACAACCAATAAACAAGATTATTAGAGTTGGCACACTAACTGCAATGTAACTATTGACCCTTCTTAAGCCGAGGGTCACCTAGCCAACTGACGTTGTTAGTGAACCTATTATTGTTCACGAAATATATAAGCCAATTGCGGTTATTGCGATTGGCTATTTTTTTACCTGCAGTTTGGTCAACCGCTCCCCTTTCGATACAGACACCCATTCAAACGCATAATAATCAACATTCATAGCCAACCCTAAGCAGCAGATACCCAATTCGATATAGAAAACGTTTTCTATTGATTTTTTTGAAATAAATAGAAAAAATAACCCTATGTTATATAAGACAATTAGTGCAATAACTGATTTTTGAGCACCTTTATTGACAAAATTAGCATTGACTACGTGATTTATATCACCATAATGCGCACGTTTGCCTGCAATACGGCGACCGTTAAATTTAATTTTGATCATTTGCGGAGGTAAAAAATGGCTGCTGATAATAACTACAGTCTAGGGCCGGTTCCTACATCGGCTAGGAAAGGAGTCGCTTCACTCACCATGGTAATGCTTGGGCTCACTTTCTTCTCTGCAAGTATGTGGACCGGTGGTTCACTCGGGACAGGCCTTTCATTCAACGATTTCTTCCTCGCCGTTCTCATCGGTAACCTAATTCTCGGTATTTACACTTCTTTTCTTGGCTACATCGGCTCATCTACTGGCCTCTCTACTCACCTTCTAGCTCGTTTCTCTTTCGGTACCAAAGGCTCATGGCTCCCTTCTGCTCTACTTGGCGGTACACAAGTCGGTTGGTTTGGAGTAGGTGTGGCAATGTTCGCGATTCCAGTACAAAAAGCGACTGGCATTGATACCAATACCCTGATTATAGTATCTGGCTTACTAATGACTGGAACCGTGTACTTCGGTATCAAAGCGCTCATGGTGCTTTCGGCGGTCGCCGTTCCTGCCATTGCCATTCTTGGTGGTTACTCAGTATTAACAGCAGTAGATAGCGTTGGCGGCTTAGAGCAGCTACAACTTATCAAACCAGAAACACCAATGGACTTCTCTATGGCCCTAGCAATGGTTGTCGGTTCGTTTGTAAGTGCGGGTACGTTGACTGCCGATTTCGTTCGCTTTGGTAAAAAGCCAGCAAGCGCAGTATTGATTACTATGGTCGCATTCTTTATCGGTAACTCACTGATGTTCATCTTTGGTGCTGCTGGCGCTGCCGCAACTGGCCAAGCTGACATTTCAGACGTCATGATCGCGCAGGGTCTACTTCTTCCAGCTATCATCGTGCTTGGCTTGAATATCTGGACGACCAATGAAAATGCACTTTATGCATCGGGTCTGGGTTTATCTAACATTACAGGCCGCTCAAGTACTACAATGTCTATCATTAACGGCATTATCGGTACGATTTTTGCGCTTTGGTTATACAACAACTTCGTAGGTTGGTTAACCTTTCTTTCGCTGGCAATCCCACCCATTGGTGGCGTAATCATCGCCGACTTCTTTGCGAATCGTAAACGTTACAAAGATTTTGCAAATGCAGAGTTCCAAACCGTTAACTGGGCTGGCATTATCGCGGTAGCAACAGGCGTAGCCGCTGGTCACTTTCTACCTGGCGTTGTTCCTTTAAACGCAGTATTAGGCGGTGCAATCAGTTACCTCGTGCTCAATCCTCTATTGAATAAAAAAGCTCTGAAATCTCAGGCCGCTTAAGGACACACTATGACAACCTTATTAATCAAGAACGCGAAACTTCAAGACCAAGAGGGCTTGAAACAAATCCTGATTGAAAATGGTCAATTTTCTCGCATTCTCGATAATGACGCACAAATTAACCATCAAGGTGACATCCTTGATGCTGAAGGTGGCATTGCAGTATCTCCTTTCTGTGAACCGCATATCCACCTAGATACTACTCAAACAGCTGGAGAACCTAACTGGAACATTTCTGGCACTCTGTTTGAAGGTATTGAGCGTTGGGCTGAGCGTAAAGAACTACTATCAATTGAAGACGTAAAGTCTCGTGCGAAGCAAACACTGAAATGGCAAATTGCTAATGGTGTTCAACACGTTCGTACTCACGTTGACGTGTCTGACCCTACCTTAGTTGCATTAAAAGCGATGGTTGAAGTTCGTGAAGAGATGAAAGAGTGGATCGACATTCAGATCGTTGCATTCCCTCAAGAAGGCATTCTTTCATACCCTAATGGCAAAGAGTTACTTGAAGAAGCAGTGAAGATCGGAGCTGATGTGATTGGCGCTATCCCACACTTTGAATTCACTCGCGAATACGGTGTTGAATCGCTGCATTATGTATTTGAACTTGCACATAAATACAACTGCTTGATCGACGTTCACTGTGATGAAATCGACGACGAGCAATCTCGTTTTGTTGAGACACTTGCAGCCCTTGCTCATAAATTTGAAATGGGCGAAAAGGTCACCGCTAGCCACACTACTGCGATGGGTTCATACAACGGTGCTTATGCCTCTCGCCTATTCCGTCTATTGAAGATGTCTGGTATCAACTTTGTTGCGAACCCGTTAGTGAACATTCACTTACAGGGTCGCTTTGATGATTATCCAAAACGTCGTGGCGTGACACGAGTTAAAGAGATGCTAGCGGCAAACATCAATGTGTGTTTCGGCCACGATGATGTGTTTGACCCATGGTACCCACTAGGTACAGCGAACATGCTTCAGGTACTACATATGGGGCTGCATGTAACACAAGTGATGGGCTACGACCAAATCAACAACTCGCTTGATCTGATCAGTAATAACTCCGCTCGCACGCTGAACATCCAAGACAACTACGGTATTGAAGAAGGTAAGCCTGGTAGCCTACTGATTCTTCCTGCTGACAATGGCTTTGATGCAGTACGTCGCCAGGTACCAGTGCAGTACTCTGTGCGTCACGGTAAGGTGATTGCAGAGACTCAACCAGCTAGAACAAAAATTAACTTAGATCAGACTGAAGATATCAACTTTAAGCGTTAATATCGTCTATACTAATCATGAAAAGGAGGCTTAGGCTTCCTTTTCAGTTTGTCATGGCGCGTAACTTTATAAAACCATCAGCTATTTTAGGTAGTTTTTGTTAACCAGCACAACATGACAAAAAAACTCGCTGATTTCTCAATCAATGAGTGTACAACAGGAAAGACTGTGTTAACATGCACTCGCTCTGTTAGCCGGAGTTATTTAAGTTAGATGAATAGTAAAAAATGACATGTAAAATCGTTACCCGTTTTTGTAAGTAGTTTTTCCTTATTTCTTAGCAATATTAAATAATTCAATTATCAGCGCATTGCAGTAATGCAATCAACAATTTAGAAAATTTATGAATAAGGGACAAATTATGTCTAACACAAATACTGGCACTGTAAAATGGTTTAACGAAGAGAAAGGTTTCGGTTTCATTTCTCAAGACAACGGCGGTGCTGACGTATTCGTACACTTCCGTGCAATCGCTTCTGAAGGCTTCAAAACTCTGAAAGAAGGCCAAAAGGTTTCTTTCGAAGTTGAAAACGGTCAAAAAGGCCTACAAGCAGCAAACGTTGTTGCTCAATAATTAGCTTTTAGCTAAAAAGAATTTTAAAGCGCTGATTTTTATCGGCGCTTTTTTGTATCTGTCGAAAAGTTTTCGACACTCCCTTTCCGTTGATAACTTCCTCTACCACACTCTTCAATCTCTAGCCCCCTATTTCAAACAACTACACTTTTACTCATCAATTTAGAGCGTCATTTTCTGAAATCATTGCTAAGGTTTAGTGTTGATATTTACATCGCTGATACAAAGTGAATAACCAAAAATATGTTTAAAGAACAACCCATTAGATCTTACATATGAATACGCAATCGATATTCATAATAAAAATGAGTTATTTATCCAATCCTCATCCATTAATCATATAATTTTTAAAGCAAATACCTGCGAAATCCGCTAACCTTGTCGACAAGTGGCTTTAGTTATTTTGGTATCTGCAGTAAAAATAATGAACAAAGACGAATTTCAGAAATCCACCGCAAATCTAAAAAAAGCGGTGCCTCTTATGATGAAAAACAGGGTGTCTACTACACCTGCAAATTACGCACTTTGGTACACCTATGTCGATAACGCTATCCCACAGCTGACTCAAGACATGGACGGTGTTTTAGAACACTACGGTATTTGCCCTCCAGCCGTTGGTGAGCAGCTATATAACAATTATGTTGCGAGCAAATCCGAAACAAATATCAATGACCTTCGCGCTAATTTGGAACTGTTAGTTTCTGAAGTTTCGAATTCGATGAACGACACCCTGACCGACACCTCTGCATTTTCTGACATGATCGATAAAAGCTTTGAAGATTTAGCTCGTGTTGATAATGAAAGTTTATCGATCGATGAAGTCATGTCTTTGGTTCGTCAACTGGTTTCTGAATCACGTCACATTCGTCACTCCACTCAGTTTTTAAACTCTCAGCTAAACTCTGCAACGTCAGAAATCACCAAGCTTAAAAGCCAGCTGGTAGAAGTTCAGAAAGATGCACTCTTTGATAGCACTACGACACTCTATAACCGACGCTCTTTCGATCGAGATATGGAAACCTTGTGCGAAGCGCAGCAATCTTTGTGTTTGATTCTTCTCGATATCGACCATTTTAAAAACTTCAACGACACCTATGGCCACTTGTTTGGCGATATGGTTCTTAAAGGAATTGCTCGTAAGCTGAAGCTAAGTTGCCGAGAAGGTATCTCTGCTTATCGATTTGGCGGTGAGGAGTTCGCACTCATAGTGCCAAACAAGTCTTTGCGTATTGCCCGTCAGCTCGCAGATACCAATCGTCGATCTCTTGAAAAGCTGTCAATTAAAGATCGCCGCAGTGGTGAACAAGTCGGCAGCATCACCGCATCGTTTGGGGTTGCTGAACTTGAACCCGGCGAATCAGCACAATCGTTGATCGAACGTGCAGATAAACTGCTTTACGAAGCAAAATCACTTGGTCGCAATCGAGTCATGCCTCTTTAGCTTTATCACTGACACACTTAACTAAAGGCAGTGAAGCATTCATCGACATACGTTTAAAAAGAACAACAAAAAGCCCCCAGGACTAACTAGTACGTTAATCTTGGCGGCTTTTGTTCAGCTATAAGTATTGACTTATTACTTACAGGGTTAAGACTCTACAGCGAGCTAAACCTACTTTGTGACACTAAAGCTGATAGCAGTAATTCAAGCAGTAATCTTCGCCACTCTTTGCTCTGAACTCTTTATCTTCGCTACATGCCTTTGGTTTACCTTTTGAATCACCTTGAATCAAGCTGATCCAGTGGCGCATAGCTGCGATAGTCTCTTCGCGCATTGTAGTCGTAGCTTCCATTGGTGATTGGCCGAATGTGGTGCATGATTCTAACTGAATATCATCAATCTCCACCAACTCGATGCAACCCGTCCCTTTATGGCAACCAAACATCACCTCTAAGTGGCTGCCACTGCCATCTCGGAATAAGATTGAGTCTGGGTCATTCTTCTCCCCCATGTACGCTACAAACTGTTTAGGGTGCTTTAGGCCACTATGCTGGCCATCTTTAAAGTAAGCCATGATATGACGGTAATCGACTACATAGCTGGTTACGTCTTGGTGTGAGCCATTCTCTAGTGGGAATAGTCGATCAAGCAGCTGTTTTGCTTTAACTTGCTTCTCAGTTTGCTGGTTGGCACTGATTGTCTCCACGGCAAAGACAGCTTCAGCGATAAATGGCTTTGATTGTTTTTGGATTTCTGTTTTATCGAATGTCAGCATATTCATAGTCTTTCCCTCTTGACCAGTCCGGTGAAACTCACCGATTTCTACAGCGAAAATGTGTCCTAGAGCAATTATTCCAAACTAACGTTTAATTTATTTGTCATTTTGTGAATTGCTTAGTTTGTAGATTAGCGCTTTTTTACATACAATTTCACAACAAAAATTTTACAATGTGAATTTTACAAATATGGCCTTGTCAAAAAGTTTAGTTCGTCAGTCACATTTCCTAGGTACGAAAATACGTAACCTTCGAAAACGTAACCATTTAACGATGGAAGACCTGTCTGCGCGTTGTATTAGGATCAACCCAGAATACGCACCTTCCGTTTCTTACCTTTCAATGATTGAGCGTGGAAAGCGGGTCCCAAGCATCGATATGCTAGAAGTGATTGCCCAGGTCTTTCAGAAAAACCCAACGTGGTTCCTCGACGATGAATCGGAACAACAAGCCATTGCACCTGATAAAGGAAATCGGGGTGGAATAAGTGGCATGGCACTCGAACCGAGCTTCCTTTTTTCCAACGACATTCTTCAAATCGCGATTCCTGAGATGCTTTCGCAAACGGGAATCTCCGGTCGCCAGTTTGCGCATCTATTGATTCGGGCACACCAAGAGAGCAACCAGAACCACTTCCCTGACCTTGAGCGAGCTGCAGAAGAAGTTGGTCTAAAACGTCTTAACCTCAGCGTAGAAGACCTCATAGACATCGCTAGAAGCCTAGGAATCAACATCCGCTGGGTTACACGGACACCTCAAGACGTAGTCGACGAGCTAGGAATTAATGCCAAGCAACTGGTTACTTCATTTTTTGAGCCTCCCGGTACTATCTTCTTAAACGAAATTCTCAAGGAATACCCAACTCGTCTAAAATACGACCTCTCGGTTTATATCGGCCATTGCATTCTGCACAGCAAAGAGGGGCTAAAAAGTGTGTTGTCGGTAGGTAACAACAATACATGGGACGACAACCAAGTTTCAGGCTCTTCTCAGCTGAACTCTCAAGACATTCTTCAAGCATGGCGTGACTTCGAATCTAGCTTCTTTGCCGGAGCACTGCTGTGTCCGAAAGTCCCATTTAGACAGTTACTCGACCGCACTGGTTACGAAATCGACGTTCACAAAAGAGCAGGGGTTTCCCCCTCTGTTGCAATGCGCCGAATGACAGTAGTATCGCCCTACCCTCACTGGCATTACTTTGATGCTTACGGGCCTGGGAAGCTCAAGGCGGTATACCGCGGGAACGGGATTCCACTGCCTTGGGGAAATATGAGAACGGTCGCTGATCCATGTCAACATTGGGCTGTGTTCCGTCGATTATCGGAGCCTCGAGCGGGAAGCTCGGCTCAAATCTCCATTTTAAATGTGGGAGACGAGCCAAGAATCTACTGCTGTGAATCCATCAATATGACGGATCCCGCGGGTAACAATCGTGTGTTGTGTGCTGGTATAGATCTCAACCCTGCGATTGATGCTCAAGGCGGTAATTCAAGAGACATAGCAGAGCAGCTAAAAGCATCATGTGTTAACAACGGTGGCTCTGTGGCAATCCCGCGCAACATCAAGAAAGATCTCACGACAATAGCCAAGATTCTAAATATAAATTGGATTGAACGTGGGATAGAGACAGAGGCAAGGCTTATCTGCTCCAGAGGTGGAGAATGCCCTCGCCAACCAAGCTGTTATTCGAAGTGTGGTGAGTAAAGAAGTAATAACAAAAAATAGAACCTAAAATTCAGGCAAAAAAAACCAATCACAATAAGGGTGATTGGTCATATATTTTGTGTGAACAAAAAAGGTTCACTAACAACGTCAGTTGGCTAGGTGACCCTCGGCTTAAGAAGGGTCACCATTACCAATGCAGTATGCGTGCCAACTTTTAAAACACGTATTTACTACGCATCTGGACACGTATTGTTCGTAAATGCTTATTTGTTTTGCAAACTGAAATTGCAAATTGCAAAATCCAACAAAAACGCTAGTGATTATGTTGTTATTAATAAATCCTTAAAGATTCATTTCCCTTTCCCAAAATGCCGTACTTCCCTTAGGTTCAATCACTTTAAACAGCAATAAACCTCTCCTGAGTTACAAATCAACGCCCATAAAAAAACGCGAACATTGAAATTCAATATTCGCGCTTATTTGAGTTAGATAGCAGAAAGTCCCGAATCAACGAGAACTCTCCTAAAAAGCACTCTCGTTATTGGACCTTTATGATCTATCTAAGAGACTCTACTTCTGAGGAGCTGGCTTAGAGCGGCTTCTAGACGGTGACGGTTTGTTGCCTGTCGGCTTATTTGACGACTTGCTCGGACCGTAGCTACCACCGTAACCAGACTTCTTAGGCTTACCTGCGTTATTTGCAGCAGGTTTATTGCCCGCATTACCGCGTTTAAAGTTACTGCCGTTGTTTCTTACTGATTTATCTTCACCAGTCGCGGCTGAATTGTTTTCAGTAGGCTTCTTTCCAGACGTTGGATTACGTTTTGGCGCTGAGCCATTACCTGCTACATGACGCTTATTCTTACCTGCTGGCTTGTGTCCACGAGCGTTATCACCAGAGCGTTGACCATCAGCATGCTCACGTGGCTGTTTTGCTTTTTTCGGCTTCTTAGGCTTGATTGGACGTGTATCTAAACGAGATTCTGGTAGCTTGTTTACTGGCGAGAAGCCTTCAAGCTCACGACGCTCTAGTACTTGTTGAATAAGACGTTCAATACCGAACAACTCGCCCACTTCATCAGCACAAACCAGTGAAATCGCTTTACCTACTTCACCAGCGCGGCCAGTACGACCGATACGGTGTACATAGTCTTCTGATACATGTGGAAGATCGAAGTTAACTACTTGGGGCAGTTGTGGGATATCGATACCACGAGCAGCGATATCAGTTGCAACAAGTACTCGTACCTTACCCGTTTTAAAGTTCTCTAAGGCTTTAGTACGTGCACCTTGGCTCTTGTTACCATGAATAGGTGCAGCAGTGATGTCTTGTTCTTCAAGGAAGCGAGCAAGCTTATTCGCGCCGTGTTTCGTCTTGCTGAACACCAACACTTGTCGCCAATCGTTATCTTTGATTAGCTTCGCTAGCATTGCGCTCTTTTTCTTTTTGTCTACTGGGTAGATGCTTTGCTCAACGGTTTTTGCCGTCGAGTTAGCAGGGCTTACTGAAATCTCAACAGGATTGTTAACTAAGCCTTTCGCTAAGCTGCGAATATCATCAGAGAACGTCGCTGAGAACAGTAGGTTCTGACGTTTCTTAGGTAAGAAAGCCAAGATCTTACGGATGTCACGGATGAAGCCCATGTCTAGCATGCGGTCAGCTTCATCTAGCACTAGGATTTCTAGTTGGTCAAAACGCACGGCATTTTGGTTATATAGGTCAAGTAGACGACCCGGTGTCGCCACCAACACATCACTACCTTTACGCAGTTTTTGCATCTGAGGGTTAATCTTCACACCACCAAACACAACCGTAGAGGTAAGCGGTAAGTTAATACCGTACTTCACTACGCTGCCATTTACTTGCGCAGCAAGCTCACGAGTTGGCGTTAACACCAGCGCACGTACTTGGTTCTGACGTACGCGAGGGCCTTTTGACAACATTTCAAGAATAGGTAGCGTGAAGCCTGCAGTTTTACCTGTACCTGTTTGAGCAGCGGCCATCACATCTTTGCCCGTTAGGACAGCTGGCACGGCTTTCTCTTGTATTGGTGATGGCTTATCGTAACCTTGTGCTTCAATAGCTTTAAGGATCGGTTCAGAAAGGCCAAGGGAGGTAAAACTCATAGATTATTTTCTCAGTTGAATAACATTTAGTATGAGCAACACGTTAAAAAATGCGTTGCTTCAGCTTTTGCTCATCAAATACATTGATACGGAGCAAAGCGCGGTATTCTGAGGCTTTTCCCCACATTCAGCAACTAAATTCTAATCGCAGCTCAAATTCAACCTAGATAACTTGACGCTTCTGTTCGTACATTTTTTCATCAGCCGCTTTCAAGAGCGCATCGACATCATTGTAGTTGTTATTATGAATAACCCAACCAACACTAATTCGAAGATAAATAGAGTGCGCCTCGTAAACAACTGGTGCCGCGCACATCGCCTTTCGTAGTTTAGTCACGATCGACGATACGTGCTGATCATCAATGATGCGTGGCAATAAAACTAAGAACTCATCACCGCCTATCCTTGCGACGATATCTGAAACTCGTAGTTCACTCCTAATTCGGTTTGCACACTCGATCAATACCTGATCGCCAGCTGCATGACCATAAGTGTCATTGATCGCTTTAAACCCATCGAGGTCGATATTTACAACGGCAAACGTTCTCGCTCGCTGTTTTTGAGTAGTTTTAAAGGCCTGCTTGAGGCTATACATAAAGTATCGACGATTCGGTAACATCGTTAGCTCATCATGCATTGAGCGGCTATCTGCAATACGGTACAGGCGATAAATCGTAAAGAAGGCAAACGCCAACACTAGCATTATGGAATAACCCACTAGCCTTACCGCTTGGATTCGGTACCAAGGTTCATCCATCAATACATATTCGTTACCAGAAAGAGCAAGGTACCAACCACCATATGGGAAACTTACCTGTTCGGTGGCAAACGCATTATCGAACACATCCTGAGTACCATAAAAGACAGCGCCATCTTTACCTGAACTGTTTTTACCACGTATCGCAAGTTGATACTTGTTCTCGATCTTCCCGATTCCGACATCTTCAAACAGCTCGTCTAAGCCAATAGCAGCGCTAGATACACCCCAGTAATCTTGATTGAAAGGCGGATCTCGGAAGATCGGAGTACGTGTAATAAGGGCTTGCCCTCCTTGAAACAGCTCAAAGGGACCCGCAATAAACGTATTGCCAAGATTACGAGCTATCTCTACAGACTCCCATTGGTTTGGGTGATCGCGATAATTAATACCTAGAACCTGCTCATTACCTTCCAGAGGGTAAACAAAATTTAGAATGTCGTCTTTGGCGAGTGCGATAAGTCGAATATGGAAGCCATCTTGAATGATATTCTCAGCAATCTTGTCCCAGTTTTTCACTTCACTATCAGGGTTAATGGTCACTAAAGTCGAGAAATTATTGAGGATATACATATCCGACACGATCGCGACTTCAATCCGAGAACGAATAATGGATAGTTGCTTTTTTGCCTCTGAATACGATTCGTTTTTAAGAAAAATTAATTGCTTGGCGTGAAAAAACTCAATCGCGCCAACTATCGCAAGGAAAAAAAGAACAGATACTATTTTGGCAGACCACTGCTTGCTAGAACCACTTGGCATTTACGAACCTCTAACACTTTTGTTCTATATACTGCCTGATAACGGCTCATTTCTGGCTTATTGCTCCAGTATGCCGCTAAGTCATTAAAAATCTATACTAACGTCTACTATCTATCAAATATTGTGCCATTCATCACTTCAGGTCTGTTAACTATACTAATTACTTAATCAAAAAGGGTTAGTAAACCTTATAAAGCTTACATTGTATTGACTCAAACCTTACATTAAAGGATTCATCGATGTTATTTTACATAGACTATTAATCAGCTTGGTACCTCACGACATGAAGCTAAAAACGATTACACTGTGCACATTACTATCGGCCTCAATTACGGTCGCTGTTCACGCACAAGAGAACGCTCTGGCGACAAATGTATCGAGTATTCAATCCCAAGCCGATTCGCTCAATTCTCAAGAACAATCTTTCAAGCAATCTGCTGACCTCATTCGCGCTACCTACGAAAGCCAACTTTACACCCTGCCTGCATTCAAAGAGGGTCACTACGGACTACGCATGTATCGCCAGACATTAGATGATAAGTATTCTGCTGCGGTATGGAGTGACATGGCACGAGTGGCAAGCAAGCTCAACACCCTGTCGAATGACGTTCAAACCATGGAACAAATCGTGCTCTACTCAGAAAAGCGCGTTGCATCTTATGTTGGCGATAGCGATGAACGCAGTGTTCGACGCTACAACATCACCAAGCACATGCCAGAATACCTTTACCTAGGCGTTGACCTTCTTGGTTCTATGGCTCGTGCCAATGAATACGGTTTAGAACACAAGAACGATGCCAAACTACGTGAAATCATTCGTCGCTATGACTTCTCACGATACGTTACCAATGAAGACATGGTGAAAGCGTGGGCAGCTCAATTAGCCAATCAAGTCTACTGGCTACGCCAGCTAGGTGAACAAGATGTGGTTGATGAGTTCGTCGACACCTTCAAAAAAGCGTACCCAGACGATAAAGACAAGAAGCTCTCTAGCCAACAATACGGCAATAAGATCTATGGTATGACACACGTGATCTTTGGTGATTCGGAATATTATCAACACCAAGTAAGCGAACAAGATCATCAATGGATCTACGATTACTTCAGAGAAAACATCGATACAATATTGCTTCGTGCGAAAGAAGATGTCATTGCCGAGGTTGGCTTAACTTTCCTGTTGGCAGGCCTTGAAGATGATCCAGTTGTAGAGAAGACTCGACTTGCTATCCAATCCTCGATTGATAAGAAGCGCGGTATGATCCCTTCAATCACCGGTGATTTTGACCTTGAATACGGAGAGCACCGTAACGTATTGGCAATCATGTTGCTTGACTGGCAACAAGTGAATGAAGCACCAACCTTCAAAGGGAACCCAAAGATATTTAAAACGATTCCTTACGGGCTCGTTGAGAATAAATAGAACACTTAAGCCAGACGACAAAAACCAAAAAGCCGCACACCTTTAAGGCGTGCGGCTTTTTAATACCTGAAAAATATCAATAGCGCGTACAAAGCATAAAGCTAAAACGCTCAGACAGCCTTGTTCATCACTATAGTGAAATCACCTTCGGTGTAACCCTCAATCAAAGAGACATCGTCACACAGCGTTTTACAAAAGCGATAAACACCTTGAGGATGATAGCTCATCAAGGTATTGCGCGAAGGGTACTGGCTAGAGTCGAGAAGATTAAATATGACGGTTTGATTCGCTAGGTCAAACATCCGAGTAATCATATTCGTCAGGTAATCAGAATCTCGAGAAATGTAATTCAATGAGCCGCTAGCAATAACCACGTCATGGGTTTCAAGAGGCATCTTGCTCATATCACCCGCAATAAATTGGCAGCGAGCTTCTGTGTACTTTTGCTTGGCCTTTTTGAGGAAGCCTGCGTGTTGGTCAACACCGGTGTAAGATTGAATGCGGTAGATGCTGTCGAGCAGCTCGAACAATTCCCCATAGCCACACCCTAAGTCCAAAACACTCTTATTTTCGAAATCAGCCGAACGAGCAATCACTTCGAAGCGACACAACTGACTCTCTTCATTGGTCCAACCTAAAGACTTTGCCTTATCCCCTTTCCAACGCTTGGTTTGCTTTCGGTGATACCAATACACCTTAAAACGATCACGCCAATGCATTACATACTACTCAATCATATGATCAAATCAGCTAGACTTTAGAGTCGTTCGAAAACAGACCACCGATCTTGTATCCAATCGCATAACACACCACAGCGGCAGTCACAAACACCAGTGCCGAGAAGAAGTACGCGACCGATGCTGCTACTCCAGTACCCCACACGACGCTAAACACCAAACCGAGATAAGCCTCTTGTGGCCACTGATAGATAGGAAACTGAGATCCACCAGCAATAAAATAAACCATCGTAAACAAGCCAATGAAAGTAGCAATAAGACCGATGATAACGCGCATATTCATGGAAAAACCTTTGATTTATTGGACTTGGTTGCCTTTGTTCTGAATCACAACCTAGTGTTCTTAATCGCAACCCGATGATATACAAGTATATCGGATAAAAGAGGTTGCCTCTATTACTCTTCCGAGTGAGCGTTACCCACCGTATAACCAATGACGTAATGGCCAGACTTAACGATCAGGCACAAAAAAGCGGACACCCTTCTCACGTTGAATCCGTAAGAAAAGTGTCCGCTTTAACTGAATCTAGCTTAAAGCAGGATGAAGATACCCGCTAAACATGCGCTCATTAGGTTTGCTAGCGTACCAGCTGCTACTGCTTTCAAACCTAGGTTAGCAACTTCAGCACGACGCTCTGGCGCCATCACACCGATAGAACCCAGTTGAATCGCGATAGAGCCGATGTTAGCAAAACCACATAGAGCAAATGTCACAATCACTTGGCTGTGTTCAGATAGCAGTGCTTTGTTCTCAACGAAATCGATGAAAGCAACAAACTCGTTCATTACGATCTTCTGACCGATGTAAGAACCCGCCATCAATACTTCATCACTCGGGATACCAATCAGCCACGCTAGTGGTGAGAACAGGTAACCAAAGATAGCTTGCAGCGTAATACCCGCAAAACCGAACGTCTCACCTAGGCTTTCTAGGCCTGTGTTGACCATCGCAATCACACTCACGAATGCAATCAACATAGTACCAACAGCCACTGCGACTTTCATACCGTTCATCGCGCCGCTTGCCAATGCATCAATCACGTTGCTTTGGTCTGCTTTATCTAGTTCAATGTGGTCGTAGTCACTCGGTGTGCTGCGTTCAGGAACAATGATCTTCGCCATTAACAAGCTGCCCGGAGCTGCCATGAAGCTTGCGGCAATAAGGTATTTAAGTTCAACACCTAAACCAGCATAACCACCAAGTACACTACCGGCTACCGACGCCATACCACCTGCCATGACAGCAAACAGTTCAGAACGAGTCATAGACTTTAAAAAAGGACGAATAAGAAGAGGAGACTCACCCTGAGAAAGGAAGATATTACCTGTCGCAACCAGAGATTCAGCTTTACTTGTACCCAGCAGTTTTTGCACCGCTCCGCCCAGGATTTGAATCACTTTCTGCATGATACCTAAGTAATAAAGCGCAGAGATCAAAGCACTGAAGAAGATAATGATTGGAAGTACGCGAACCGCGAAAATGAAGCCTTCAGTAGCAAGGTCACCGAAAAGGAAAGCAATACCAGCATCTGCAAAACCAAGCAGGCTAGAAACGCCGTTACTCAGGCTTGTTAACGCCAACTGTCCCCATGGGAAATACAACACTAGAGCAGCAAAGCCAATTTGAAGTAGTAGAGCACGAGAGACCGTTTTCCAGTTAATCGAAGAACGACTTTCAGATAGCAGGTACGCGCAAGCAATCAGTGCAATAACACCGACAAAACCAAATAGAATATTCATAATGTGTCCTAGTAATCCTTATAGAGTGAACATGAGCCAAGCAAATGACATCAAAGGAACAGGACAAAGAACCGCAAGCAAAACGCTACGCGATGAAGGAGCTAACAGAGTTAGCGACTGTAACAACGAGTTGTTCATGTAAAAAATCACCTTATACAAGCAGTGGAACGTAGCTGGTCCGGTCCGTGGGGTCATTCACATATCCATGTGACGGCTTGTATTGGCTAAGCACCGGCTTAAAACCGGAAGAGAAGTATAAACAGTTAAGTGAGACTTTCATCACATTTTTTTAACGCAAACGATCGCGCGGTCAAGGATTAAACAAAATGTATTGTTTGTCGTCGTTTTCGAGCTTCAAAACTGTAGACAATTTGTAGGGAGTTGAATTTGTAATGTTGAGTCTTTAAGTGTGTGAGCGTAATCACTCGGTTAATTCTGTGTGATTCTTACTACTTTTCTGTGCTCTGCCTCATTTCCCGAGACTTCAAGATTCATCTTAAGTTTAGATGCGTATATACTTTGTATGATCTCATCAAATAATTATCTATAAAATACCAATAGAGCTGATTAGATATAACAGCCATCGAGACTAAGAGAGGAAACACGTGAAGAAAATGGAAGCTCCGCACGATATGAGCAATGGAGCTAGATTCAAAACAAATAGACACGGCTATGTGACAGTAGTTGAATATTATAATACCTATACTGTTATTGTCGCGTTTGAAAACACCGGAAATATCCGTGCTATCAGTGCGGCGAAATTACGTACAGGCCAACTAACCGATCGCTCTGTCGCACCTGAATCAATTATGATTGGAGAAAAGGTTGAATCTGTTAAACACGGAATATTAACCATTACTCAAGTTGAATCTGAAAATATTGTTGTACTGACCAATGCAAATAATGAAGAAATTAGAATGTTATTGCCTGCAGTACAGAAAATGAAAGATAAAACTGAAGAAGTCGACAGTGAAAATATTGCCTCCCCAAAACCAACCTCGCTTAGCCAGTTGACGAAAAGAAATAAAAAAACCAAAGACGTTAATAGCATGCTTAAGAAAATGCTTACTGACTACGGTCGATACGATTAATTCTCTATTTTCTACAATAAAGCCTCTATAGATTTATAGTCTGATATAAAAACTAATTAAGCCTGCCTTTCTCAATAAAATACGTTGCATATTCGAGTAAAAAGTTAAATTTGATCAAAGTCTCACTCTGGATCTTTACTACAAATTAACGAGATCTCCATCACAATCTCATTTTATCTTTGTGATGGAGATCTTATTGAAATCTGAATATTTCCATTACTATGCTCTCACACAATAAGAGAACGAAGTTTCTCAACCCCAAAAATCCAATTGAGACAAATATTATGAAAAAGATTCTTGTAGTTTGCGGTAACGGCCTTGGTACTTCTCTAATGATGGAAATGGCAGTGAAAGAAGTCGCTAAGAAAATTGGTTTTGAAGCAGAAGTTGATCACGAAGATCTATCATCTGCAGCATCAAGCAATGCGGATATTTGGGTTGCAGCAACAGATGTTGCCAACCAACTAAAAGATGCTGGTAAAGAGAACATCATCAGCCTGAAAAATATTTTTGACAAAGCATCAATTGAAGAACAACTAAAAACTTTCATGTAAGGTCAAAATTATGCAAAACTTTTTCGAGTTCATGCTCGGCTTATTAAAAGAGCCGGCAATCATGGTAGGTTTAATAGCTTTTATTGGCCTTGTTGCACAGAAAGCTGATATTTCTACCATTCTGAAAGGCACAATTAAAACCGTAATGGGTTTCCTAATTTTAGGTTTCGGTGCAGGTGCTCTTGTTGGCGCACTAAATAATTTCTCAGTTGTATTTACTGAAGCATTCGGCGTAAGTGGTGTTATTCCAAATAACGAAGCAATTGTTGCATTAGCACAAGAAGCATTCGGTTATGAAATGGCTCTAATTATGTTCTTCGCGTTCGTTGTGAATATTTTATTGGCTCGTATTACTCCTTTAAAATATATATTCTTAACGGGCCACCACACAATGTTCATGTCTATGCTAGTGGCAGTAATTCTATCTACAGCAAACATTGAAGGCACGGCACTCGTCGCAATCGGCTCGATCATTGTGGGTACATTGATGGTTGTGATGCCAGCTCTAGGTCAAAAGTACACAGAAAAGGTGATGGGTACTGATCAGCTGGCTATCGGTCACTTCTCTACCCTTTCTTACATCGTATCTGGCTTCATTGGTAGCAAGTTCGGTGACACATCGAAAACAACTGAAGACATCCAAGTTCCAAAAAGCTTGATGTTCCTACGTGATACACCAGTAGCCGTAGCAACAACGATGGCTATCTTCTTCATGCTTGCATCTATTATCGCAGGCGGTGAGTTTGTAGAAACAGTATCAAGTGGTCAAAACTGGGTTGTATTTACTTTCATGCAATCTCTTATCTTTGCCGGTGGTGTTTACATCGTACTGCAAGGTGTGAAGATGCTAATTGCTGAAATCGTTCCTGCATTTAAAGGTATCTCTGACAAGCTAGTACCGGGCGCGAAACCTGCTCTAGACTGCCCAATGGTATTCCCTGTAGCGCCAAACGCGGTACTTATCGGTTTCCTTTGTTCTTTCGCTGCTGGTCTACTAGCGATGGCTGTACAAGGTGCCCTTGGTTGGACAATTATTGTAGCGGGCGTTGTTCCTCACTTCTTCGTAGGTGGTGCAGCAGGCGTTTACGGTAACGCGACAGGCGGTCTTCGCGGTGCAATTCTAGGTTCATTCACACAAGGTCTATGTATCTCTTTCCTACCAATGCTACTGCTTCCAGTACTAGGCGGCCTAGGTCTTGAAGCAACAACATTTGCGGACTTCGACTTCGGTGTGGTTGGTCTTATCCTAGGGTGGATTGTTTCATGAGCCTATTCGATTTAATTGGTAACCAAGGCGTTATCATCAACTCTGAAGAAAACCTAACAGTTGATGCCGCAATTGATGTGACCTGCTCAACTCTGCTAGCGAACAACAAAATTGAAGCAAGCTATGTTGAAGCTATCAAGCAAAAGCACAAGGACATCGGCGCGTACTATGTTCTAGCTCCAAAGATTGCAATGCCTCATGCTCGTCCTGAAGATGGTGTGAACGAAGCATCATTGCAAGTAACGGTATTCAAGAAGGGTGTTGATTTAGAGTCGGAAGACAACGGTGACGTTTACCTTTCAATTACTCTGGCGGCAATGGACTCAGATAGCCATATCCATACGATTATGGCGCTATCAGAGTTATTCCAAAATGATGATGACATTGATGCCATTATCGCAGCGGAAACTGAGCAAGCGATCATCGAGATCTTAAAGCGATACTAGCTTCAATTTTCAGGTCTTAGCCTTTAGCTCCTGCTAATGTTTATCTCCTGAAAGCCCCCATTAAAAAAGCGATAGCCTCGGCTATCGCTTTTCTGTTTCAGGTGCTTAGGGCTTGCCAGCCTATGATTTACAAAAATTCATGGCTTACAAATACGTGATTTACAAGTAAATCACACCACTAAGCACTCACTAGTGTTAAAACGCGTACATTCTTTTATCGGTCGATAATTCAAAGCAGTACTGTGCGTGTTTTTCAAGACATTCAAACACTTCTCGATCTAACTTATAGTTTTCAACATGGTCTCTCAAAATAGCCATCGTCTGTTCTAACGTCATGCCCGCACGATAAGGGCGAGACTGAGTCAACGCTTGGAACACATCCACCACAGCAACAATTCGACTCGGTTGATCCAGCTCTTCCGCCGTTTTACCCATCGGGTAGCCTGAGCCATCTAACCTTTCATGATGATTAGATGCCCACTGGCAAACCTGAGGAGAACTGAATAGCTCCTGCAGAGCGAATCGCGTGTCCGTAGCGTGGCGTTTAATGCAGCAATATTCTTCTTCAGTAAGTAAATCCGGCTTATGCAGAATGTCGTTAGGGGTTTGCAGTTTACCGATATCATGAACCAAACCCGCTAAATAAAGTTTACGCTGAGTGGTGTATGAATAACCCATCTGCTTGGCGAGGTATTCAGAGAGCTGCCCTACCTTCAAAGAGTGTTTAAAGGTAAACGAACTCTTGGTATCAACAACATTGGCAATAAATTCAGCGAAGGCGACCGTCTCATCCAACGACATTTGCTGAGAGAAGAAAGGCACAGGTTCAAAGTTATCCCTCATATTTTCAATGTAAGGGATCTCCATCGAGAACCAGAAATCATCCAAATCGACCAATTCGCACATGTGTTGCACAAGGTTGGATTCGAACATTTCATCCGCTTGTTCTGTTAAGAGTTCAATAATGCTGGCTTTGCCACCGGGTGTGAGGTTTCCATAACGATCTGAAGAAGTGATGCCATACAAGTAGTCGACCCTATCGGCAAGCATCACGATGGCTGCTAACTCTTTTTCTAACTCGCTAATATGAATAGCCTTTAACTCAACCCAAGGGGTGTGATGATAAAGCACTGGCTTAGCGAATATAGAAAGAACCGGACACTCTTTTAGAATTTGGTAGCCCTTTTGACAATGGTGGTAACTCGAGTCAGGAATGAACCCTGAAACCAAACTACGTTGCTCATCAATTTGAGAGACACCACAGTCGTGAATTAACCCCAATGAGAACGCAAGTTGCGCCTGCTCTTCTTCCCACCCGACACTCAGAGCACATCGATACGCGATGTAACCCACCCTCTGTCCATGATTCTTGCTTTCAAAACCGACGTTATCAAGCGCCTTCGCAATACCAAATAGAGCCTTTCTAAGGTCTACGGTTACATTCTGGCAATGTTGATTCATTATTTAAGCCTAGCATTTTTATAGTTTTTATATATTTAGGTTGCCAATACTAATGCATAGTTAATGATTATATACACAACTATTGTAAGGTTTAATGAGTTTCGTGATAGAACTAACGTATCACGTAATATTCGTGCTACAAGTTGTTGCATATTGTTTATTATGCGACATTATATCCTGCTGTTAATCGTACATTTTCAAACCAACCGAGGACAAAAACACGTATGTTCGAAACTGTTATAGACGAAGAACTCTCCATTGCATTGGTCGAAGAAAGCTTCGCGACCCATTACGCTGACTATTCACAAAGCCAAAATGAGTATCTTAGCCAGTGGTTAGCATGGCCACCGCACTGCAAAACAGAGCAAGATTTTAGGATTTTCATCCAACGCTCATTACACGATTATGCTGAAGGGAAAAGCATGACATGTGCCATCGTGTATCAAGGAAAGATCGTCGGTAACTGCAGCTTCAATACCATCGACCACAATACCAAGAAGGTAACGATTGGTTATTGGTTGTCACAGACTCAACAAGGCAAAGGCATCGTCACTCGTGTGGTTCAAAAACTGATTGATATTGCTTTCAATGAGTTAGATATGGAAAAGATTGAAATATCAGCCGCTACTGAGAACATGAGTAGTCGTAAAGTTTGTGAGCGCTTACATTTTACATTGGAAGGCATCATCACTTGTAACGAGAACTTGAATGGTCGCATCATCGACCACGCTATTTATGGCTTGCATCGTTCAAAAAGATAAACGATAAGCGATAGCTATTTGAAAATTCCAGAGAGTCGCTAGCAAGTTCACGATAAACACCTGTAGATTAAAAATAACAAAGCCACGGCATTCGACCGTGGCTTTGTTATTTTACGAGCCTAAATAGATCTTAAAGCACCCAGTTATACGACCTTAGGAATCACGATACTAAATTTAGCGCCGCCGTGATTGCTGTCATCGATCTTGATATCCCAAGCAAGCTTCTTAGCCGCCGAAATGGCAATCGCAAGCCCTAACCCCGAGCCTCCCGTACTCGACGTTCTGCTTGAATCTAGGCGAGAAAATGGCAGAAAGACTTCATCGCGTCTATCTTCTGGAATCCCAGAACCGTTGTCTTCAATAACCACTAGCCAACTTTCCGAGTTTTCATCGAGAGTCATCCAGATTTTATCTTGTGTGTAGTTACCCGCGTTCTTGAGAATGTTATCGAATACCAAACGAGCCATCATGCAATCGCATTTAATATTGAAGTCTCGCGTTATCTTAGATTCAAAGATGATGTTATCTAATTCCGAGTAACGAATCCTATCCAAGCAATACTCAGCAAGATCCGCTCTCACTTTCACCAACTCAAAGAAAGAGTTATCCATCACGTTCAACTTCTGACAGCATGATAATTTCTGAGGTCAGCTCGTTGATGTCTTCAATATAACCATCAATGTCGTCAAACAATGCTTGATGATGACTTGGTGCCCCTCTCCTCAATAGATCCGTTGCTAGCTGTATACGGCTCAACGGCGTACGAACTTCATGTGGGATGGCTTGGGCGAAGATATGACTTTGCTTAACTTTACTTTCGATCTCTTCAGCCATGACGTTAAAGCTGCAAGCAAGATCAGACACTGGATGTATCTCATCCATACTAGAACGGGTACTCAACTTACCTCGACCAAACTGCTTCTGCTTCTCAACGAGTAACTCGATTCTTTCCTGAAAGCGTCTCACCGGTAAATAAACACTTGCACCAATTGCCACGATAACAGCCAGCAGTAGCCCTAATAGGAAATGCCTTTCAGAATCCTCATACCATTCAATATCAGGCGAGAAGAAATCTCCTACCTCACTGAATGCAAAGCTAAATTTAGAGTTGGGTAGTTGAAATACAGCCGAATAGAGGTTATTTTCACTTAAATATATTGGCACACCGTTTAAGGTCGTATATAACTCACATCGTTGGCAGGGAGTCTCTCCCGACCAATCTTTCAACAGGCGTAAATCGAAGATATAAAATTGTTGGTAGCCTGTTCTATCGAGTGTTTTATATAGCGAGTCTTCTTGGTTGTGTTGGCGAACATACTGTTCAGCAAAGTAGATCCCATCATTAAGGAAGGTTTCGATCTCGGTCCTTCGCATGTACCCCTCACCAAGGTTCACAAATAAAAATATCGTTGCCGACATCCCAGTCACAATCCCAAGGTATAAACGAGCAAACATCGAAACCGAGCGAAGTTTCGCAGTAATGAACTTACGCAACCAGCATGTACCCCTTGTTGCGAACCGTGCGGATCAACTGTTTGTCTTTGGCGTGAATACGTAGCTTTCGGCGCAAACCAGATACTCGCATATCAATCGAGCGGTCGTTAAAGGCATAATCAATGCCTCTAAATAACTGACAGCACTGGTCTCGAGTGACAACCTGAGAAATGTTATTAACAAGAAGATTTAAGATTTCAAATTCGGCCGAGGTGAGCTTGAGGTTTTGTCCATACAGAGTGGCACTTTGGGCTGCATTGTTGATCACGATATCGCACTGTTTTTCAACTGTTACTTCCGGAGCAGGAACAGCTCGACGTAATAACGCTTCAATTCGTGCCAACAAGGCATGACCACGAATTGGTTTTGCAACGTAATCATCCGCTCCAAACTTGAACAAGCTAACCTCGCTCATTTCATCGGCAGAGGCGGTCAACACTAAGATCATTCCATTGTAAAACTCACGAGCTTGACGACAGATTTGCGCGCCGCTCATACCTGGAAGCATCAAGTCCAGCAGAACTAAATCAGGTTCAATACTTCGGATCGCTTCAAGTGCCAAATTCCCTTCATGAACAACGCTAACATTGTAGCCTTCAGCTTCGAGGTAAAGCGTCGTTAAACGAGCTATCTCTTGGTCATCTTCAACAATGAGCACTTTGGTTTTTGACATTTCTATCACCAGTATTTATTAAAAGCGAGGGCAGTATATATACTGTTCATATATCATCAACATTGTGGTTAGAGCCCCAATTTTACCGTACGCAAAACATAGTAATCACTTTTGTACATACACGTTTACAAACACAGGGTTCAGCAACCAATACGCCTCAATTTATGAAGGTTTCACCATTCAGAACGATCTGCTAGGGCTGTATTAATCGCCTATCCACCACTTACATTCGCTTTATTTTCTTACTTGCACTTACATTTGAGGCATTTACAAAACCCTATCAAATCAACCATCCATACACTAACGACATGATAGTCAATAAAACCACAAAACAACGATTTGTCAGGTTAAAAAACCAAAACAGAAGACTTACAATCAAAAGAAATCGATTATTTCAACCTAGCACCAGTGCTTTCCATTTCTCAGTGTGAGGCATGTCCTATTAAGTAATATCTTCTTAAAGTAACATTCAGCCAATTGATACATCGCTTCAGTATTTGGTCATTATCACTTTCTCACAGGGTTCACTTTAAGATGAATAAAACGCTTTCACTGTTACTCACCACCACAGCTTTATTTTCAACATCGCTCTTGGCTGACACCAATAAACAAGAAATGGTGAAACAGATTCAAGCACAAGTTAACTCTTGGATAGACATTCAGGTCACGCCACAAACTAGCATCATTCAAAAGATGGTCTTCAACTGTGAGTTCTACAGTGCAACCCCTTATATCAAGTCGCCTGACGGGAGCGAGAGCAGTTCTGGTTCATACCGTTTTTACTCGCACAACGGTGTTTTAGGCTCGATGACAGAACCCTTCACCACTCAACCCCTTCCGGAGTTGACGATGTGCCTTAAAGAAGACTTCGTAGTCACCAACCAAGATGAAGCTCAGTTATTGTTTGAAGCTATTGAAACGGTCTACCCAAATCATTCAATGTTCGATGAGAACTTTCCTAAAGAGATCATCAATAAGCCAAATGGTTGGCACTTCATCGATGGTGAGATTTTTGATGATAACAAAGGCTATGTCATTGAAAGCAACGCTGAAGGCAAAGTGACCAAAATCATCCGCTCACTGAATCTTTAACACGCTGTTTCTTCTATACCATTTTGTTCTTGTTTGAAACAGCTTCTTAAAGACTGTTAAAGGCCAGAATTCAATTTGACCAGCGACTGGCTGAACATAGTAAGTTCGGTGGGCGCGGTTCGACCAAACATCAGTTCACCGAGTTCAATATGATGACCAGTTATCAACCCTTCGAGCATCTCAAGTGTCCTATTTGGATATATGACATTGATAATAAGAGAATAACTTGGGCAAATAGCAGCGCCCTCCCTCTTTGGGAGTCAGAATCTATGTTTGAGCTGACGTCGCGCGACTTTAGTATAGAGATGTCAAAGGCAATAGAAGCGACCTTGGAAGAATACCAAAGGCAATTTCTACGTAACGAAAGCATCAAGATTTGGTGGAACTTCACCCCAAACTACATCTCTAAGCGTGCATTGTGTCTATTTTCTGGAATCCCATTGCCCGATGGTCGGACAGGAATGTTGGTGCAAGTCATTGCTGAAGAAGGCAGCTTAAAGCACGACCTAACTTGCTCAGATGGCGTAAACCTTTCCCTTTTGTTTGATAGGACTGGAAACGTAGTGAGTGCTAACTCCGCATTTTATCAAAACTATGGTTCACCGTTTGGCACGCTATCCGACTTTGTTTCTAGCGAAGAGACCGCTGCACAGTGGTTGTTTGCCGCACGTAAAGGTCGTGAAATTCTAGAAGAAGTCAGCTGTCAAATAGATAACAAAACCCATCACTTTGACGTTCAAGGAAAGTGGCTATTTGATAAAAGCGAGCTGCTGTTAAACCTCACCTGTACAACCAAACAGAAAGAGAAGCTACTCAAAGCCAGATACAACGCAGAGCACGACTGTTTAACTGAGCTTTATAATCGTCGTGGAATAACTAATCTTCTAGAAACCAGCATTGCCTATCGCTCGCCCTTTGAGTTGATGTTTGTTGATCTTGACGGCTTCAAATTGGTCAATGACACTTATGGACACAGTGTCGGTGATCAACTACTCAAACAAGTTGGCGAGCGTCTTAAACAGTTGGTTGATGAAACGTGCATGATCGGTCGATTTGGGGGCGACGAATTCATTGTTATTGCTCATACCTGTCGAAATAAAAACATCCCTCTGCTTTGCACTCGTATTATTGATGCCTTGAACCGGAGTTTTCATATCAAAGGCATTGGTACCTTGTCTGTTGGTTGTAGCATCGGTACCGCACATTTCCCTGATAATGCCGTCGATCAAGAATCACTGCTTAAGCAAGCAGGTATGGCGATGCATATTGCTAAAGCCAATGGTCGAAATCGTTTCCAAACTTTTACTCCTTGCTTGGCACAAACTCTTCACCGTAAGGTAGAAATCCGCCATCGACTCACACGCGCACTAGAAAACGATGATCTCAATCTTCATTACCAACCGATCATGAACACCAACAGTGATAAGGTGAAGGGCTTCGAAGCGCTACTTCGATGGTCGGACAAAGAGCTGGGTAACATCGGGCCTGATGAGTTTATTACCTTGGCGGAAGAAACAGGTCAGATTGTACCGCTCGGGAAATGGGTTCTTAACTCGGCACTTAAACAGTTATCGATTTGGCAACGAGAGTTTGATAGCGAATTAATGATGAGCATCAATATCTCAAGCATTCAGATGCACGCGTCCTTTGCCGAGCAATTATCGGCAATGCTTGAGTTCTACAATATCCAGTCTCAAAGTGTTGCCCTTGAAATTACCGAGTCCTCAATGATCTTCAAGCACGGTGAAGTCAGACAAGCGTTAAACGATATCTCCAAGTTGGGGGTAGAGCTTCACCTTGATGACTTTGGTACAGGCTACTCGTCGCTCTCGATGTTGCATGATCTGCCAATTAGCACAGTCAAACTCGATAAAAGCTTTGTCCATGGTTCGCATAAAGGGAGCAAAGCAATTGTTCAAGCTACCCATGCTATTTGCGACAAATTGGGGCTTAAAGTGGTAGCTGAGGGTGTCGAAACAGAAGTGCAAAAAGCATTCTTAATCGATTGCGGATACCAGTATTTGCAGGGGTTTCTATTTAGCAAGCCCATCCCATCAAATGAAGTAGAAAGTCGATTTTTATCCGCTTGATAGATAGACAACTAAAGATTTATTTATCAATACGTTAGATCTTTGGTTGCTTAGTGAACAACATAGCGCTGTCTTTGTTAACGCTTACGCAAGCTTACATTGCACCAACCAAGAAAGGAAACAAGATAACCTATTGTTTATTATGAACTTAAATAACATCACCCGTTAATATAGTAGTACGCACTTATACCTACTAACTGTAATGATATCAGTATTTCGTTTACCCTACGCCAACACTTGCATAAGGCTCTAAAGCTACCAATATGAGAACACAACGCGGCTTTACTATTTTGGAACTGATCACTTGTTTAGTTATTCTAGGGCTGGTTTCTGCTACCGCGATGGTGAAGTTCTTAGATATTCAAGGAAACGCACGAGCAAGTAAAATACACGACGTGGCAGGTAACCTTCGTACGGGTATAGACATGATCTACGCTAAATCAGCAATCGCGGGCGTTGAGGGTGAATGTAACTACGTGGAAAAAACTGAAATCGAAACCTACTACGTGTGCCATGGTTATCCAATCGCTTATGTCGATTCGTTAAGGCGCTTGCTTAGCATTGACCCAACGGAGCTATACGTAAACAACAAAGAAGTCGAGGATGGCAGCAATGCAGAAAGGGTCGC
This sequence comes from Vibrio sp. BS-M-Sm-2, assembly GCF_041504345.1. NCBI lineage: Bacteria > Pseudomonadati > Pseudomonadota > Gammaproteobacteria > Vibrionales > Vibrionaceae > Vibrio > Vibrio sp. BS-M-Sm-2. Next base: position 112,927 of record NZ_CP167895.1, read on the forward strand.
CGTTATCTCTTTTGATACGGAAAGTTACACCTATTCACCTGTAGGGGACTTTTGTCAGGTGCTGTATCAACCAGAAAAAGAACCACAAATCGTCGTGCTTGATGGCGCATGTTAATCACCATTCACAGCTTTCCGCCTAGCCATAAAACTTAGCCTTAATCGCCATCTTTGAGTGAGTACTGTTCGCTTTATGTCAGTTCTTGTTTAGCTCATTCTTGACTCTGTCGCGACTCATATTTGAGTCTCGTTCTTTTGTAAACTTTTTCCATCTTAACCAAATGAGAAAGAGAATCATGAAAAAGAACACCTTCGTTTTACCAGCCATCGTAATTTCAACGGTATGTATGTCATTGTCTGCATTCGCAAATAGCCGTGACAACTCTATCGAAGCTGGCGTGACCTTCATCGGAAATCAAGAACTGGCAAGCTTCGGCTATAGTAAAGAATTGTCGAACAACATCGTTGTCGGTGGCGGTTTCTCATTAGGAACGGAAGCGGTAGATTTAGATGAGCCAAACTCACAAGATGCATGGGGCTTATACTCCAACATTGGCTACAAATTTGAAATCGCTGAGTTCGATATTATCCCTAAGATCGGTATTAACTATCTGAATGCAGATGTGAGATTTGACGACTCAGCATCTAACGACATCAATATCGACAATGTCTATGGCTCAATAGGCACAACGGTTAACTGGCGCATGATAGGCTTAACGGTAGATTACGGTAAGATCAATGATTCTGCAATGGTGCCTGATGGTTCAGGTGGCACAACACCATTTGAAGAAGACGTAGTACGCGTTACCGCAAGCTTCAATTTCTAGCCTTTAGCTTTCTACCTCTCACCAATAGAAAGCAATCGAGAGCTCCTATTAATCACCTAATTAGGAGCTTTATTTTTAACTTTATACGGAAATCTACGTTTTTTCCCCTAGGGGGTTATGATGGTGTTTGTTAAATAATCAAAAGCCAATTTCACTTCTAATTATAACTGACTAAAAAGTGACACTAATTGAGTCAAGTCGTTAATATATCTACGTTTAATTAGAGATCTAAGTATTGAACCAGCCTAACTCATATCAAATCACAATATTCATCAACAAAATAGAGTTCAAACACTAACCAAAAACAGGTTAACTATGGAATAGAAATCACAATTAAAACAACGTATCGCTTTAAATTTAATCCTTCCAGTAAAAATAAATCGATTAGATTCTTATCCGAACAGATTAATTTACAAAACCAACCTACAAACCTTCTTAAAATCCCACTATTGATGATTTAATTAATTTAAATTCATATTCAATAATAAAAAGTAGTATCTATATTAAATGACATTAATATCATCTAAGTTCTTGTAATTAAATTTAATCCTGAAAAATTCTGATAAATCTGCCTCATCAATAGCCACCACAAATACTACGACCATCTACATTAGCAACTGCTAAATTTACGATTAAAACCGCTAGTATAGAAGCTTATAATTGGATAAATACCAAAACAAATGGATAAATCCCCCTTCTCTCTTGTAAAAAATCGCCTTTCATTTATAAATTCAAGTTTTGGGTGAACATCTCGATAACCTTTCATTACAGCCCAGATTCTGCGATTAGTATCAATATCTTGAGAGGAAATGGTGACATTTTAGTTATGTTATTTTGAAAGGACTCTTGGGTTGAATGACAATCTCAACCACCACATATCAATTACACGAATATAATAACTATCGCTTAGGAGTTGAGCTATGCACTGTTCTTTCAATATAAATAACAATAATGAGAGCTTGCAACTTATTTATAATGAAGAAAAAATATACATCAAAAGAAACAGTAATAAAATATCAGAGGAAAGTCTAAATAGTAAAGAGAGTTTTGTATTTAAATATCTTGTTGAGCACTCTTCAATATCGAACCCTCAATCAGCACGAGACGTTGAAGAATCGTTTAAATTACACTTTGATGAAGAGTTTAGTTTGTACGCATTAAAAAACATTATCGCTTCGATAAGAAAGAAGTATCGAAGTTTATGTAAAAAAGCAAAGATTGATAATAATAACGAACTGATCACCAACTTATATAAGGTCGGCTACTTTATTGATTTAGATAAAAGTCCGGCAGATCGCATCAAACCTAAGCACAACATCAACCAATTCAAGCCCAGCCATATCGATGTGCTAAAGCTGATGTACCGCTCTTACCACAAAGAACTGATACGCTCTTTCATACTCATGCTGACTGTTTCTTCGTTTATCTTATTCGTTATCTACTTTTTCCAAATCTTTTATACAACGAAGATTGCCGATGAATACAGCCTCAACACTAAGCAGGTCGCAGAAGAAGTGATGAGCGATGGTTGTTACAGCGACGTCGCTGTCTACGCGCTAAGGCACTCTCTAAACTTTGACTCCGTCATCATGACAACACCAGATGGCTCATGTTACATATCTAAGAGCCGCTCCAAGTTCATAGAGCCAAACCAAGTTGATGAGTTCTACGACAGCCTAGATTTTGCTTACTCACGTTTTAAGTTGCCTGAAAACGGCGTTTACCTTACCGCTCGAATTTCCAAGAACTCAATAGAAGCTCGCTATAGAAACTCATTATTACCGCTGTTCATAGATTCAGTCTCGATACAAAAAAATGGCTATTACATTCTGAATCTCGGAGAGCAAAGCCAGCCGATTTACCAACACTCACTGCCAAGCGGTGCGACTATCACTTTTTATAGTCACAATATAATCGCATTCTGGATCGGGCTAACTTTACTGTTAACTCTAATATTTTATCGTTCTTACCTGTTGGGCTTTGTCGTTTATCTGTTTCGCTGGAAGAATATCTCCTTTGAAGAAGAGCCTATCATCAACACGGAAGACAGCAGCGTCTTGTACTATGAACTGTTGTCCAGAGTGCGCAATGTCGGTGTGTTAGATTTCATCAATACCATGAGACGCACTAACCTATTGACCTTCCATACTATTTTGCTGATTGAGACGGTTAAAAACGCCAAATCAAACAATAGCCATGAGATCTATGGCGTCAACGTATGCCCGAGTGCGTTAGTGGGTACTAACTTTGCTAAAATTCAGTACCATTTAGCGGCAATGGAAGCGAACGAATTTGTTGTCGAGATCACCGAATACTCGAACATCGGGTATGGGTGTGAGGTGATTGATAACATCAAAGAAATTAAAAAGTTGGGGATTACTATCGCGCTGGATGACTTCGGTACCGGGAACAATAATATCGAGATTATTAGCGTTATTTCTCCGACGTACCTGAAGTTAGATCGCTGTTTTGTCAAAGACATTGAATCAGGAGAACATCATCAAGGAGTGTTGCTCAACATATCCGAAATTGGACGCTTATCTAACATCACTATGATTTACGAAGGTGTCGAAACTCGCCGACAACAATACATCTTGTGTCAACTCGGCTACAACCTGCAACAAGGCTACTTGTACAGCAGGCCTCAAAGCACCACGACTTGATCACTTTCTAGACATTAACTACCTGTGAGCTCATTTATCCCGAATGACATTAGGCTCAAAAAGACAATCATGTCAGAGCTCACAGGGGAAATATTGCCTACCCTAAAATCAAACAGGCAACAGCTTATCGAAGTAATCATCAAGTGAACAATCGAAGTTAAATCACTTCAAATTCAGCATCTTATCTATATATCACACCTCTACCTTCAAGCACGTCTGGTCCGTCGATAATAATTATTTCCAATAAAAACCTTGCCAATCTGGATAAAAAGGTTAGTGTTATACACATGTATATCACCATGCAGTTTTAATTATGACCGAATGGAAAGACGACCAACCGATCTTTAGGCAGCTAGCTGCAAAGATCAGTGACCAAATTCTTCAAGGTGTTTGGTTAGAACAACAAGCATTGCCCTCAGTGCGTGCTGTTGCCGCCGATCTTAAAATCAACCACCTTACTGTCATGAAAAGCTATCAGTTACTGGTTGATGAAGACCTAGTCGAGAAAAAACGCGGCCAAGGTATGTATGTCGCAGAAGGGGCACTTCAAAAATTGAAAGAGTCCGCACATCAATCATTCATCAACACACAGATCCCAGCCATCGCTGAGACGCTAGGCATCATTGATATGAGTGTCGAAGAACTCGTGAAACAGCTAGAACAACATATAAAGGACAAGTCATGAGTACTTTACTTTCAGTGAAAAACGTAACCAAAACCTATTCAAATCAAGTGGGTGTCGAGAACATCAGCTTTAAGTTAAAGCCGGGCCAAGTGCTTGGGCTGCTAGGTCACAATGGCGCAGGTAAATCGACCCTGATCAAATCACTGCTTGGTGGGCACAACTATCAAGGTGAGATAGAAGTTAACGGCTACCACCCTATCCACCAGCATGCAGAACTCATGTTGCACCTGTCGTACATTTCAGATGTGAACGTATTGCCTGAGTGGATGACAGTAAAGCAACTGCTTCGATACACACAAGGCGTTCACCCAAGCTTCAACAAGCAAAAAGCAGAACAGACGTTAAGTAGCACCAACATTAAGCTATCTTCAACGATCAAACAGCTTTCTAAAGGGATGAAGGTACAGCTTCACCTTGCAATCATTATCGCGACCGACACTCAAGTGTTGATCTTAGATGAGCCAACGCTAGGTCTAGATCTGCTCTACCGCGATACTTTCTATCGCCACCTCCTAGAGTGGTTCCATGACGGCGAACGCGCGATGATCATCGCTAGCCACGAGGTTTCAGAGATTGAACACCTATTAACAGACGTATTAATTTTGAAACAAGGCCATTGTGTGCTGCAAAAGAGCATGGAAGACATCGAGAACGACTATTTCATTATCGATGTCGCAAACAACCACTCAAGTGAAATCCAGAAACTCAATCCACTGACCTCACAGCCTGGGCTAGGAACCACTAAGTGGTTATTGGAAGGCCAATACAAAGCGCAAGTTGAATCATTGGGTAACATCTACAACGTTGGTCTCGCAGACCTATTCCTTGCAACACAGACGGAGAAGGCATAATGCACCCAACTTTTTATATGCTAGAAAAAGAACTGATCGAGCACAAAATTAACACTCGATTGCCTCTATTTATCGCGTTATGTGGTTTCTTGCTGTTCGTTAGTTTGTTTTTCAATGGCGCAGCGCAGCATGAGTTTTTCTTCCAAATGGAAGTGAATGGTGACGTGAGCGACATCCACAGAGAGTTCGCACAAGACCTCAACTCAGTGATCTACTTTGGTGCAGGCCTTATTTCTCTCATACTTTCGACGCTTTACATCCCTAAAACACTGCGTAAAGAGCGCCAAGAAGGCAGTTCGATGTTTTGGAGAAGTATGCCAGTATCCAATGCCATGACTCACGCCGTGAAGCTAGGCTTCGGTCTCGTGGTTATTCCGGCTATCTGCGCGCTATTAGTTCTATTCGCTGACGTCCTGTTTTGGGTACTGAACGTTTCAAGCGAACAACAATTGGCATTGATAGTAGAGCAGCAATCACTGTTTTATGTGCTGAGCAATTGGTTGGTGTTCTTTGGACGAATGATGTTAATTGCATTAGTTCTGCTGCCATTAGCAACGGTTACTCTGGCGATTTCACAACTGGTGAACTCTCCATTGCTTGTCATTTTTATCTCAAGCTATGCGATTAAGTTTCTGTCTGTCGCCGTGTTTGGATTTTATGGCATCAATGACTTCTTCTCTCTCATCGCTTCACTGCCGATGAATCTACTCACAGCAAGCAATCCATTCAGCGTGATTGCAGAAGCGCCAGTTCTGTCTTTGGGTATTTATGTACTGATTGGTGTTGGCGGCTATCTGTTGAGCCTAAAGCTAAATAGAACGGACGATGTGAGCTTGAAGACGCTGTTCCAACGATAGAGTCACTTATTCTGAGCCCTCAACGGGTAACCAAATTAGATATCAAAATCTAAATCAAAGCTTCTGAGAAATCGGGAGCTTTTTTATTGGCTGCTGTTTTATTGTTAGGTGCTTTGAATTCTAACAACGGTTTTCGTGATAGAGGCAAAGATACGGATTGGTGGTTGGTTTTGCTTCAGGGAGCTGAGTACTGAGTGAGGTAAGGATAATCTAGGAGGTATTAATGAGCTGACATTGAATTGCATTATTGTTAATGCCTGCCAGCTCTTTGGGGGATGATTTCTTTAGTCGCTGACCAGATGAAGGTCCTTGAGAGCGCTATTGAAATCGGTTTGTTGCGTTTTACATTTGATTAAGCTGTTCAGCTTTTTTAAAGCTTTACGATTTAAAGCTTATTTCTTTGAAGCTTCTTTCGCTGTGTCTTTCCAGTATTGGATGCGAACGCGATGAAGCTGTGCTCTTCTCATTTTTTTCATAAGGGATATTTCCTTTTCTTTAACTGCTCTTCATGAGCTATTTTTATTGCCAACTATTCGAATCTAACGGTGTTTGACGGCCAGATCAATGATACAAATCACAAAATATATAGAGTTTTGAGTACCATTTACATCAAAGTATGACCTAGTTATCAACTATGGCTCAATTCAATCTCTTAAGCCGTTGTTCGAAATTTAGATTAGTTATCTCAGATGACAAATTCATTTCAGTATCAATACAGTTCAGTGATACGTATTTAATAGACCGGACTAACACGGATTTAGTTCCCAATAATTTGCCTTTCCTACTCCTGCCATTAACTGGCCTTTCTCGCGTAATACTTGTCTTCCTCCCAATTAAAGTTACAGCGTAACTGGTGTGCTTTTTGTATTGACTATTTTTTATTCACACAGGCCTATACGACACAAACTCAAAATGGGATTATGTTTGTAACGGAAGAGCTTTTAATAGAAAAAGACAGTAATAGATAAAATCAAATGGACGTGATCATGAGTAAAGTCATTCTACAAGGGCATATCCTTGTGCCAAACAACGACCTAGAAGCCGTCACACAAGCGCTGGTTATTCATAAGGAACTCACACTCTCAGAACCTGGTTGTATCGTGTTTCGAGTCAGTCAAAGCTCACTTCAACCTAATCGTTTTGAAGTTTATGAGGAATTCACTAGCCGTGAGGCGTTTGAAGCGCACCAACAGCGAGTCAAAATTTCTGAGTGGGGTGACATTTCGAAGAATGCAACACGTCACTATCAAGTCACCGATGTTCCGACACCATAATGATTGACCCGCTAGCCAACCGTATTATCACATTGATCAAACAAGATCCCCTGCGAATGAAGGTTTTAGACTACGTCTCTCAGCTGGGTTTACCACAATGCTATATCGCCGCGGGCTTTGTGCGAAATTTCGTTTGGGACTACCTACATGGTTATGCCTCCCCGACTCCACTCAATGATATTGATGTGATCTACTTTGATCCCAACGATACCTCTTACGAATCGGCTATTCGATACGAGGCTCAGCTTCAAGAGTGGTTACCTGAACTCAACTGGCAAGTTCGCAATCAAGCCAGCATGCACACCAGAAATGGGGATGGGCCTTACCAAGGTTCATTGGATGCGATGCGTTACTGGCCAGAGAAAGAAACCGCCGTCGCCGTAAAGCAAAGCCCGACAGGAGAAATCGAGTGTATTTCCGCTTTTGGTTTAGAGAGTTTGTTTGATTTAAAGATCACACCGACCCCTAATCGCAACAAAGACGTGTTTGACCAACGAGTTCAGTCTAAAAACTGGTTAACTCATTGGCCCAAGTTAACGATTGGAAACAATTAACGATTAACGATTAGCGATTAGCGATTAGCGATTAGCCACAGTGAGTTAATGAGCGGCTACAGTCAACGATCGGCCGGATTCAAAATGAAAACCATTGACTAAAAGCCCAATCAGATCGAACATGCCCCCACTTGCTTAGCTTATTAATTTATTAGCTTAGTAAGTTAGTAACTAACCAAGTCATCAACCGCGCTCGGTCACTCACTGCTGCGCTCTCTCGTCATACTGAGTAACGACCATGAACCAACAATACATGCTGCAAGCTCTTGAAGCTTCGCGCCAAGCCCTACCCGATTGCCAACCAAACCCGCCAGTGGGTTGTGTTTTGGTTAGGAACGATAAAGTGGTGTCTGTTGGATATACGCAAAAAGTCGGTGGAAACCACGCCGAGGTTGAAGCACTGAATGGCTATGACAGCGAAACGGACGGAGAAATGGAGGGCGTTACCGCTTACGTAACTTTAGAGCCATGTTCATTTGTTGGCAGAACACCCGCTTGTGCCAATACATTGGTTAAAGCAGGTGTAAAACACGTAGTAGTGGCGATGCTAGACCCAGACCCGCGCAATAATGGTCGTGGTGTGGCGATACTTGAATCGCACGGCGTGAAAGTGGATGTAGGGCTATGCCAAGAACAAGTGAGCGCTTTTCTAACCCCGTATCTTGGTAAGTCTTAGCTCTTAAACAAGCCAACGCTAGCTCAATTTGACTCGATAAAGCGGATTGACTGGCTTATCGACAAAATACGACCAAATATGATCGTAGACGGCATGTTGGTTGGGGAACGGCGCAAGTGCTTTCGCTTCCTCTAAATCGCACCAGCGGTACTCTGTATGTTCCTCGTTCAGTTCAATCGCTTGGTTGGGTGGGCATAGCACCGCAAACACTGGGATTAGCTGAATCACATTAACGTGAGCCTCGTAAAACTGCTCCAGAAACTGCGCGTTATACAAAGCTTTCACTTTAATTTGGGTCTCTTCTTCAAACTCGCGCACGATAGCCTGCCAGCCTGTTTCACCTGCTTCAATCGAGCCTGCGACATGGCACCAAAATTCGCCTTTCACACGCTTCATTAATAACATTTTCATTTGTCCGTCGATCTCTGAAATAGCGACACCGGATACAATCGAAGTATTGAGTGGAATCATAACGTTACCTTAGATTGAACAAGAGGGCGGCAAGGCTACCACCCTTCGTTTATGAAGTTGTCTTCTTTGATTAAAAACGAGAGGCCACTCATCAATTTATAAACATCAAGCGTAACTCTTGAGGTTTGTATATCTAATAACAACCTTTGTACCCAGTCATTGAGCGATTCTTATTTGAGGCGTATTTCGATAAAGAGTAGAATCGCCGCCTTGTACTGTGTTTCTTCACTTTTGTTTTTAGCGCATCAGTTTTTAGACTCTCACACAGTAGACTCACAACCATTTATCACCACGATATAAGTATTAATACGACTATGCACTCATCAAAATCAACGCACGACTCAGAAAACAGCCATACTCCTGAGCATTGCTTCACTCGTTTTCAACAGCCGATCGAGTCATATTCGTTGCCTGAGCGTTTCACCTTCCCGTTCTATTACGAACCGCACCCACTGTGTGAAATCGCCTCTCATCAGCTTCAACAATATCTAGAAACTCAAACCGACTGGCAGCATGACTTCGGACTGGATTCTGACGCTGGTCGCGGCAAAATGTTTGGTGTGTTACTGGTGAAAAGCCCTGAAGGTGAATTGGGTTACTTCTCTGCTTTCTCAGGCAAAATCGCCGACCAAAACCTACTGCCTCACTTTGTGCCACCCGTATTCGACATGTTGAGCAGCGACAGCTTTTTCCATCAAGACACAGCCGACATGATGGCTGTGAATGCGGAATTTAAAGCGCTGCAAGCAAACGCTGAATACCTTGAACTGTGCGAACAGTTAGCGCAGCAGAAAGCGCAAGCTGAACAGGAGATTGAAGCTCAGCGTTTATTAATTATAGAAGGCCGAAAAACACGTAAAGAACAACGCGAACAAGGTAAAGAAAACCTTGATGAGCAAGCCTTCGAACAGCTAAATAACGAGTTAAACAAGGCCAGTGTTGCCGACAAGAATCAGCAAAAATATCTTAAGCTCAACTGGGAACAAATTCTAAATGAGTTACAAATCAAAGTTGATGTGTTCACTGTTCAATTAGCTGAACTCAAAGAGCAAAGAGCACACCTTTCTCATCAGCTTCAGCACAAGCTTTTTTCACAATACGCTTTCCAAAATGCGGAAGGTAACATTGAGGATCTCAACCAGATCTTTGAAGACACGCCAAACAAGATACCACCAGCAGGTTCTGGCGAGTGTGCCGCACCCAAGCTTCTGCAATACGCGTATTTAAACGGTTACACACCATTGGCACTGGCTGAATTTTGGTGGGGTCGTTCACCGAAATCGGAAATCCGTAAACACAAGAAATACTACGCCTCTTGCCAAAGTAAGTGTGTACCGATTTTAGGTCACATGATGAAAGGCCTTGAAGTCGATCCCAACCCATTGCTAGAGAACCCAGCAGAAGGTAAAGACCTCGATATCCTGTTCCAAGACGATCACATCGTTGTGGTACACAAGCCAGCAGGTTTTCTCTCCGTACCGGGTAAAACCATCAAAGATTCGGCCTACACTCGTGTTCAAGAAATGCATCCCGATGTTGAAGGGCCATTTGTTATCCACCGCTTGGATATGGCGACCTCTGGCATTCTAATATTTGCTCTTACACGACGTGCGAACAAAAGCCTACAGAAGCAGTTCATTACTCGTGAAGTTGAGAAGCGTTACGTGGCAATGATAGAAGGCGTTTTAGAGCAAGATGAAGGCTATGTTCGCTTACCACTGCGTGGAGATTTATACGATCGTCCTCGTCAGATTGTCTGCTTCGAACACGGCAAGCCAGCTGAAACGAAATGGGAAGTGATTGAGCGAAACCAAGACACCACTAAGGTTTATCTGCACCCTAAAACAGGCCGCACACACCAATTACGAGTTCACTGTTCACACCAAGAAGGGCTAGATATGCCTATCTTGGGTGACGGCTTATACGGCAACAAAGCCGACCGACTGCACTTACACGCAGAAAGGCTAGCACTACACCACCCAGTCACCAAAGAGTGGATGGAGTTCCAGTTCGACGCTGAGTTCTAAGCGTTAAGCCTAGGGGATAAACCAGAGTCACAAACCATTTGTGACTCTGCCTCCCTCTTTCCCCTACCCCTTTCGGATAATTCTCCACGCTTATTGCACTACATCAAAGTTCACTTTCTTATGACGAGTAGCATTCGCCTCTTCTTCTTTCCTTGAGGCCTTTGATATGTCATCAGCTGCTTTGAATATACAACCCAACACAACGACTTCTTCCGTGATCGCTTCGCAAGCACTAAGCTTGAAACCACTCACAGACAAAAAGCCAGACTTAAACTCGGCAATGCTCAATCTAATTGAAGAAGTTAAAAACGAACTCCCTCTTTACGAGTCGGAGACGTTTATCTGTGGACCGAAAGGAAACTGCTCTGGTTGCTCTAAGAAATTATTGGAGATGGTCGACAGTGAATTGATGTACTGGGAACACAGTATTTCAATCGGCCAAGGCCCTAATTTCGAAGAATTACGCCGTTTTGGTAAGCTATGCAGTAGTGTTAGACGCGGCCTAGAGCGCAACGGCTTGGTAGAAAAGCGCCCAAAGAAAAGATAACCAGCTAGCTCACAGCTACTACAAGCTTTCGATGAGCATTACAAACTATCGATCCGCATTACAACCTATCAATCATCATTGCAATCCAGCCTAGCCACTAACAGGTTGAACTCGTTCACTATAAGAGTGATAATATTTTGTAATACAATAAGTACCAAGACAAACCATTAGAGATTTTCCGCCAAGTTCTTGAGCGAATCCATCCTTCATGTCTAGCGTGTCTTAAACCTTCTGAAAGCCAACATCACATCCATTAAAAAACCTTTATTGGATAGCGGGGAATACCTTGAAGAAACCACAACCAATACTGGGTAAGACCGGTATGCTATTTTTCCTCGTCATCATCAGTGCGTTTCCTCCATTGACCATCGACCTGTATTTGCCAGCCCTTCCGCAAATGGTTGAGGTGTTCAATACCGACCAATCGATGGTCAACCTAACCCTGAGCAGCTACTTCGTGACCTATGCGGTTGGCCTGTTGTTCTGGGGACCACTCAGCGAAAAGTTCGGGCGTAAGCCGATTCTACTCATTGGCATCGCAAGCTATATGGTGGCGAGCGTCTTATGTGCTATGACCAATAGCATCGAGCAGTTGATTGGTGCTCGTATATTCCAAGCCTTTGCGGGCAGTGCCATCACCGTTATCGCAACCGCCATTGTGAAAGACCTTTATGACGGCCGAGAACGTGAAAAGATCATGGCAACTATCATGTCGTTGGTGATCATCGCACCGATGGTTGCGCCTGTATTTGGTGCTTTCCTGCTGAAAATAGCGTCTTGGCGAATGATGTTCGTCACTCTCGCTATTTTTGGTGCATTCGCATCAGTACTGGCGCTTTGCTACCGAGAGACGCTTGAAAGCAAATACCAAGGCTCTATTTTCCGGTCATGGGGAAGACTGGCCGTGGTCATGAAAAACCGCTCATTCATAAAGCTACTGGTTATTTTTTCTATCACACCAATGGCGCTAATGGGCTTTCTTGCCGCAGGTTCATATATCTACATCAATGACTTCGGATTGACCGAACAACAGTTCAGTTACGCTTTCGCATTCAACGCATTGTGCGCCTCATTTGGGCCAACGCTTTATATGAAGTTGTCCTACCGAGTGTCGGTTCAAAAAGTGATTTCAGCGTGTTTTTCCCTGCTGGCGATTGCCGGAATCTTTACGCTGACAGTCGGTGGTTTGTCACCTTGGTTCTTTATGTTTATCGCAGCACCAGCGACGTTGATGGTTATCATCATGCGAGTACCTGGCACCAACTTAATGTTGAACCAGCAAGACCATGACACAGGTTCTGCCGTCGCATTGATTCAGTTCTTTAGCATGATTTGTGGTTCACTTGGTATGGTTTTGGTTTCAATCCGCCCAGATTCGTTAATTGAAAACCTAGGCTTTATTCAATTATCGGTGGGAATCCTAGGCGGCTTGATGTGGCTGATGGTCAGAAACAAAGAGTATGTGACTAAGAAGCTGAATTAGGCACATCCAAAATAGCTAAGTTTGTACTCCAACACGATTTAGGGCGTCCTCGATCGTGTTTGAGGTCTCGCCCTCACTGGCTTTAGCGCATATTGGCTCCAATTCCCTCAATTGGAGTAAACCTCATGAAATGGGCACATTTACTGTTCGCACCCCTGCTTTCCTTTTGTACTTCTGCCATCGCTTCCGATGTCGGATTCACTCAAGTCACCTTAACTGACGATCCTAATCGCCCGCTAAACACTGCCATTTGGTATCCCACACAAGATACGTCAGACACAACCTTGATTGCCGATAATCCAGCCTTCATCGGTACGCAAGTCATCAAAGATGGAGAGATTCAATCCGGCACTTTTCCAGTAGTACTGCTATCACACGGCTACCGAGGAAACTGGCGAAACCAAAATTGGTTGGCGACCGAACTGGCGAGTCGTGGCTACATCGTAGCGACCACTGACCATCCGGGAACCACTTCTTTCGACCAATCCCCGAAGCAAGCGGCGAAATGGTGGGAGAGACCACAAGATATGTCACGCATTCTGGACTACTTGTTATCCGAAACCCCGTGGAAGCAATTTGCTAACGCTGAAAATGTTACCGCAATCGGACACTCTCTAGGTGGCTGGACTGTAATGCAATTAGCGGGCGCGAGATTGGATAGATCAACCTTTGAAGCCAATTGTTTGGTATACCCGAACCCACGAATTTGTGGACTCGCTGTGGAGTTAGGGCTATCCAAAGTCCAAGCCCAAGAGCCAAGCAATAAAGACCTTTCAGACCCTCGAATTCAACGTGTAGTTAGCCTTGATCTAGGGCTTGCTCGCAGCTTCTCAGTCGGCAGCTTAAATGACGTTACAGTGCCAACCTTAATATTGGGGGCTGGGATTGATATTGGGGATCTACCTCAGGCATTAGAGTCTGGCTATATTGCTGAGCACATGCCTCTTAATTTAAGGCGCTATAAGGTCTATGAAAGCGCTACCCATTTCAGCTTTATTCAAAGCTGCAAACCTGGGGCAGTACCAATGCTTGAAGAAGAAGTGCCAGGTGATGGCATTATTTGTAAAGATGGCGTCGGTATATCACGCGACCAGCTACATCAATTGATCTTAAACGACATCGTTAGCTTTCTGAATTGATAAACAGAAAGCAAACACACTCAATCTAACACTTGCGGCGAACTTCGATACTCACTCGGAGTTTGCCCAGTTATCCTTGAAAACTCGCGATTGAAATTGGACTTGGTCTGAAAGCCTGAACTAAGGAAGATATCAGTTATCGCTTCATCACTTTGCATCAGGAGAGTCTTAGCGTGCTCAATTCGATAGGCGTTAATCACCTTTGAAATGTTCTCATTATGAGTTTGGTTAACCGCTGACGATATCTTGCGAGCTGGGATGCCTAGCTTTCGTGCCAAGCGATTGAGAGACAGATCAGGATCCTTAAATAATTGATGCTCCCTCATTAATGCATCGAACTTAACCATGATCTGCGCGGTTTCTTCTGCTTGGTCTTCATCTAGGCTGCTCGCTAGTGTAGTCGATGTGTCGACTTCTTCTGGAGAGCGTTGTGACATGGAAGATAAATCCTGAACCTGCTTGGTTTTTTCTTCGTCAGGCGTGCTCATACTGACCACCATCACAGCGGACACAATGGCGGGAATAAGGACAAGGTAGCTTAGCGATAAAATCAGGTGGGTGTGCTGCGCATCCAACAGCAAGATATCGTAAAAGAGCACACCGTCGACTAAGGCGGAAAATAGTAGCATTACACCTGCAACTCTTTCAGCAGCCAGCACTTTCGATACATCGGTCAGCCGCACTTGTTCCGGCACGCGCAGCGACGACTTCAGCAGCAAGCTACCATACCCGAGATAGAGAAAGATCAGCAATACATCAAGAGTTCCCGCCCAGAGATGCGCATAGAAAAGTGAGCCAACTAAAACAGCAATCGGGCCTAGCCAATGCAAATGTGTACTGGATTGACTTCGATGAGCTCCTGCAAAGCATAACCAAGCCGCCACAGGAACACAGGCACCAAAAATGGGTTGTAAGAAGCGAAACAACGCAATATCAAACGTCCACCGAAGGCCCACTACCGTCACCATCAACGCGCACAGAATGATAAACCAAAATGGCTTTTGACTGGTTTGTGGGTAACGGCATCGAAGCAGCCCACCTGTCATCAATAACAACAGCGCCGCGACAAATGGTAAAGGAATGGCAAGCATCAACAGTCCGTTTAGGTTCGAGAAAAGGTCACTTCCCCTTCAGCACTTCATTAGCGAAGTCACTGAGCGAACCAGTGATATATATTGAATATCAATCTATGGTAAATCATTCCTCTGATAAAAATCTAGCTCGAAACCTTGATGGTGTTAAACCAATGATTTTCATAAAGACTTTTCGGAAGCTGTTAACGTCTTCATACCCAACTAAGTAGCTGATTTGTTCTACTGGTTTGTGAGAACTTTCCAGTAGCTCGCACGCGCTTTGAACACGCACATGTTGAATATAGTTAATCGGAGTCAAGGTCGTCGCTTTAGTAAATTGTCGAATGAAGGTTCTTCGCGTCATGAAGGCTTCTTCCGCCAATTGATCGAGTGTCAAAGGAAGATGGTGATTTTTTTGAATAAAGCGCTGCACAGAGACAATCTTGTCATTCCCATGAGCGTAGTTAGGCACAAAACTTTGGTAGTAGCGCTGCTCTCTCAACCCCGTATCCAACACCAGATACTTACCCAAATTACGTGTATTAGTCGGCGTTGTGTATTTAGTCAGGATAAACAGAGCCAAATCCATCCACGACATCAAACCACCAGCGGTAATGATGTCATCGTCATCGATCAAGATTTTATCGATATCCACTTCGATTCCAGTATGTAGCTCCGAAAACAACTGTTGAGCTTGCCAGTGCGTTGTGACGGTTCGCCCTTCCAACAATCCTGTTTGAGCGAGAATGAACACGCCTGCGCACGCTGAGCACAATATTGAACCCTTTTGATGAGAGTCAATCAGGTAATCTGTTAGCCGATCATCACGGTCTAGGTAGTAACTGCCATCTAGGTTGGGCGGTAATAAAATGATATCGGCTTTAGACTCTTCACCTGAATTAGCCGATGATACCGATAAGTCGCCATAAGGCTTAATCTCAACCTGAAACTGAACCGCTTTATTGCCAGAATCAAGGCTGTTCGCCATCTGAAGGAACTCTTTTACTCCAAACACAGCGCTCTGCAGAGACCCTGGGTAATCGATGATTTCGACCTTCACTGATTTTGTCACTATTGCCATATAGTCTGTCATTTTTGACGTGCGTTAAAAAACACAGGGTAGTCATAATATCCCTACACCGCAACACACTAAATACAAAGGTATAGACTATGAAGAACACAGCCCTACTACTTATCGACTTTCAAAATGACTATTTCCCTTCATACGAAGGTGCAAAATGGCCGCTATCTGAAACAGAAAAAGCAGCCGAAAAAGGTGCACAGTTATTATCAGCTTTCAGAGACAAGCAACTTCCTGTGGTTCATGTACGTCATGAGTTTCCGACGAATGATGCTCCGTTCTTCTTGCCAGAATCAGACGGTGCTCAAATCCACAGCAGCGTGACTCCGCGAGAAGGTGAGCCAGTCATCGTAAAGCATCAAATAAATAGCTTTAGAGATACAGAACTGGACAAAGTATTGAAGGAACAAGGCGTTGAAAGGTTGATCATTGTTGGCGCGATGAGCCACATGTGTATTGACGCAGTGACCCGCGCAGCAACCGATTTAGGCTATGAGTGCCACGTAGCGCATGATGCTTGCACAACCTTAGACATGGAGTTCAATGGCGTTAAGGTTCCAGCAGCGCATGTCCACGCCGCATTCATGGCTGCACTGAGCTTTGGTTATTGCAATGTCGCGACAGCAAACGAGCTTGAGAGCCTGCTTAAATAAAGCTCAAAATCAAAAGCCAGCTTCTGAACAATTCTTGTAGATACAAAAAAGGCGCCGATTACGGCGCCTTCTCATTAAAATCTATTTTTACTAAGCTTGAGCCACTTGGCGTGCTGGGTGTTTGATAAACACAGCAACAACAGCCACGATAGCAAGTGCAAAACAGTAGTACGAGTTAGACACGATCTCTAGTGGCGATAAATTGAATACCGAACCTAGTAGCAATACCTGAGCACCGTATGGCAGCACGCCTTGAATCACACAAGAGAAGATATCCAATAAGCTTGCCGAACGGCGCGGAGATACATCGTTCTCTTCCGCTAATTGGCGAGCCACACTACCTGAAACAATAATCGCTACTGTGTTATTTGCCGTGCACATGTTCACCATAGACACCAAACCAGCAATACCCAGTTCACTTGCGCGGCCATTCGCTTGCTTAGAGTGTGAAGAGCCAAATGCACGAATCATGCTACTGACTAAGTTAGTCAAGAATGCCAGACCGCCTTGGCGACGCATCAGTTCACTCAAACCACCAATCAGCATCGACAATAAGAAAATTTCCTGCATGTTGCCAAAGCCTGCGTAGATGTCTTGCGCGTAATCCGTTAAACCGTAGTTCTCGACTGAACCTAAGCTAACGCCACCCGCCAATAAGATACCGATTGTTAGCACAACGAACACATTCATACCTGATACCGCAAGAATCAGGATAGTGATGTAAGGCAGTACTTTAAGCCACTCAATAGGACCCGTTTCAGGCACTTGAGTTACAGTGCTGTTAAAAGCAAAGATAACAATCGCGATCAGTGCAGCAGGAAGTGCGATACGGATATTTTCTTTGAACTTGTCTCTCATCTCACAGCCTTGCGAGCGTGTTGCAGCAATCGTGGTATCAGAGATGATAGAAAGGTTGTCACCAAACATTGCGCCACTTAAAACAACACCCGCTGTCAGTGGAATGCTCATGCCAGCAGAATCCGCAATGCCCAGTGCAACAGGCGCTACCGCCGCGATGGTGCCCATCGAAGTACCCATTGCTGTTGCGATGAAAGCAGAAATTAGGAAGATACCCGGTAGTATCATGCTCGTCGGGATCGCCGATAACCCAAGGTTTACCGTCGCATCCACACCACCAGAAGCTTTAGCAACGGCTGCAAAAGCACCTGCCAATAGGTAGATCATACACATTGCGATAATGTCTTTGTGACCTACTCCACTCAAGAACTGTTCGATAGCACGGTTCAATTTATCTTTGCTCAACAACAGCGCCAACATCACAGCAGGTAAAGCCGCAATCGGAGCTGGAAGCTGATAGAAAGCAAAATCGACACCTTGCAACGACAGGTACGTACCTACGCCAATAAACAGCGCTAGGAACACGATCAGAGGGATAAGCGCCACTGCCGAAGGAGCAATAACCGCATTAGAATTTTTTGAATTGGACATGGAACGACAACACTATAGAACAGGAAGGAGAGCAGACTAATGTCACACTTAGGACTTGTCAACGTCTAGACGTCTAAACGCCCAATATAATGCAAAGTAATACGAACTCTATTGAACATCACATAATAGAAAGGCTATTTACTCACCAGTAAATAGCCTTTCGAGAACCAATCACCTGTGCGAAAAGCAGGGTTGTAGAGAACAGCTTTCTTAATCAATAGAGCTTGTAAATAACTTAGCGCTTTTGAGTGAAAGTCACTTGGTACTCTCCGATACCATCATAAGCAACGGTTGTTAGCTCGTCGAAGCCAACCTCAACCACACCACAGTAAGACCCTGTAATGATCGCCTCGCCCGCTTCAAAACTGACTCCACGCTTGGTCATGGTATCGATCAACCAGTAAACGGGATTTTGAGCTAATGCGTTAGGGTGAGTACCAGAAAATGCCTGAACTTTTCCAGCTTGAGTTATAGCCACTTCGACCTTGGCAGCAGCAAACGCTTTATCTTTCTCTATTTCAGGACCAAGAAACAGACCTTGGTTTGCCAAGCAATCGGCTAAAACTTCGTAAAACTCTGCACCACTGTCATCAGCAAAGCGAGATTGAATTAACTCAAGTGCCATATGGCAAGAGCCAATGGCATCATTGATTTGTGCTTCGCTGTAACCATTTGAGTTCGCAGGCAAAGACTTAGTCAGTACAAAAGCGATTTCTGGTTCTACTCGGGCTACCTCTTTACCTGGCACTGAGCCTGTATCTGCGAACAGTTCACAAACTTCACCTTGCTGAACGTTGTCAGCGAAAATAGGCGCTACAATAAATTTGTTTTCTGCCAGAGGTAACAGACACTTCCAGCCCCCCACTCTATCTGCGCGAATTTCAATCATGGATTCTTGAATGGCTAACGCATCATCTAAACTGGTTGGGCGATATTGTTCGATTAATCTTGGCGCTTTAATTCCCGCTGTGCGACGGCTTAACAACTCTTTAGCCGCCTGCTCAAATACACTTGTCATAATATACCGTTTAATTTAGAACGATTAGAAATAGGCTCGGGCAATGGCATCACTCATGCGATGGTTGCACCATAAAGTGTTCAAAGGCCTATTGTCACATGTCCCGCAAGTGAACACATACCGCTAAGTCAATATATTAAAAGAAAAGCCAGTACCTGATGATCAGTTTGCTGGCTTTTTGAATATGTCATTGCCGGACAAGCGCTACGCGCCTTTCAGCGTCTTCTTAAGATTTTGCATGAAGTTTCTGAAGTGAGGCATGAAATCTACAAACAGAGGGTGCTTTCTATCTTGCATCATCAACGGTCCCAGCAAGCGAATACTTACACCTAGTCTCGTTGCGGATTGCTCATCTAAGCCACTGTCCTGCTTGAGCTTATCTACAATCGCGAACATGTTTTCTCGATCTTCAATTTCAAACTGCATGGTTTGCAGTTCACGATCTTCCTTGATGTTCACTTCTTCGATAGTGATACGGTAGTGATTGTGTTTGCCTGTGATTGTTTGCATCGTCATTACTGTCTCCTAACTTGAATTCACGAACAATTAAGTTGATAATATCAACTATAAATACAATGGTTGATAGTGTCAACTATATTCTAAGGATCGTTTATGTCTGATAACACATCGTTAGAGTCTATCTTTCGTTTAGTACACTCTTTGAAACGTCAAATGAGTGAACAGATTGAGAGCTTGGATTCTGAGATCGCACCCATGAACATTCGTGTCATGAAGATCATTACTAAGAAATCTCCATGTACGGCTATCGATATCGCGCACTACTTAAACCGCGATAAAGCGCAGGTCACGAGATTAGTTAATGCATTGATCAATCAAGAGCTTGTGAAAAAGTCTCCAAATCCAGAAGACAAGCGCAGCCAGTTATTGATTCTGACCGATAAGGGTCAAGAGGTCATGAGTAAGGTTTCGGATCTAGACCGAGACATGTTGAAGAGAATGACCAAAGGCATGGCCGAAGATGAGTTAGAGCAATTCAGGAAAATTGCAAAGAAAATGGCGCAGAACTTAGAGAGCTGATCTTAAAAATAAAACGAAAAAACGCCACCGAATCGAATAATCGGTGGCGTTTTTTGTAGAATTTGGTTTTACCTAGATATAAGCATGCCAAAATCGACTTTGAAAACGCTTTATCCTACTCGGTAAGCATTAATCAGCAGACCATACATTCTTGAAATCTGGCCATCCCCAGTTAGTGATGGCCACGTTTTTCAGAATCCCTTGGAAACGAACGGTCTGCAAGTGATGAAACATAGGCACTAACCAATAATCTGAGATCAGAGTAGACGCGATCGGTTCTAACTCTGCCAAGTAATTAGGCAGTTCAACGGATGCTTTATGACTATCCAAACGCTGCTTGAGCCAATCACTGTTCATCTCTCCTAAAGCAGAATGCAAAACAGGATCGTTCATCATCCAAGAGAACAGCGAAGACGGGGCATTATCATCGAGATTCAAGTTACACAGCACCAAGTCCTCCTTTAACTCGCCACTCTGAGAGAGCTCCGCCAACTCTCGAAAACTGTAGGTGTTCACCTCAACTTCCACACCATATCGTTTGAGTATGTCGGATACGCAAACCGCACATCGATACAACGCATAATAGTCATAAACCGCAATACTCATCTTTTGTGGCAGTTGTGCATCTTTCGAAGGCGTTCGATACAATTTCTTCCAACTTGGCAGTATATTTTGAGCTAAAGAGACACTAAACAGACCCTTGTTATGTTCCAACTGAGACAAGATCGCTTGTGGGTTGGTCAGTTCTGAAAGGTATTTGCGCTGCTCATTATTTAGTAAACTGGCCGCTGAGTTCTGATTGAATAGGATAAACAGACACCCATCCTCGACTCGGCTACGAAGGCCGTCTGTATCTGCAGAAACAAGTTCCGCATCGCTTTTCCCTAACTGATGGAAGCAAGATGAATCTTCATAAGGCGATACCTGCATTTGGCTGCCATCGAAGCGAGCAGTGCCCGTCATTGATTCCTCAAACTGCCAGATGGTCACCTCATCGGTTAAAGAGCGGCAACCATAATAATGTTCAAATGCGGCGAGTTTGATACGTTCATTATTGGTCTCAACCACTTTGAAGGGCCCTGTTCCAATAACAGCATGAGATACCGAATTTAATGGCGATGGCTCACGGGTCACTTGGGCAGCAGGTTGAATTGAATACTTAACGCCAGCAAGCAAACCAGCAAAGCCGGTATCTGCCTTGGTGAGTTGGAAGCTGACCCTCAATGGTTGTTCACTGTAAACCGAAGCGACATGGGCGAGCTCTGTCTGATAGAAAGGTAAAGTTTGCAACGCAGAAAACATCGAAACTAATTGCTTAGCATCCACAAGCTGCCCGTCATGGAAAGTAAGTCCCGGGCGCAGATAGAAAGTCCAAACTAGCTTTTCAGCATCATATTGCCAATGATGTGCCAGCTCAGGCTTCAGCTCGCCTTTGCCATTGCAAGTCACTAAACAACTGAACACTTGCCTGATCAAAAATCGTTCACTACTGCGGTGAATATGATGCGGGAACAGATCTTCGAACTTACGTTTGTAGGTTAATTGGACGTGCAGTAACCCTTCGCGCATCGTCGCACCGGATGTTTCTTGGAGAAGAGAGCCAAACACTGAGCGGTCATTATCCAAAATAGAGAGTGCTTTTTCGTACTTGCCCTGCTCTATCAGCTTGCTGGCAACATGTTGCGTCAATTGTTGATTACTAAAGCGCAATGTCAGGTTAGAACGTTGATTCCTTCCGACTTTTGGCTCCCACACCACCCATTCAGCTTGATGCATCTTGCCGAGTAAGGTTCGTGCATGACGCAAACTGGTAAACAGCTTGTCTGCGACCTCAGTTAAAGTCACCGAGTGTGAGATGTTAGGCTCAAATAAATCCAGCCGAGTGTAGTAACGCATCATGTTTAGATCAGACAAATAATGAACCTTTTAGAAACAATCCTTCCTCATAAAGCCGATTATAAAACACATTTGTCTTTAAGTGACGATAAAAGACAAAAACAGGAACAATCATCTAAAAAATCATCTGTTTATTACTTCCTATTAAATAACCATAATTAATGGGTCAGCAAGGAACTTTGAGTTCCTACCAAAGCCCAAGACAAGAGAAGTAATCATCATGAGAAAATACTATCTTAATAAGCTAAAAAGCACCTGTAGCAAGCTCGAAAGAGAAGCACTACGAACACTTATAGAGCTATGTAACTGGCGTTATTAGTACACTTTTAAGCACCGAGTTAACGCGAGTTGAGTACAACCTAATATGCTCCTACCCCCGATATGAGTTAGGTCTCAACTCGCTTTTCCATTCCAAATCCCCTCTCAACCCAGCTGTACCAATCGCTCACGCATTCGATAAATTTCTATTATCGACTCGACAAATTTAATTCGTTTTCTTAGTTAAACGAAAAGCCTTAAGGTTCGCCCCGAAGCAAGCAAAGAGCCTCAGAAAAACTGAAAGCTCAGCTAACAACTAATTTATTTGCAGTTACCAATCAGGTATTAACTAAGGAAACGCCATGCGTATCGCAATTCTTTCTCGCAACGAAAACCTATACTCTACTTCTCGCTTAAAAGCGGCTGGAGAGGCACGTGGTCACCAGGTCGATGTTATCGACACGCTGCACTGTGATATAGATATCGCGAGTAACAATCCGAAGATTCGCTACATGGGTGAAGAGCTACCTCAATACGATGCTGTTATTCCACGTATTGGCGCTTCCATTACCTTTTACGGAACTGCGGTTGTTCGCCAATTCGAAATGATGGGCACTTTTTGTATCAATGAGTCAGTAGCAATCAGTCGTTCTCGCGACAAACTGCGCTCACTACAACTGTTGTCTCGTAAAGGTATTGGCTTACCAAAAACAGGTTTCGCTAGCCGCCCAGACAAGATTCAAGACTTGATCAAAAACGTTGGTGGCGCACCACTGGTTATCAAGCTTCTTGAAGGTACTCAAGGTATCGGCGTGGTTTTAGCTGAAACAAATAAAGCAGCAGAAAGCGTTATCGAAGCATTCATGGGCCTAAAAGCGAACATCTTGGTTCAAGAGTTCATTGAAGAAGCAAATGGCGCAGACATCCGTTGTTTTGTTGTTGGTAACAAAGTAATCGCGGCAATGAAGCGTCAAGCTGGTGAGGGTGAATTCCGCTCTAACCTGCACCGTGGCGGTACAGCTCAACTGGTTAAACTAACCAAAGAAGAGCGCGCTACAGCAATCAATGCTGCGAAAATCATGGGTTTAAACCTATGTGGTGTTGATATTCTACAATCTAAGAATGGCCCTGTTGTAATGGAAGTTAACTCTTCTCCTGGCCTAGAAGGTATTGAGAAAGCGACTGGTAAAGATGTAGCAGACATGATTTTCGAATTCATCGAAAAAAATGCAAAACCAAACGCTAACCGTACTCGTGGCAAAGGCTGATTTAACGCCGTTAACTCATGATTGGAAATAACATGAACAATAAAATGATCATAGGGAATACTGAAGCACTTTGCTTACCAGAGTTAGGGATAACTGGACTACATACACGTGTTGATACAGGAGCTAAAACCTCTTCTCTACACGTAGACAATCTACTATGTGTAAAAACAGACGGTGAGAACTTCGTTGAATTCGATCTTCACCCAGACGTTTACCACCTAGAAGAGACAGTGCGCTGCAAGGCGAAACTGAAAACAAGCAAGAAAATCAAATCATCTAACGGCGAAGTTGAACACCGTTGTGTGATTGAAACCATGCTAAAAATCGGCGGTCAGGAATGGCCTATCGATATCACGCTAAGCAACCGTCAAGATATGACTTATATGATGTTGCTTGGTCGTCAAGGCATGAGTGACAAAGTGATTGTTGACCCAGCGGGTGAATTCCTGCTGACTCACTAATCAGAGTCATCGTAACCGCTCCACAGGTTATAACTAAAGCTAGTCACAACGATATAAGGCCAGTCTCATGACTGGCCTTATTGCGTTCTATTCTTTAATTTCTAGTTTCTGCTTTTTACTTTGGCTTATCTATTTCTTGGATTTACCATGAGACTGCAAACCAAAACGCCAAATCGATAACAGCAGTTTCTTAGCTTTGATTTTGGTTACCCGCCAATGCGTCACAGGTCTTCTTGGGGCGCTCATCAATAAGTGTTCAAAGGCTGTCTCACTAAAATCGACTTGTCCTCCATGCGCCACTAGCAAAGTATCCAGCTGCATGTCATAGATACGAGATACTGACTCTCGGTACTTGTTAGGGTGAAAGATAGGGAAAGGCGGAATCAGCTTCTTCTTAACCTCGACCATTAAATCAGCCACATAAGCAACGCTATGTGATGGGCAATAGACAGAAAGATCTCTGTCGGTATGACCCGGCGTTTCTAGAACCAACCAATCATCAAACCCCGGAATACTATCCCCATCCGACAGCTTATAGTCCGGTTTCAACTTTCTTGAATACCACAAGTTCGCTTTGGCTCTTCCTAAACGGTTCGCCATCCATCTTGCTAAGGCTAGATCAGTCAAGTGCATCAAAATACCATCAATGCCGTGATACCAATCTTTGTCTCGGTTTGCTGCCACCAAATAACAATTAGTCAGTTTTCTGAGTGCATGCGCAGCGCCTGCATGGTCTGGGTGCATATGCGTCACCACCACCGTGTGTAGATCAGAAAAATCACGCATAAGCTCAGTTTCAATGAAAGTCTTCAAATGCGGGATGTCGGCTCGACATGCACCATCGAGCAACAGTAATTTGTCAGGATACTCCACCAAGTACATATCTTGGATGTAGCCTTTAATGGTATGCAGCTGCAAACCCACTCCTTGCGATAAACCAACTGGTCAGACCTACACCATAGCAAACTTACAGCCAATTGTGATCATTTTGTTAAAAGTAACAATCTCAAACAAGATAGAGAGCTCCAATCAAGATTTCTATTGGTATCCACAACGTTACTAAAATCCAATTCAACTCAGAACAATGGAAGCACATTCCGAAAATACTCATCTATTTCATCCGGTAGTTTTCACCATTATCGAATGCCGCATTGCCGTAAACCTTGCTCTATAAACCTTACGATTCAAGCTGCCAACACCATTTATCGTGACGACAAAACATGTGATTTGTTGCCCTGAGTTATTCGGACTATATATGCGCCTCTAATTTATTGTCTGAGTGCTATACATGAACCAACTAATCGATGCTCTTTCTACCCAAGGTTACTTTGTTTGGGATGACTTCTTAACGCATGAAGAAGTGGTGGCATTAAGGGATTGCATTCCAGAGAACTGGAAAAAGGCTAGGATTGGCCGTAACGATGAAGTAACACGAGAGTCGACCATTCGTAGTGACAAAATTCAGTGGGTACGCCGCGACATGGGCGAGCCAGCTTCTCTGTTCCTAGACAAGATGGAACAAATTCGTTTAGCGGCAAACCAAGCGTTCTTTTTGGGTCTGTTCGAGTACGAAGCGCACTTTGCTAAATACGAAAAAGGTGATTTCTACCAAAAGCACTTAGACTGCTTCAAAGGCAATGAGAACCGCCGTCTGACTACCGTGTTCTACATGAATGACGAGTGGACAGAAGAAGACGCAGGTGAGCTTGTGGTTTACGATCTGAAAGACAACCATATCGCGACCATTCCACCAAAGTCAGGTCGTCTATTTGTGTTCTTGTCTGAACAGTTCCCACACGAGGTACTGCCGACAAACACAGAGCGATTCAGTATCGCAGGTTGGTTCCGTATTAACGGCGTGAAAGACAACCAACTCGATATCGCACACTAAATATTGGTCTTTAACACCGGAACTTTAAAACCTCTCGATTGAGAGGTTTTTCATTAATGTGGACAACGAAAACAGTGCCACTAGAGCACACCTTCAATTTGCAGAGTAACCTCTAGACAAATCAATATAACGATTAATCTAGCGTAAAAGAGAAAAGTGATATTTAATAACTATTTACGATGCGCATTCAAGAAGGATTAATTATGTCGTCTATCATCGTAGGTCATCGAGGTGTAGCAGGCACTCACCCAGAAAACACCAAAGCAAGCATTGAACAAGCCGCTAAACTCGGCTTGAAATGGATTGAAGTAGATATTCAACCGACTCAGGATGATCAACTTGTGGTTTGTCACGACCACACCCTTGAGCGCTGCAGCGATGGCAAGGGTCGTGTCGACGAGCATACTCTTGCAGAGCTGCGTCAGCTTGATTTTGGAAGTTGGAAATCTGAACAGTTCGCGGGAGAAAAAATACTAACGCTAGAAGAGTTACTTGCACTTGTTGAGCAACATGATCTCAGCGTCAACCTCGAAATCAAAGTCGACAGCCGACATCAAGCTCCTCATGTCGTTGATTTACTGCACGAAGAGTTGATTCGCTCAAATTTGGACACCGATAAAGTCTTACTATCGAGCTTCAGCCATCAAGTGGTTGCTGAAATGGCTCGCCACTTACCGAGATACCGCGTCGGTGTGATCACAGAGCAACTGACTCAAGCTGATCTTATGCTCATTAATGAGGTTAAAGCATTCAGTTGCCACATGAACTATGAGCATGTAAATCAGAGCGATCTCAATACGCTCAGTGAAGCAAACATTCAAACATGGTGCTACACCGTCAACGATCCATCTCACTTCAAACTCATCTCAGAAGTCGATGCCGTATTCACTGATTTTCCGAATCAATTTAGCGCTATAAATTGAGCACGCGAATACTGCAAAAACAGCCTCGAGAGACTTTAAAATTAACTCTCGGGAAACCTTAAAATTAGGTAGCAAACACAAGTGAGTAGGAGTACATTCCGCTACTCACTTGGTTTCATTAGCTCGCTCTATTTAGACAGCTTCATTGGTTACTTAATTTATGGATCTCATTTTTAGTCCAATCTTCCCAATTTTGGGGGCAATCTTCATTTTCGCCGCTATTGTTCGTGGCTTCTCAGGTTTCGGTTTCACTTTAGTGGCATTGCCGTTGAGTGCGTTATTCGTGCCCGTTATCGAACTGGTTCCTGTTTTCATGCTTATCGACCTATTGGGCAATATCCAATTGCTACCGAAGGTTCGAAAACACGTCAATTGGCGCTGGGTTTCAAAGGTGTTTATCCCTTGTCTAGCCTTCACTCCGGTCGGCTTACTTCTGCTCAAGTCTGTTAGCCAAGATACAATAATTTTGATCATTAGTGCCTTCATTTTTGCGTCTGCACTTATGATCTACAAAGGGTTCCAGTACAAAAGTGAACCTAGATTTGCTCCCTATATTCTGGGCAGCCTTGCGGGTGTAATGAACGGCGCGGCTTCAATGTCAGGGCCTCCGATTGGCACGCATGCATTGGCAAGCCCAGTCGCACCCCACATTGCCAGAGCAGGCCTGATTGCGTTCTTTGTGTTGGCAGATTCCAGTGCGTTTGTATCGGCATCTATCGCGGGGTTAGTCGACCGTGATGTGGTCTGGCTTACTCTAGCACTCCTACCAAGTAGCATGTTTGGCGGCTATGTCGGTTCTAAACTGTTCGAGAGATTTGGCGGAGCGAAGTTCAAACCAGTCACCATTGCCCTGCTCATCGTGATTGCGATATTCAGTGCAGGTCGAGTCTTGCTGTAACTGGCTCTAGCGGTGCTGTTCAGGAAAATTGGGTACCGATACCTACCATTCGATATGGATAGGGGTACCCATTTTTACAAGTTGGAGAAATTCATCCATATCTTGATTGGTTAATGCGATACAGCCATCCGTCCAATCAAAGCTTTGAATAAAACTAGGCGAACGACGCTCACCATTTTTGATACCGTGGATCTTGATGTTCCCCCCAGGATCAACATCATTTTGCTCTGCCCATTGCATATCTGAAGGTTGCGGATAGTTAATATGTACTGAGCGATAAAAGTCCGACTCTTCCATCACATAATCGAGCTGGTATGTCCCTTCCGGCGTTCGGTTGTCCCCTTCAAAGCGTTTATGCCCTTTCGGTTGTTTGCCTAGCGCAATACGAAACTCCTGAATCACCTTTTCGCCTTTAAGCAGATACATCCTACGTTTCGATTTATCGACTTTGACCAAGGTGACCACTTGCGACAACGAATCTACCTCAGAATCGATATCCGGTACGTTGTAAAACTGTCGAGAGGAACTTTGAGGCGAACGTTTAGATGAACCTTGAGATAGCTGAGCAACTTGTTCACCAGAATCACTTTTGAGAACATTATCCACTACAATCACATGTTTGGAGTTTGAGCTCACTGAAGAGGTTGAACTAGAGGAAGAAGTCGAGACACGTTGAGAGTGAGCAGATGTCGATTCAAATACGATAGTTTCGATAGCCGTCGCGTCAGATACGATCTTTTCAACGACAACCTTCTCAGCGTATACACTCGAAGTCACAAACAGTAAACACAGTGATAAAGGCAAAAACAGATGCACCGTTAGAGCTCCTCAAAACGCATGGACATGGTTCGTGACTGGGTTTCCATCCCCAACGACTCATAAAAACCCTGAGCTTGCTGATTAAACTCCATCACTTCCAATCGAAGTTCGATCGCGCCACTCGCTTGCGCCCATTGATTGAATGACTTCATTAATGCTCTACCGACACCTTGGCTCTGAGTCTGATCATTCACCACAATCGTATTAACTCTTGCCACCTTGTGAGACTGAATGAAACTGACACCTTTGTTCTGCGTTACCTTCCCCGCTAAAAAGCCGATCACCTGCTGATCATCAACAGCAACAAAGAAAGCACCAACCGGATCAAGCATTAAGCCTAACCAATACTCTTCACTATCGGCCTGGCTCTGTGAAACTGGTGCAAACACCATAGGCGCACCTAGATGATGTTGACGGTTTATCTGCTCAGAGAGCTCCAAGATCGAGCTAATATCAGTTACCTTGGCGGTCCGGATTTGCATATTATTACCTTATTTGAATTCCATAATACCTTAGCAAAAATGGCTTAGTTGTGCACCGTTACACTGATCAACCCAGACGCTCAGTGAAGGCTGATTATTAATATTAGGTACTAAATTTGGGGAAATTGTTCCGTAAATCTCGGGCACATTGCTAGGCGTTGAGTGCTACTATCTCTGCAGAATCAATACGCTAACAACTGGATACCACTATGATTAAGTTTGCTGTAATTGGAACCAATTGGATTACACAAAAGTTTGTTCAAGCTGCTCACGAATCTCAATCGATGCAACTTGCTGCGGTTTACTCTCGAAACCTAGACAGCGCGGTACAGTTCGCTCAAGAATTTGACGTTGAAACAACTTATGATTCACTCGACGCATTGGCAAATGACAAAACTGTTGAAGCCGTGTACATCGCTTCACCAAACTCGCTGCATTGCGAGCAATCTATCTTCATGATGGAAAACGGCAAGCATGTCATCTGTGAGAAGCCTGTCGCATCGAATATTGATGAAGCAACCCGAATGTTTAAGGTTGCTCAGCAAAACGGTGTAGTGTTGTTTGAGGCGTATAAATCTCAATTCCTACCGAACTTTAAGCAAGTTCAACTTGGGTTAGAAAAGATTGGCAAGGTACATAAGGCACACATCAATTACTGCCAATATTCATCGCGCTACCAAAAATACCTAAACGGTGAGAACCCAAACACCTTCAATCCTGCTTTTTCTAACGGCTCATTAGTCGATATTGGCTTCTACTGTGTTGCCGCGACAGTCGCGCTATTTGGCAAACCCAAAAATGCACAGGCTTCTGCAAAGCTACTTGATTCCGGTGTGGATGCGCATGGTTGTGCGATCTTCCAGTATCCTGAGTTTGACGTGACGCTTGCTCACTCCAAAGTCAGCGACTCTTACGCACCAAGCGAGATCCAAGGCGAGCAAGGAGCAATCATCATCGATCACATCGCTGAATGTACTGATGTTAAGATCCGCTACCGTGATGGCAGCATTGAAAACCTCACTCAAGCACAAAGCGAGAACTCAATGAGTTATGAAGCACAAGGCTTTGTAAGCTGCATTGAGGGTGATAAAGAAACTCAAGCTCACGCCCAACAACGCGCTTTAACTGTTGCAAAGTTAATTACAGAGATGCGTCAGCAAGTCGGTGTCGTTTATCCAGCCGATAAATAACATCACTGCTAGGGTAACCAGCTGATTTTTAATAAATACCGATTTATGCATAACTAAATTTAATCTTTACGACAAACAACCGGATTAGTCGATTGGGGTACCATCTGTTTAAATCCGCGTTCGATATCTATCGTATTAATTTAATTTATTGAAGGTGTGTAAAGTGTTTTCAGTTGATGATCGCGTTGTAGCAACAAAAGGTGTTGAGCTAGGTGAAATGGTAGTAATTGGCCTAAGTGCTGGTGGCGGCTACGTTCACGTTACAACAGTAGAAGGCGCAATAATGACGCTTACTTACCCTGCAAAAGACCTTAAAAAAGCATAGTCTAACCGCTCCGCTCTTTTAGTAGTCACTCTGCTAAAGGTAACAAAATTGAGGCCTTGGCTGATTTCACTCTTCTGCATTAGAGTGAACAGCCAGGGCCTTTTTTATACCTACAATCCCTTACCAGCCTCCCATTAGTTTACTCATTGCAGTAAAACTAGCTCCAACAGACAATTGAATGAATCAAAGACTATTTGCATCAAGTACTTGTTGTTTGTTAATGCCTACAGTTTATTGGTGCTTAACGTTTATTGAGACTTAGCGTCTATTGAAGCTTAGTATTTGCAAGACTTTCTGGTACATTAGCATCATCTTATATTTGTAATTACCTGAACTAAAGGAAGCTATGAAGCTTTATATTTACGACCACTGCCCTTTCTGCGCACGAGTAGCCTACATCGCTCAATCTCTAGGCTTAAACATCGAACTTGTTTCTGTGGATTATGATGATGCCCAAACCCTTATCGATTTGATCGGCAAAAAGATGGTGCCTGTGTTACAAAAAGACGACGGTTCTATCATGGCTGAGAGCTTAGATATCATCGCGTACTTCTTGGATTTGAAATCAAGCGATGAGCAGCGTGTGCCATCAGAGCAAGTTACTGTATTCCAAGCTCGCGCATTCCCGCTAACTCAACAGATTGGACGCCCACGCTGGTGTAACCTCGACTTGGCTGAATATCGCTCTCCAGGAGCCAAAGAAGCTTGGCGTGCCAGTAAAGAGACTGAAGGTTTTAACTTTCAAGAGCTCTTAGAAAAGACACCTCAGTTCGTTCAACTGATTAACCCATTACTGAAAGATGCCGAGCTCTTACTGGATCTAGAGAATGGTGAGTCATCACAGCCTCTTATCGACCAAGCAGTGTACTTCTCTATGTTGCGCGGTTTCTGCGTAGAGCCAAGCATCACATGGCCACCAGCGCTAGAACGTTGGTTAGAGAAGCAAAGCGAAACTCTGAAGCTCTCTTTACTTCGCTAGAGCGATTGCAGCTAGCACAAACAAAAAATCGAAGCTCTCAGGTACTGCCCTGCTAGCTTCGATTTTCTTTTAGCTGCCCATTCTTTCGATCTGACTAAGCCTTTTTTTACGCCAAGCTCTTGTTACACCAAGATCTTGTTACTACAACAGGCGCCTTCTCAAACCAGTTCGCTCTAAGATTCGTGTCGAGATCTCTTCAACCGATAATGAAGACGTGTTGATGTAAGGTATCGCTTCTCGGCGGAACATCGCCTCTACCGTTTGTAGCTCATACAAACATTGCGAATCACTCGCGTATTCACTGCCCGCTAAACGGTTCTCACGGATTTCCGTCAGCCTTTCTGCATCAATGGTTAAACCGAACAGCTTGTGTCGGTATATCTCAAACTCAGGCAGTAGCTTCAAGCGCGCTAAATCATCATGGATGAATGGGTAGTTTGCTACGCGTAAGCCAAACTGCATCGCCATGTACAAGCTTGTTGGTGTCTTACCGCTTCGAGATACCCCAAGCAAGATGATGTCGGCTTCTTCTAGCCCTTTGAGCGTGATGCCATCATCGTGTGCGAGTGTGTATTCAATCGCAGCAATACGGTCGAAATACTTAACCGAATCTTTGTTCACACTGCGTGAACGTTGCAGTTTAGGCGCTGGTGCCATCTGAATATCATCCTGAACCTTCTGAACGATACTTTCCAACACGTCATAGCAGTGCGCTGGCGCTTCAAGCAGCTTGGCCTTGATATCTGGAATCACGATTGAGAAGAACACTAATGGTTCGACTCCATTATCACGATACGAAATTTCGATCTCTTTTAATAAATCAGAAAGTTTGTCCTCACTTTCCACAAACGGAAAGGTTTTTTCATTGGCTTTGAAAGGGAATTGACCTAGAACAACATGCCCTAAAGTCTCACATGTTATGGCCGTTCCATCAGAAACATAGAATACATCACGACTTTGGATATCAATTTGCATTTTTTATTTAATATTTAAAATTATTTTGAGTAGGATGGGTACCATAATATATATAACAAAACCCTGCTGACTATTACGTCCCCCACAGCTTTAGAAAATAATTTACATTTTTTTAAACTGATACGTAATCGTTTGCCTTTAAATCCCTACAATGCTTGCTATGTTTCTGGAGAAATAAATGCAAAATAATACCCTATGGTTCAATGGCCTATCCATGGAAGATGTCGACAAAGTCGGCGGTAAGAACGCCTCACTGGGCGAGATGGTTTCTAACCTATCCAATGCTGGTGTTTCTGTACCAAATGGTTTTGCTACCACCTCTTATGCGTTTAACGACTTTCTTGATTACAAGGGTCTTGATGAGCGCATTCACCAACTACTTGATGAACTTGATGTTGAAGACGTTGATGCACTGCGGAAGACAGGTGCAACGATTCGACAATGGGTTCTAGAAGCTCCATTCCCAGAATCACTAGAGCAAGACATCCGTGATAACTACCGCGAGCTAATTGAAGACAACGAAGAATTGTCTGTAGCTGTGCGTTCATCTGCAACCGCAGAAGACCTTCCAGATGCTTCTTTCGCAGGCCAGCAAGAGACCTTCCTTAACGTGAAAGGCATCGATGCGGTACTAGAAGCAACCAAGCATGTTTACGCTTCTCTGTTTAACGACCGCGCTATCTCTTATCGTGTGCACCAAGGCTTTGACCACCGTGGCATTTCATTGTCTGCGGGTATTCAACGCATGGTTCGCTCAGACAAAGCCTCTTCAGGTGTAATGTTCACCCTTGATACTGAGTCTGGCTTCGACCAAGTAGTGTTCATCACTTCTTCTTGGGGCCTAGGTGAAATGGTTGTACAGGGCGCTGTGAACCCAGATGAGTTCTACGTTCATAAGCCAATGCTAGAAGCGGGTCACTACCCTATCGTTAAAAAGACGTTTGGTTCTAAGTTGATCAAAATGATCTACTCAACCAATCAAGAGATCGGCAAGCAAGTTGATATTATCGACACCGACACTCAAGAGCGTAACGAGTTCTCGCTGAACGATGAAGAGATCAAAGAGCTAGCGAAACAAGCGATGATCATCGAGAAGCACTACCAACGTCCAATGGACATTGAGTGGGCGAAAGATGGCATCGACGGCAAGCTTTACATCGTTCAGGCTCGTCCAGAAACAGTATGCTCTCAAAGCGACCAAAACGTCATCGAGCGTTACGAGCTAAACAACAAGGCTGATGTCTTAGTTGAAGGCCGTGCTATCGGTCAACGTATCGGATCAGGTCCTGTTCGCTTGGTTGACTCACTAGACCAAATGTCACTGGTTCAAGAAGGCGATGTACTAGTAACCGACATGACAGACCCAGATTGGGAACCTGTGATGAAGAAAGCGTCTGCGATTGTGACAAACCGTGGCGGCCGTACTTGTCACGCAGCAATCATCGCTCGTGAGCTCGGTATTCCTGCAATCGTTGGCTGTGGTACAGCGACAAGTAACCTAAACGACGGTGACACCGTGACAGTGTCATGTTCTGAAGGTGAAACTGGCTACGTTTACCAAGGCGAGCTCGACTTCGAAATCAAACGTTCTGAAGTTGATGAGCTACCAATGCTGCCAACCAAAGTAATGATGAACGTGGGTAACCCAGATCGCGCCTTCGACTTCGCACAGATACCAAACGAAGGTGTTGGCCTTGCTCGTTTAGAGTTCATCATCAACAAGATGATCGGTATTCACCCGAAAGCCCTATTAAACTTCGATGCACAAACTGACGAGCTAAAAGCGGAAATCAGCGAACGTATTCGTGGGTACAAAGATCCTATCGACTTCTACGTAAGCAAACTGACCGAAGGCATCGCGACTATCGCTTCTGCATTCTGGCCTAAACGTGTGATCGTACGTATGTCTGACTTTAAGTCGAACGAGTACAGCAACCTAGTCGGTGGCAAAACGTTTGAACCGCATGAAGAGAACCCAATGCTGGGCTTCCGTGGCGCATCTCGTTACATCTCACCAGTATTCGAAGACTGTTTCGAGCTAGAAACTCAAGCGATCAAACGCGTTCGCAACGAAATGGGTCTTAAGAACGTTGAAATCATGATTCCATTCGTTCGTACTCCAAGCGAAGCGGCATCAGTTATCGACATTCTGGCTAAGTTCGACCTTCGCCGCGGTGACCAAGGCCTGAAAGTCATCATGATGTGTGAGCTGCCATCCAATGCGATTTTGGCTGATGAGTTCTTGAAGTACTTCGATGGCTTCTCTATTGGTTCGAACGACATGACACAGCTGACACTTGGCCTAGATCGAGATTCAGGTGACGTTGCGCACTTATTCGACGAGCGTAATCCAGCAGTTAAAGCGATGCTGAAAATGGCAATCGATGCAGCAGCTAAAGCAGGTAAGTACGTGGGTATTTGTGGTCAAGGCCCATCTGACCACGACGACCTAGCTGAGTGGTTAATGGAGCAAGGCATCAGCTCTGTTTCGTTGAATCCAGATACGGTTATCGACACGTGGTTGAAGCTTGGTAACGTTGCGAACAAGTAACGCTTAGCGCAAACAAGTAAATACAACGAAAAGTAGACACTACAAAGCCAGTCATTGCGACTGGCTTTTTTGTTCACCGAAAGCCAACAAAGATAACCTGCCTATCATAACAAACATTGGTATCGCGCTGACCTTACGTTATCCTTTACACAATTCTTCACAGCTCGACATTTACCCCTGTGAGTCTATCTTCAAGACCAATAAGATTAATATGAATTCTACTACCGCAACTCCCACGCCTTCACTTGGCCGACAACTCTATACCATGACATGGCCAATGCTGTTTGGGGTACTTTCCCTAATGAGCTTCCAGCTTGTAGACAGTGCTTTTATTGGCCAACTGGGCGTGCTACCGCTGGCTGTTCAAGGCTTCACGCTTCCAATACAGATGATCATCATTGGTATTCAAGTCGGGTTAGGCATTGCGACTACAGCAGTAATTGCTCGTGCAATTGGTGCTAACGAAATACGCTACGCCAAGCAGCTAGGTGGATTGGTGGTTGCGATGGGCAGTGTGAGTGTCGCGCTTTTCTCCGTCATCATCTATCTGCTGCGTGGGCCAATTTTACAGTTGTTGGATGCGCCACCGACGGTATTGCCAATCATTGATTCTTATTGGATCTATTGGCTAGTCAGCTCTTGGACAGGTGCGCTGCTCTACTTCTTCTACAGTGTGTGTCGTGCCAATGGTAATACCATGCTGCCCGGTTCAATGATGATCGCGACCAGTATCATCAACTTGATATTGGACCCGATTTTCATCTTTACTCTCGACATGGGCATCAATGGAGCCGCCATTGCGACCATCTTGGCGTTCGCTGCGGGTATCTTTATCGTTGCTCCTAAGGTGACTAAGAAGCATTGGATGACATTCGATTGGCACGATCTCAACATCGGCAAGAGTGTTCGATCCATTGGTAACATCATGGGGCCTGCGATGATCAGTCAGTTGCTGCCTCCGGTTTCATCAATGTTCGCCACTAAGTTGCTTGCTGGCTATGGCACCGCTGCCGTTGCAGCTTGGGCGCTAGGTTCACGTTTTGAATTCTTCTCGATTGTTGCGGTGCTTGCATTGACCATGTCGATGCCACCAATGGTTGGTCGCATGTTGGGAGAAAAGAACCTGACTGATATTCGCAGCTTGATCAAGATTGCCGCAACCTTTGTGCTTGGCTTTCAAGTCGTTATTGCGCTTGTTACGTGGGTATTCTCAAGTGGATTAGCAGGATTAATGACGAGCGACAGCGAAGTGACCACAATCCTCAACTATCACCTCATGATTGTCCCAATCAGCCTTGGTCCTTTGGGTATTTGCATGCTTATGGTGTCGGTTTCGAACGCCCTAGGTAAGTCTTATACCGCATTAACAATTTCAGCACTGCGTCTGTTCGCTTTCTTCTTGCCTTGCTTATGGATTGGCTCTCATCTGGCTGGAATTGAAGGCCTGTTCTGGGGTGCCATGATAGGTAATGTATTTGCCGGTACGTGTGCATGGTTTATGTACCAACGCGCACTTGGGCAAGTGGAAGCTAAGCTAGCCAAATAGGCAATTCGGGAGCTCATCAACCAAGCAATCTCCAAAGAACATTTAATTCGACATCAAAGCAGGGCGATGACGCTCTGCTTTTTAGATAACCTGCAATCTTAGAGTTCATCTGATGGAAGAACAAAATCGACATATATCGCGAAATTAACGATCCCATACGCTTTGATAGTGTCCAAATCCAAATCATTACTTGAATATATCATCGCTGAGATCCCCATATTACTCAGTGTAATAGCCTTTTTATATTCATTCCCAAGCGAACTGAGGTTATCACCTCGATAAGTCACAGTTCTTATTTTATTCAATTCAATCCAATCAATAATAAGCGGCGTATTTAAATCTATATTTAATGCAACGTTATTGAACCCTAACTTTATTGCTTCATTATATTTTTTCAAACTAAAAACTTCGACAATAGATTTGTCTTTATCAATTATACTTTTTGATAATAGTTCAAGGTTTTCTATTTTGTCCGTAACTAATATAACCTCATTCTCACTTAAAATTTCAATCGCCTCTGAAATATTTAAAGTGTGATAATTATCGTTAATTGTTTTTAACTCAAACTCTTCTGAAGCAATAGGACCATTTTTATTAGAATTTGTCATCAAATGGAAAGAGTTCCAGTCATGAACAGCGACGATCTTTCCATCCGACGATACAAGAAGATCTAGCTCTATCATCTTAAAACCATTTTCTATCGACTTCTCTACAGCCTCTAAGGAGTTTGTATATTTTAAACCATCGATTCCCCCGCCGGCATGTGCAATCAAACTGCCTGAATTAACGATAATATTGGAGATATTATTGTGCGTATTTGGATATGCCTTTACGTTGCCTCTCCATACATCAATGACTACACTCATCGAAGGGCCTATAAAAAAAACTACCCAAAAACATATGAGAACTAGACAAAATATTGATATTAAGACTCTGATTCCTTTAAGTATCATGACATTTTACCTGTTGAGAACTGGGGCTGATGATAATGTATGGTTTACCCTGTCAATATTGAGTTTAAACATGTTATTTATAGCAACTATAATAGCATTTGTCGGTAATAGATTTGTATTTCTTCTTCTCACGGTAATAATGACTTTCGACTTCTACTTAAGGTTAAACTCTCTCAGCTTAGATTTAGGTGTCTTAGGTTCGGTTTTAGAGTCTAATCGAGGTGAAGCACTTGAACATATAAAAATCATTAGCATCATAACACATGTAAAGATTACTATATTTTCCATTCTACTTTTTTTATCATTTAACATTACCTTAGGAAAGGTTGGTAAGTCATTTTCATTAATTATGTTAATATTATTTTCCAGCATATTAATCACAAAATTTTATAGCTTACATGATAATAAAAAGACGACATACCTCAATGAAGAATACTTAAAAACAATCCATCATGAAGTGTGGTTTAGTTTTTTAGGACTAATTACAGTTATTAAACCTATTTCTTTATATTATGAACTATCTCTTATCGAAGGAGGAAAATCAATAATCTCTTCAAAATGGGAGAACGTCCATACAAATAAGATATTAAAGGATATTTATATCGTAAATATCGGTGAATCTGTGATTAAAAATTATTACCCATCGTATAACGAAGAGAATGGAAAGATAAAAGGAGCAGAAATATTTAATGGTGTTATTTCCCCATCCGTTGTTACATATTTTTCAGTTCCTCGAATATTATCAAAGAGCCTAGATGTAAACAGGCATGATAAAGGCTTAAATGTGATAGATCTTGCTAATGATGCTGGAATGAAAACTTATTGGATATCAAATCAAGCTAAGATCGGGCAATACGAGACACAGGTATCCGCAATCGCGAGTAGGGCTCATTACCAATATTATAAAAATACGTCTTATGATAAAGCTGAACCCGATAATATTCTCCTACCAGAAGTGATCAAAGCGATTCGTGAAGAAACTAATAAACCGAAAGTCATTTTCATTCATACCATGGGGTCACACTATGACTTTTGTAAGAGATTTGATGAGGAGATTTCACTAAAACCTTCAGATAACAAATACCTAGAATGCTATTCAAAATCAGTGGCTTATGGCGTGGCTTTTATAGAGAAGCTTAGAGACTTACTCACGATGCATGATAAAACATATAAAATCATTTATTTTTCGGATCATGGCCTAACGTCTGTAAACGTTCCACCGTATCTAATTCACGGTACTGGCTCACATTTTTCTAGGCAGGCAGTAGAAGTACCTTTCATAGCAATGAGTAATGACCCACAAGAAACGAAAATACATTCGGTCAAATACAATCTGAGAGACTTTTCAGACACATTTGCACAATGGATAGGAATATCTTCAGAACAGACAGAGCAAAACAAAAGTATCTTCAATACCAAGTACACAGGAAAAGAGTACGACTCAGTGCTAACAAGTGAGTTTAAGATAAGAAAAATCGACTAAGCGAACAACTGGTACAGAAGGTTCTGAACACCATAAAGTTACTTAGTAAGTAACCTTCTCCGCACATCAAGTTGTCTCTTATTTATCACTATGTAAGCTGATATCAGCTCGATTTTACTTATCCAAGAGCTTCATTAACTTTGTTAGCAAACAGCCTAATGAGATGATTTAGGAAGCTCTGACAGTATCCGCAAGTGAATTAAATGAATGTGTAAATATTTGGCTGATACATAATGATTTGAAGCAGATAATAAAAAAGCCCGCTGATTTCTCAGCGGGCTTTCTAATGGTGGTGGAGGGATAGGGATTTGAACCCTAGAACCGCTATTAACGGTTGCCGGTTTTCAAGACCGGTGCTTTCGACCACTCAGCCATCCCTCCAACAAATTGTTACTAAAATCAGTCTTACTTGTGTGCTGTTTCTAGTTTTGCTTTCAGTATTTCTCTAAACGATAAGTTAACTGAAAACGTAATTTAAAGCCTGGCGATGTCCTACTCTCACATGGGGAAGCCCCACACTACCATCGGCGCTATTGTGTTTCACTTCTGAGTTCGGCATGGAATCAGGTGGGTCCACAATGCTATGGTCGCCAAGCAAATTTTGCTTTTACTTTCAGCTTTTTAAAAAGCTGAAGGCAAAATAATCTGGAAAGCTTATCTAAAAGTTATTTCTCTTCAAACTCATTCAAGGTCTGTCTTTGAGTCCACAAAACCCCTTGGGTGTTGTATGGTTAAGCCTCACGGGCAATTAGTACAGGTTAGCTCAATGCCTCGCAGCACTTACACACCCTGCCTATCAACGTCGTAGTCTACGACAACCCTTTAGGACGCTTATAGCGTCAGGGAAAACTCATCTCAAGGCTCGCTTCCCGCTTAGATGCTTTCAGCGGTTATCGATTCCGAACTTAGCTACCGGGCAATGCCATTGGCATGACAACCCGAACACCAGAGGTTCGTCCACTCCGGTCCTCTCGTACTAGGAGCAGCCCCTTTCAATTTTCCAACGCCCACGGCAGATAGGGACCGAACTGTCTCACGACGTTCTAAACCCAGCTCGCGTACCACTTTAAATGGCGAACAGCCATACCCTTGGGACCGACTTCAGCCCCAGGATGTGATGAGCCGACATCGAGGTGCCAAACACCGCCGTCGATATGAACTCTTGGGCGGTATCAGCCTGTTATCCCCGGAGTACCTTTTATCCGTTGAGCGATGGCCCTTCCATTCAGAACCACCGGATCACTATGACCTGCTTTCGCACCTGCTCGAATTGTCATTCTCGCAGTCAAGCGGGCTTATGCCATTGCACTAACCACACGATGTCCAACCGTGTTTAGCCCACCTTCGTGCTCCTCCGTTACTCTTTGGGAGGAGACCGCCCCAGTCAAACTACCCACCAGGCACTGTCCGTAATCCCGATTCAGGGACCAACGTTAGAACATCAAAACTACAAGGGTGGTATTTCAAGGACGACTCCACCACATCTAGCGACGCGGTTTCAAAGTCTCCCACCTATCCTACACATGTAGGTTCAATGTTCAGTGCCAAGCTGTAGTAAAGGTTCACGGGGTCTTTCCGTCTAGCCGCGGGTACACTGCATCTTCACAGCGATTTCAATTTCACTGAGTCTCGGGTGGAGACAGCGTGGCCATCATTACGCCATTCGTGCAGGTCGGAACTTACCCGACAAGGAATTTCGCTACCTTAGGACCGTTATAGTTACGGCCGCCGTTTACCGGGGCTTCGATCAAGAGCTTCGACCGAAGTCTAACCCCATCAATTAACCTTCCGGCACCGGGCAGGCGTCACACCGTATACGTCATCTTACGATTTTGCACAGTGCTGTGTTTTTAATAAACAGTTGCAGCCACCTGGTATCTGCGACTCTCGTCTGCTCCATCCGCAAGGGACTTCACTGATAAGAGCGTACCTTCTCCCGAAGTTACGGTACCATTTTGCCTAGTTCCTTCACCCGAGTTCTCTCAAGCGCCTTGGTATTCTCTACCCGACCACCTGTGTCGGTTTGGAGTACGATTCCTTACAATCTGAAGCTTAGAGGCTTTTCCTGGAAGCATGGCATCAATGACTTCACTACCGTAGTAGCTCGACATCGTATCTCAGCGTTAGTAGCGGTCCGGATTTACCTAAACCACCCGCCTACGTACTTGAACCTGGACAACCGTCGCCAGGCCCACCTAGCCTTCTCCGTCCCCCCATCGCAATTGTAAGAAGTACAGGAATATTAACCTGTTTCCCATCGACTACGCCTTTCGGCCTCGCCTTAGGAGTCGACTTACCCTGCCCCGATTAACGTTGGACAGGAACCCTTGGTCTTCCGGCGAGGGAGTTTTTCACTCCCTTTATCGTTACTCATGTCAGCATTCGCACTTCTGATACCTCCAGCAGCCCTTACAGACCACCTTCAACGGCTTACAGAACGCTCCCCTACCCCACATACCCTAAGGTACGTAGCCGCAGCTTCGGTGTATAGCTTAGCCCCGTTACATCTTCCGCGCAGGCCGACTCGACCAGTGAGCTATTACGCTTTCTTTAAATGATGGCTGCTTCTAAGCCAACATCCTGGCTGTCTGAGCCTTCCCACATCGTTTCCCACTTAGCTATACTTTGGGACCTTAGCTGGCGGTCTGGGTTGTTTCCCTCTCCACGACGGACGTTAGCACCCGCCGTGTGTCTCCCGGATAGTACTTACTGGTATTCGGAGTTTGCAAAGGGTTGGTAAGTCGGGATGACCCCCTAGCCTTAACAGTGCTCTACCCCCAGTAGTATTCGTCCGAGGCGCTACCTAAATAGCTTTCGGGGAGAACCAGCTATCTCCAGGTTTGATTGGCCTTTCACCCCTAGCCACAAGTCATCCGCTAATTTTTCAACATTAGTCGGTTCGGTCCTCCAGTTGATGTTACTCAACCTTCAACCTGCCCATGGCTAGATCACCTGGTTTCGGGTCTAATCCTAGCAACTGTACGCCCAGTTAAGACTCGGTTTCCCTACGGCTCCCCTAAACGGTTAACCTTGCTACTAAAATTAAGTCGCTGACCCATTATACAAAAGGTACGCAGTCACACCACGAAGGTGCTCCTACTGCTTGTACGTACACGGTTTCAGGTTCTATTTCACTCCCCTCACAGGGGTTCTTTTCGCCTTTCCCTCACGGTACTGGTTCGCTATCGGTCAGTCAGTAGTATTTAGCCTTGGAGGATGGTCCCCCCATATTCAGACAGGATATCACGTGTCCCGCCCTACTCGTTTTCACTGATGATGAGATGTCGATTACGGGGCTATCACCCTTTACTGCGGCACTTTCCAGAGCCTTCATCTGTCTCATTAAAAGCTTAAGGGCTAATCCAATTTCGCTCGCCGCTACTTTCGGAATCTCGGTTGATTTCTCTTCCTCGGGGTACTTAGATGTTTCAGTTCCCCCGGTTTGCCTCCTGTTGCTATGTATTCACAACAGGATACTTACTTATGTAAGTGGGTTTCCCCATTCAGGAATCCCAGACTCAAAAGGTTATTACTACCTAATCTGGGCTTATCGCAAGTTATTACGCCTTTCATCGCCTCTGACTGCCAAGGCATCCACCGTGTACGCTTAGTCACTTAACCATACAACCCGAAAGGGTTTCTGTTTTACTTTCACTTTTGAAAAGTGAAATCAAACTAGTATGGCAACTAACCAAGGTTTTTGGTTGTCATCAAGAAGGGTTAATTCTTGATAACTGTTTGCCGGACTCAATGTGATTCAAACAAGTT
Organism: Vibrio sp. BS-M-Sm-2; assembly: GCF_041504345.1. Lineage (NCBI taxonomy): Bacteria > Pseudomonadati > Pseudomonadota > Gammaproteobacteria > Vibrionales > Vibrionaceae > Vibrio > Vibrio sp. BS-M-Sm-2. The sequence goes on from NZ_CP167895.1 coordinate 155,956, forward strand.
TGAATCGAATACAAGACACTTGAATGTGTTTGTTGTGTTTATACCGTTCTTATTAAATAAGAGCAGATAAACATTGAGAACTTTTAAATTTGATTAACTTAATCACAGCCTTGAGCTGTTTGGTTTCACTTTTTAAAGTGAAAACTAATTAAGTAATCAGTCAGCTTTCCAAATTGTTAAAGAGCAAGAGTTTTTCAAGTTTTAAACTTTCAAAACCATTTTTAAAAACTCTCTTCAGACTTTTATCATCAAAGAATGTTTAAAGATGGTGGGCGATACCGGGCTCGAACCAGTGACCCCCTGCTTGTAAGGCAGGTGCTCTCCCAACTGAGCTAATCGCCCATGATAGTTTTGATTCCTTCATGGAGAAAGAATGGTGGAGCTATGCGGGATCGAACCGCAGACCTCCTGCGTGCAAGGCAGGCGCTCTCCCAGCTGAGCTATAGCCCCATATTTTTATTTCCTTGGGAGGAAATGGTGGGCGATACCGGGCTCGAACCAGTGACCCCCTGCTTGTAAGGCAGGTGCTCTCCCAACTGAGCTAATCGCCCCAAATTTTATTTCCTTGGGAGGAAATGGTGGGTCGTGCAGGATTCGAACCTGCGACCAATTGATTAAAAGTCAACTGCTCTACCAACTGAGCTAACGACCCAATGGTATCCCGTAGGGGAGTCGAACCCCTGTTACCGCCGTGAAAGGGCGGTGTCCTAGGCCTCTAGACGAACGGGACACTGCTAATTTATCTCCACTTTAAAAAGTAGAAACAAACTTTGAAGAACTTGGGAGTTCTTCATCTCTTTGCTTTTCTAAACCTAATCAATCTGTGTGGACACTTATCGTGAGTATCTTCGTATAAGGAGGTGATCCAGCCCCAGGTTCCCCTAGGGCTACCTTGTTACGACTTCACCCCAGTCATGAACCACAAAGTGGTGAGCGTCCTCCCCGAAAGGTTAAACTACCCACTTCTTTTGCAGCCCACTCCCATGGTGTGACGGGCGGTGTGTACAAGGCCCGGGAACGTATTCACCGTAGCATTCTGATCTACGATTACTAGCGATTCCGACTTCATGGAGTCGAGTTGCAGACTCCAATCCGGACTACGACGCACTTTTTGGGATTCGCTCACTATCGCTAGCTTGCTGCCCTCTGTATGCGCCATTGTAGCACGTGTGTAGCCCTACTCGTAAGGGCCATGATGACTTGACGTCGTCCCCACCTTCCTCCGGTTTATCACCGGCAGTCTCCCTGGAGTTCCCGACATTACTCGCTGGCAAACAAGGATAAGGGTTGCGCTCGTTGCGGGACTTAACCCAACATTTCACAACACGAGCTGACGACAGCCATGCAGCACCTGTCTCAGAGCTCCCGAAGGCACACCTGCGTCTCCGCTGGCTTCTCTGGATGTCAAGAGTAGGTAAGGTTCTTCGCGTTGCATCGAATTAAACCACATGCTCCACCGCTTGTGCGGGCCCCCGTCAATTCATTTGAGTTTTAATCTTGCGACCGTACTCCCCAGGCGGTCTACTTAACGCGTTAGCTCCGAAAGCCACGGCTCAAGGCCACAACCTCCAAGTAGACATCGTTTACGGCGTGGACTACCAGGGTATCTAATCCTGTTTGCTCCCCACGCTTTCGCATCTGAGTGTCAGTATCTGTCCAGGGGGCCGCCTTCGCCACTGGTATTCCTTCAGATCTCTACGCATTTCACCGCTACACCTGAAATTCTACCCCCCTCTACAGTACTCTAGTTCACCAGTTTCAAATGCAGTTCCGAGGTTGAGCCCCGGGCTTTCACATCTGACTTAATGAACCACCTGCATGCGCTTTACGCCCAGTAATTCCGATTAACGCTCGCACCCTCCGTATTACCGCGGCTGCTGGCACGGAGTTAGCCGGTGCTTCTTCTGTTGCTAACGTCAAGAGATAGCGCTATTAACACTACCCCCTTCCTCACAACTGAAAGTACTTTACAACCCGAAGGCCTTCTTCATACACGCGGCATGGCTGCATCAGGCTTTCGCCCATTGTGCAATATTCCCCACTGCTGCCTCCCGTAGGAGTCTGGACCGTGTCTCAGTTCCAGTGTGGCTGATCATCCTCTCAGACCAGCTAGGGATCGTCGCCTTGGTGAGCCATTACCTCACCAACTAGCTAATCCCACCTAGGCATATCTTGACGCGAGAGGCCCGAAGGTCCCCCTCTTTGGCCCGTAGGCATTATGCGGTATTAGCCATCGTTTCCAATGGTTATCCCCCACATCAAGGCAATTTCCTAGGCATTACTCACCCGTCCGCCGCTCGACGCCCATTAACGCACCCGAAGGATTGTTAGTGTCGTTTCCGCTCGACTTGCATGTGTTAGGCCTGCCGCCAGCGTTCAATCTGAGCCATGATCAAACTCTTCAATTTAAAGTTTTGATTACCTAAACTAATAGGCGTGACTCAACGAATACTGACTTCAAAACTAATATTTACCACTCTTTCGAAAAAGAACAGAAACATGTAATTCTAAAGCTATTACCATTCCAACAGAATGATAATGAATTGACTGTGCCAAATAACCCCTCTTTATAAAGTAATTATTTGTATTGGTCACTCAGTTCATTGAAATCAATTTTGATTCCGAAGAATCTGTTTTATCTAACGATAAAACGTTTTGATATTCATCAACGAGTGCCCACACAGATTGATAGGTTTAAATTGTTAAAGAGCTTTACTTGTTGAGCGCTCCTTTTAGTAAGGAGTCTCTCGAAGTGGACGTGAATTCTAGCGATTTAATCTTAAGTGTCAAACACTTTTTAAAATTAATTTCTTTCGAACTTTACGTCATACTGATTACTGCTGAAGCCTTATGGCGTCTGCCGTGTCAGTGAGGCGGCATTATAGAGATCATCGAAAACATGGCAACCCCTTTTTTGATAAAAATTCAAAAAACTTGCTTAAGTGGCTACTTTTACGTCAAAAGGTTCTTTCGTAGCTCAAAGCTCATACAATAATGGGCATATTACTTAAAACTCTGCGATTAGATCTTTCGAAAAAGCCTCTATATCTAGCTCAATACTCCATTTCTCACTCAGTTCTAGGATGTTATCTAGCGATTGCTGAACTGTTTTTATCGTCAATGTGTTGTTGTCTAGGTCGTATACCTGTTTTTGCGTGGTGTAATAGAAGTAAAGGATACTCAGCGCATCTCGGTCGCCTTGCTCAGCTTTGGGTTGAATACGCTTGAGCTTGCGATAGATTTGATTATGGATTTGTTTAAGGTTCCACACATAAAGTGCTTCTTTGAAGTAATCATGCCCTTTTACACGACTCGCGATAAATGCATTCAATGCGACTGATAAGATCACACCTAATACATTCAAGTGGAAATTACCTGTCGATTCGCCTGCGATTGATTGTCCTGTACCGAATAGGTCAATCAGTATGGTTCCGAATACAATGGCGAACACGGCAAGTGAACCAACCAACGAAACCAATAACAGGTTCATCTTCTTTCTGTATTCTTCTTTATTGATCTTCTGTAACTTCATCGACTACTTCCTTCTGCAAGTCACCTAATAATTTGCGCATACTATCTACGTAAACATTGGGTCGCTTCAACCCTTACCATCTTGTAATGTGGCCATTCTCTATTTAATACGCAGAGTTCTTCTGGTTGGCGCTATACGCAACTCTATTTGACTTCATTAATAGAAAAGAGTTACATACCGCCACAATTTTGGTTATTCATCAATTCATGTTGATAAAGTCCGTTTCGCTTTATCACATACTGACAAGGTACATTCCATGCGTTCATTTGTATTACGCGCTCGCGCAGCCCCTACAGAGAGCAAACTTATCTTAGAAGGTGTTGGGCAAGATGCTCATACTGAGATTCTGGCTCATACTCTGATGAACACGATCTTCGTTGCTCAATCTCACCGTGAGAATGTCACCGTGCACCTTGTACTAGAAAGCACTAAAGACTTTTCACGTACGATTACATTCGATTCAAATGAGATCACCAACATTGGTGGCTTCCACGAGTCTGCATTGTTATCAGCGGTAGTAAGAGCAGTTGACGCTTCTCAAGGTATGACTAAAGAGCAGACGCGTCAGGTTGAACCGGGCATCACTGTTCGTACTATGAGTTTTGAAAAGCTGGTTAAAGAACTGGCTGAAGACCACCAGCTGTACATGATGGATAAGAAAGGTGACTTTATCCGTGATGCAGAGATTGCTGAAAACCCATGTTTCCTTCTAACTGACCACATCCCTATGCCGAAGAAAAGCTACAATAGCTTGAAGCGTCTGGGAACAGAGAAAATCAGTTTAGGTCCGAACATGCTGTTCGCTTCTCAGTGTGTCGTGTTGATCAACAATGAGCTAGATCTAAGAGGCTTCTAATTCAACCCAATAGCTGTTGAAATAAAATGGAGCGATCATCGCTCCATTTACTCCTTTGTTCAGTTAACATCCGCACTAAAAACGAGCTTCAACTGTCATCCCTTCAACCCAATACTCTTCTGGCGGTGCTGTAATAAAGTCCAATACAACTTTCAAATACGCTGGCTGACCTTCAAACGGGCTTACTAACTGGCTTGGTAATTTACTCACAACTTCTACCGAATCGGACACTTCAGCTTCAAAAGAGCTACCGTTAGGAAACTTTACTAACGCATTTGCTCCCTCTACAGCGTCTTCTAAATATTTCGGGTCTAGGTAAGCCACGATATGAGGAGCGGTATTTTTTGCTATCGTCACTAGCTCATCGCCTTCAAAAACACGCTGCCCTTCGACAACATGTATATCTACGACGCGACCCGCATAAGGAGACTTTATTGATAACTCTTGCTCTCTTACACGCTTAAGGGCTAAGTCTTTCATCAATGAACGTCTAGCCTGACTAACTGGTCCAGCTAACTCCCTCTCCTCTTCAGCCAATTTCGCGCTTTGATAATCAAGCTTTTGTTGGTTCAACTGGTTGTTCAGCGAGTTACCCATCCCAACAATACTGGCATAATCCACATCCGATACTTGTCCTTTTTTACGATATTCTTCATAACGTTTTTGAATTTGCTGTACTTTACTGAGGTTCCGACGTGTTTCTGCAATACCGTTTAGGTACAATGCTTCCATATCGCTTGGTAAATTGACTTTTAACCCTAACAGCTCCGCATGTATAAACTCAATTTGAGCTTCAATTTCCAAATTCGTCAATTGAATTGCAGTCTGTGCTCGCTCCACTTGAGTTCCGTCGTCTATGGGAATCGGCCCAACAATGCCTGCAACCTTAGCAGTCAGAGTAACTGGATAAGACGTAACAATAGCCGGAGCAATCACGAGAAAATTTGTCTTCAACAAAAAATAAGCCACAAATAAAAGGGGGCTTACTACCAAGCTCAAGATCAAATACCAACGAAAGCGATATCCCCCTCTTTTTGCTTGCCCGTAAGCAACCTTTACACCGTCATCCGATTGAGGTTTACTTTTTTTATCCAGATGAAATTTTACTTTCATTGCTAAAACCTTTTGCCTTTTTTCAATACCCACCAAGGAGCCATACTCGACTCTTCGTGACTTCTTCTAAATAATTCATTAATCATGGAGAACGCAGTAATCAACCGCATAAAAAACTGATAAAAAGGATATAGGGGTAGCCATTTAGCCATTCTTAGATCCTCTTTCTCCCTTTCAGAAACTAAACCAATGTAAACAGTAAAAAATAGAATTACGGTCAACAAATACACGCAATAAATTAGAATCATCAATGCAGCAACAAAATCCATTGAGTACACCCAAAATATATAAAACATGAACACTGAAACTAGAATCGGCAGCAATACATTTTGCAAAACACCATAAACAAGAGTGAAGATGAAATTCCCCCAACCCAGTAAACGGGGGTTAGTCCTTCATTGTGTTTCCTCAAAAACAGAAACAATAAATCTCCGTCCCATCTAAGCCTTTGCTGTACTAATCCTTTTAAGGTATGAGGCACGTCAGTATGACCGACAGCTCTTGGTGTAAAAGCCAATCTATTATTTGGGTAGCGTTTCTTATATTGCTTAAGCCTCATCGTTAAATCGAGATCTTCAGCCGTATGCGTATCCCAACCTCCAACTTGTTTTAATACATTTTTTCTAAATGCACCAAAGGCTCCAGAAATATTATTTAGCACTCCCCAATTTGAGAGCCCTGTTTTTCCTGCTTGCATAGACAACATATATTCTAGAGACTGCATACGAGTAAGTAAGTTGTCCTGCCAATTTCTTACACGCAACGCACCACCTGAAGCAATCACATTCTTGTCAGTAAATTGCTTCATCATTTGCAGTGCCATATCGTTATCAAAAGAAGTATCGCCATCAACATTTATAACAAAATCGCCGGTGGCATTATCTAAACCAGCATTCAACGTTGATACTCTTCCTCCCCTTTGCCACTTGGGTATAACTCGAACATTTCGATTTTTTACAGATTGATGTCTCTGCTCACCTCGAATCGCAGCTTGATAAGTATCTTCATTCTGAGCTGCACCATCAACTACCGCTAACACTTCAATCTTTCCGGGATACAGTTGCTCAACTAGTGTGTCTATCGTAATTTCAATCGCATCCCCTTCGCCATAACAAGTAATGACGAAAGATATGCTCGGGTATTCTGTTATCTCAATATCACTCTCAGAATAAGACCAACGAAATATCCCTGTTAACACGAGTAAAAAAAGTGGCAGTTCAACAATAACCATCATGGGAAACAGCATGAGCCATAACTCTGTATTTTCGAGTAACATTCCCCAAAAATATTGTTGAAGATTGAGGCTATTCGACAGCATAAATTTCGCCGACTTTACTCTCTAACCACGCCCCTACGTCCTCTTTAACCATGGGGTCAGGAAGGCTCCAAGCAAACACATTCAATGTAAAATCATCGTCTTCAATAAGTAGACAAAGGGCTTCTATTTTTTCACGCAGAACATTGATATGTTCCATCTTAGCTTTAGGCATAAATACGAAAAGAACATCACTTTTGTACTGACAACAAATATCTGAGTCTCTAAACAAACCGTTAAGGCGCTCAGTAATTTGCTCGATCAAAGCAAACATTTTCGCATCTCCATTCTTAGATACATATTGAGCTAAATCAGGGAGATGCAGACCTAGGAGAAGATGCTCTTCTTGATGACGGATAGCGATACGATTGACCCAATCAAGGAGGTTCGAAAAATACCCGCTGTCTACTTTGCCGCGTAGGGTCAGCTCTGGAGCAGATAATTTGACGCCGTGACGAAATATATACTCGCCCTGCACACCTAATTTTAATGAATAGATTTTCCTGACAACCAACTGAGAAACATCATTCTTGGCATCACAACTAAAACAAACAGCCAAAGTCTCAGCTTCAGAAAAGGAATGAGAACAAACGTTACATGAATGAGTCTCTAACGGGCGGTCATAATCCACACCGATATGACGAAGTTGAGTTAAACATTTAGGGCATTCCAGTTTATGGTTACGTTTAAATTGTCCTTGTTCGGCTACATGACCACAGGTGAAACAATGTAATGAGACACGCTCGGTAATATCAATGCCTTTACATGAAGGGCACACTTCGATGTAATTCAAATGAGCACTAGCGCAGTCAGAACATACACGGACTCGATTGATCAACTCATCATATTCAAACGTATCACGCTTGGTTTCTGACAAAACAAAACGATATGTAGAACTCAACTCTGGATAATATAAGTCGACTAAAGGGTAAGAATATATCGATTTCAGAGTCAGGGATCGATGAGGGACTAGTCGTCGATCTTGCTCTAACCCTAACCATCCAATTAAAGGGTCTAAAGCCTCCGTCGATTCGGAAACACTGTTCAACGTTCTACTATGTTGGAGCAGTTCTTCCTCGATAGTCTCTTGATTTAAAACTCCATCAGATAAACAAACTGACAATGCGCTAGTTTCAAATACATAAATCTTCCAAGACCAAAACTTTCTGCAACGGTGAAGTTGACTTAATAAATCATCTTGTACACTGGCTTCTGTGTTTAGAAAAACCACACCACCTAACAACTCTGGTAGTTGCTCAATATCACTTACTTGCGCAATATCAAATCGATTTTCCGTATCAACTATTGGGGTCCCAAGACAGTAAATTTTTAATTTATCTCTCATTCATTAACTCCATACTTTTGACACTTCCACCGTCAAATAAACGTAACATTCTGAATATTAATGAATGCTATTGGATTGGTCGGCCTTATACAAATACTAGATATCGATGTAAAAACAGTCCAATTATTAACCAACAATATAAAATACTGACACCATTACATTAACAACACGGAAACATAGATATTAATGATAATTTTAAAATTATAGATAAACAGCACTCCAAAAATTGGATAGCGATACTTTTTTCAGACTAATTACATCAACTTTCGGAGCAATGCTTCTCTCTAACTCATTCAATCTTATAAATTTCTCATATCACTTCTATACTGATTCCAATCTTAATTAATTGTGTTAAAGGCAAAGGATGAGCGTATTAACCGTATTCTTCTGTGGTACAGGCTCAAACTCAGAAGACAACAATCACAAAAACTATGTTTCTGGCGAATTGATTTCGACGCTAGCGAAGAATGCAACGGGCAGAGACATGATTGACTACATTCAAGTGGATGGCGTTGGCAGTGGCAATCAGAACGAGTGGTTGAAGCAAGGTAAGGACGACACGTATTCTGGAGTTAAGGGAACATTGTTGGGCAAAGGCATTGATAGCAATATGCGCCATGTTCTGAATATCTTGCGTGGAAACCAACAAGATAAGAATGACTACATGAAGCGAGCGAAAGGACTGCTCAGTGAATCTCGCCCTGCAAAATCGGCTTGGCCTTTTGCAACCAACCAGAAATATCAAAATTGGTTGAAAGATTCGCAAGAACTAGCGGCTGACCTGAAACACGGCATGGCAGCACGCCAGCAGAACATCGCGATTGAGCGCCAAAGTAAACCGATTAGCCAAGTTAACATCGTGGGTTGGAGCCGCGGGGGTGTCAGTTGCTTTGAATTGGCGAACCGAATGCTCAAAGATCCCAAGCTAAGCCATATCCCAGTCAACATCTTTGCGTGTGACCCCGTTCCCGGTGGGATGAACGCATTCAAGGATTACAAATTACTGGGCAAAAACGTCAAACAGATCGTATGTGTTTTTGCTGAAGACGAACGCTCATTAGCTTTCAAAGCGAGAATGCCACGCATGTCCCCTTCCACTAAATATTACACTACCTATATGCCAGGCCGACACGGTACTTTGGTAGGGAATGCCAATACCTCAGGCGGAAGTAAAGGTGCGGGTTTACTTACTGGCCCCGGGCTCGTTACCCGTGATTTCATGGAAAAGGTACTAACGGGTTGGGGAACGCAACTTAAGGCGAACTCGACATTGAACATTTCTAGGCAGCGCATCATTGAGCTATACGAGCAAATGCGCAGTAATGAAGATCACTTCAATAAAATGCACGGCATGACTTACACGGCAAAGAACCGGCTGTTATGGACAAGCAAAGATAGAATCGGTCAGCAGAGGGAGCGTCGCTATGGTATTCCAATGTATCGCTTTCAGTTCCCCGGAATCACTAACAATTACGGCGATGCCATTAACCGTCATCACTGTGATGTATTAGCCACCAATGCTTTCGCTGCATACGGTACTTCGGCTGCGCTGCCAAACGCAGTCTGATAATCATGCTTTGTTAAACACATTTCAGGACGGGACAACCTAAGCAAAAAAAGAGCTCAACTATGTGAGTAATGCCAGTCAGTTAAGCTGACTGGCATTTTTTCTGTTTGTTGCATATTTCTTGGGTTTCAGTTTTACCCAGCGAGGATAGCTTCTATCTTCTCTTCGGGGTGGTAGGATAAACATAGATACTTGCTGTAATAACACTTCATAGTGTTTAGGTAGTTTTCCCGGGCTCGTTAAAGGTAAAGCAGCGAAGTATTGAGTCACAGCCATGGCACTACTCGTAAAGCTTAATTGATTCGGCCAGATGCTATCTAACTTACTCGCTGCTTTTGTCATAACCTGCCTTATAAGGTTATAGGCTAACAAAATTCCCCAGAGCTCCTGTTTGACCATATCTGGCCGCTTACTTCGCAATGTATACTCACTATCCAGCAAGGTTTGCTTCATTTCCCGATAGCCTAATTCGATCTCCCAACGATAGCGATAGAGCTCTACGATGTCTTCACCAGGAAAGCGCAACCCATCACACATTGATGTAAGTACCTGATATTCCTTACCCTTGATAATTTTCGATACTAACCTTGCTTCTATTGTCTCAGGGAGATCACTGAACTTCTTTCTTGCCTGAGGTGTTGTTTTTATGGCAACGATAGCGTCACTCCGGCTGTATTTATGGACGACTTCATACTGAAAGTCCTTTCTCACAGGGAGCATCCAATGCCTTTCTTGACCTACTTTGTTCCAACGATTAAGCAGCCCTAAAGAGTAATATCCTTTATCAAAAATAGTCAGAGAATGATTTGGTGTTTGCTCGATGAGCTCTTCTGCGAGCCGCATTTCGCTGGTGCGATAGTCAGAGAATGCACTATCGATTAGTTGATGACTTGTAAGCTCCATCAAGCAAACCATACGTACCTTAGGGTAAATATTTTCAGATGATTGATTACGCTGTGCTTTAAATTCTTGATGATTTTCAGGTGTATCTGTTGTTCTCCAAACGACACCATCGACGGAGAGAAGGTTTAATCCACACCAAGTTTCGAAGTTAGACGCTTGATAGCTATGCGCTGCCATCTTCTTAAAGACTTGCTTTACACCTTCTTCACCTAATCTCTGCCTCGCTTGAACAACAGCACTTGGTGCAACAAAGCGTTGTTTGTCTGGCAGGACAATATCGAGTTGGTTAGCGATATCCCAAACAGATTGTTGACGAAAGAGACTCATTCCAACAACGGACCAAAGTACTGCTTCCAAAGGTAACCGCCTTCTTCTAACGGTTGCTACGCCAGCTTGCTCAAAGCCTTGCTGGATAAGCTCTGGACTAAGAATGTCAGAGTATTTGTCAAAGTGATGGAAGGTATTACATGACCGAAAAGTATTAGCAAGTTGGCTTTCTAAAGACATAAAAAATCCGATATTAGTTTCCTAATATCGGATTTTGAAGCCTTTTGAGGATCGGTCAAATGATCTCACAAATTTCTTAACTGATCGGCATTACTCAACTATGTGAGCTCTTTTAATTGTCTATCTCTTGGTATCTGTGGTGTTATCTCAGAATCAGACCTGATTAACCAAAGATGAAGCTGTATAGGAAGCCTGCACCCATCGCCATGCTTAGGATAACGAATAGGAATGCTGCAATCATTTGGTTCTTGAAGATTGATTTAAGCAGGATAACTTCCGTCAAACTTGCACCTGCACTACCAATGATCAATGCCATTACTGAACCCAGCGCCATACCTTTCTGTACTAGAGCTGCACTTAATGGGATTACCGCTTCAGCACGAATGTACAGTGGAATACCAATCACGGCAGCTACTGGAATCGCATACCACATACCTTCACCAGCGTACTGTGCAATTAGGTCTGTAGGAATGAAGCCGTAGATGAATGAACCAATCGCGATACCCATCATTAGGTAAGGGAAAACTTGTTTGAAGTCTTTCCAAGTTGAGAACCAAATTCTCATCCAACGACTAGGTTCTTTCTTCTCTACGATTTCAGCTGTTGCGCTTCCATCCGCTGAACAGCATGAAACCGTTACTTGTGGCTCTTCTTTTTTAGAATCGCAGCAAGATGTCTCTTTCGCCATTACGGGTGCAGGTTCGCCACATGCACTTGTACCACATGAAGATTCTGCTTTAACCGGTGCGGCTTTCTTAGGAGCAGAGTCACCACAGCTAGTGCCACAGCTTGAAGCTGAACCTGTTGATTCATACGCTTCAGGTTTTACGTAACGCTCAAAGCCAAGCTTCTCAAGTGCGTAACCAGCCACTACAGATACCGTCATTGCTACAAGGAAGTAGAACACAGCGACTTGCCAACCGAACGTAATCACGAACAAACCAATGATCACTGGGTTCAATAGTGGGCTACCGAATAGGAACACCATCATTGGACCGAAACCCGCTCTTGCACGCAGCAATCCTTTTAAGAAAGGAATGGTCGAACATGAACAGAAAGGTGTAATTGCCCCCAGTAGTGCTGCTACTACATAACCCTTACCATTACGTGAGCTCAGGATAGATTGAATCTTTTCTGGTGTAAGGAACTCTTGAAGAATCCCAACAATGTAGCTGATCGCTAAGAAAAGGATAATTAGCTCTACTGCTAAGAAAGCGAACATATCAAGTGCGTCTTTTAGCATTGTTAACATTTCATTGCTCATAATTAACTCCAAACTGGATTGAAGGTCGGGCTCTATGAGAAAAGTAACCAACCCTTAATTTCGAATATTCTCGAATTATAGAAATAAACAGCTCCAGATCAAGCTTTATTTCGATAAAAATCGAAATGATTTTCTAAAACACATTTTTTCAATGACTTACACAGCCACCGTTTTTAAATTTGAATTCGACATACATTTCGACTAACATCGAAATTAAATCTTGAGGAGTTAATATGAACTTAGAAGTCGTTGCGAAAGCACTTAAAGAGTTGGGGCACCCTATTCGCCTAACCATTTATAAGAGTGTCGTTAAAGCTGGCTATCAAGGCATTGCAGTTGGCGGCCTACAAGAAGAACTAGGCATTCCCGGTTCTACCTTGTCTCACCACATATCAAGCTTGGCGTCTGCGGGCCTAATCAGCCAAAGACGAGAAGGAAGAACTCTATTCTGCGTGGCGGAGTATGAGTGTCTAGAAGGCGTGATTGATTTCTTACAAGACGAGTGTTGCGTGAATGAACAGTGCAACTGATGCACCTTTGAACGGGGCACCTTTGAATAAGGCACCTTTGAAGCTCGAACAAGTTTGGGCCGAGTATCAGCAAGCATTAAAGTCATTCCTGCATTCAAAGGTCAACAATTCTGCGGATGTAGACGACTTGCTCCAAGATATCTTGATTAAGACCTATCAGAACTTAGACAAAGTCCAAGATGCGAGCAGTGTTAAGGCTTGGCTGTTCCAGTTAGCCAACAACACCATCATCGATTTCTACCGTAAGCATGCACGCCAACAACGTGATAGCCAAATTGATGCTGAAGATCTGTGGTTTACCGATTTAGACCACGACTCTGAATTTAAGCAGAAGCTCTCATTGTGTATTGAACCTTTTATTCAGGCACTGCCAGAACAAAGTTCATCGCTACTGCTTGCTGTCGATATCAAAGGCCAAAGCCAAAAAGAGATCGCAGAGGCTCAAAACATCAGCTACTCAACCGTTAAGTCTCGTGTTCAGAAAAGTCGCGGGGATCTTAAGAACTTGTTTGAAGAGTGCTGTAACCTGTCACTTGATCAACAAGGCAATGTGATTGATTGCGAGCTTAAGCCGGACGCTAGCTGCGGCAAGTGTTAATCGTTACATCGAATCCGTTATTTCAATAGAACAAAGCCAGCAATTGATGCTGGCTTTGTTGTTTTCATAATCTGCAAATCACGCTTTACTTAAGCAAATCTAAAGCTTAAGCGAATCGAGTGTTTGATCGAACCGAACTATGCTGCTTCCGCTTTTACCACAGGTTGATAGCGCCCCGGTTTATGGTTCATTGCTAGAATCAAGTTGGTGACTATCGCACCAAGCACAGACAGGAGAACCAGTGACACATCAACAATAAACAGTGAAAGCACAACAATCGTACAGTCTAATGCCATCTGAACCTTGCCCGCACGAATTCCAAAACGTTCTTGTAGGAACAGCGCCAGAATGTTGAAGCCACCTAAGCTCATCTTATGACGGAAGATCACCAGCATGCCGGTACCAATCAAGCCGCCACCAAGTAAAGCTGCATACAATGCATGAATTTCGGCAATTTGAATCACGTGATACAAGTGATCCACGGCGAACGAAACAATCGAAACCGCGATAAACGTATTGATGGTGAAGCGCCAGCCCATACGAGCGACCGACAAAATATAGAAAGGTAAGTTAAGTGCGAAGAACACTTGGCCAAAGCTTAGGTCTGTTACTTTGGTAATGAAGATCGCTAGACCAGCCGTGCCTCCGGTGAGCAAACCGACTTGGTTGAAAAAGATAACGCCGAGTGAAACTAGTGCGCTACCTAAGAGCAGTGCCAGTAAATTTTCGCGAAGGTTATGATCTTTATCCATGTGAATGACTCTCCCTGAATCTTTTAACATCGCGTTTCAGTAGTTTTGAAACGATTTATGCCCAAATTTACGATGTTTGACAGATAAGTCGAGTAAATGGCCAATGTTGATTAGTGATTAGTTTGTATATTAGTTTTTACAGTTTTGTGAAATCTTCAATTAAACAGACAGTTACAATCTTGCATTTGGACTTTCATTCTTAATTACATACTTCTATCTATTAACCAGCAAACTTCGAGTTTTCCTATTTATTGGTCACGTTTTACCCTAATTCTAACGACGCATAAAACCATGCATAAATCTATGCATAAAACGCATAGACTAAATCACAAATGGTCATTTGATACATACCTCACTCGTCATTATGATGCGCGACTTCTTACAACATTGAGCGCATGTCAACACCGTATGTTTTCACAATCTCTTTTTGCCCAACTGGCCAGAATGACGCTATTTCTCGTCATTAGTTTGGTTATTGTGCATCACAGCCAGCCATTGATTGATCTCTTGGCTCAGCATGCCGTGAGCAGTGGATGCCACCAGCAGTCAGCTCATGAGCATTCTGGGCACGAACATCACCATGAGATGCCTGACCAACACATGTCAGCGCAAGACCACTCACATCACCACCATTAGTTTAAGAGTATAAGAATGAGCATTTTCCGTTTTCCTTTACTGGTATGGCTTGGGATCGGCACACTTATTATCAGTCTAGGGATCAGACAATCATTCGGCATTTTCATGATGCCAATTTCAGAGCATTTCGGCACGGGTCGAGAGTTTTTCAGCTTCGCGATTGCGCTACAAAACCTATTGTTTGGCGTGTTCCAACCTTTTGTTGGTATGGCTGCTGACAAATGGGGAGCAAGACGCATCATTATTGCTGGCGCATGTGCTTACGGTTTGGGTTTACTTCTTACCTCTATTTCTACCGAATCAAGCATGCTTTACGTTTCATTAGGCGCATTAGTTGGCCTTGGATTGAGTGCGACGAGCTATGTGATCGTGCTAGGCGCGGTAGCAAAAGTAGTACCTGCAGAGCACGCAGCGAAGGCATTTGGTTTAACCACAGCAGCAGGTTCATTTGGTATGTTCGCGGTAATTCCGGGCGCACAATACATGTTGAACGAATTTGACTGGCAGAGTGCAATGCAAGTCTTTGGCGTACTTTGTTGTTTCATGATCTCTTTTGCCCTGTTTATGCGAGCGCCGAAGTCGGCAACCAATAAGCAAGTAGAAGACACTCAGACACTAAAAGAAGCGCTGTCTGAAGCATTTGCGAACAAAAGTTATTGGTTAATTCACGCAGGCTTCTTCGTGTGTGGTTTCCACGTGATGTTCATTGCGACGCACTTACCGAGTTACTTAGCCGACAAAAACCTACCCGCGAGCAGCGCAGCAATGGCACTGGCTTATGTGGGTATCTTCAACATCTTCGGATCTTACTTCTGGGGTGTGATGGGCGATAAGTTCAGCAAGCGTCATGTAATGTCGGCACTGTACTTAGTACGTACTGTGGTTATCGGAGCTTTTGTCACTTTGCCTGTTACTGAGTCAACTGCGGCTATCTTCGGTGCAGCGATTGGTTTTTGTTGGTTGGGTACGGTTCCGCTAACTTCTGGCTTAGTTCGTCAGATCTTCGGTGCTCGTTACCTGTCGACGTTGTACGGTTTGGTGTTCTTTACTCACCAAGTGGGTAGCTTCTTAGGCGCTTGGGTTGGCGGTCGTATTTACGATTACTACGGTTCTTACGAGCCAATCTGGTGGTCAACCGTGGTACTTGCATTTGCGGCAGCGCTTATCCATTTACCAATCAATGACAAGCCGATTGAGCGACTGAAATTGGCAATGGCTTAACGTTTAACGCTGACTCCCCCACTAGCGTAAACAACAAGTCGTTCCAATAAAGCGAGTGAGTATTGAAGGGAAACATCCTGATATACTCACTCGCTTTTTTGTTAGTCACTATTTCACCAATTAAAACGGCCGATATTTGCATAAACCTCACTGAATAATAAGACTATCCTTTTCGTTTTAATTTATAGTATCCACTCGCTCCTTTAAAACTAATCCGCAGGCTTATGGAATACATAGATCAGACTGTCCTTATCGCAATGGCACTCATTTTTGCTGGCTCATTTGTGCAAACCGCAATCGGCTTTGGTTTGGCCATTGTTGCAGCCCCACTGCTGTTTTTGGTTTCACCAGACTATGTACCTGCGCCTATCTGCTTGGTTGGCCTGTTTATCTCTTTATTCAACGCCTTTAAACACCGTGCAAACATTTCTATTGGCGGGTTAAAAATCGCATTGCTGGGCCGCATTCCGGGCTCATTGGCAGGCGGAGCATTATTGGTGATGGTTTCAACGAGCGTGTTGTCATTATGGTTAGGCTTATTGGTGGTATTTGCCGTGATTGTTAGCCTACTGCCATTCAGACTCGAACCAACCCCAATCAAGATGGGTATTGCAGGGTTCTTCTCTGGGTTCTTTGGCACCAGTTCTGGTATTGGTGGTCCACCGATGGCACTGCTACTCCAACACCAAGATGCCAATCAGCTTCGTGGTAACCTTTCTGCGTTTTTCGTGTTTAGTTCGATCATTTCGTTGGTTGTACAGATCCCAATTGGCTTCTTCACGCTACACCACTTGATCATCACTATACCTTTGCTGCCTGCTGCTTGGTTGGGTTACAAAGTGGCGTTAATGACGACACAAAGCATCCCTAAAGAGAAGATACGCATTGGTTCATTACTGCTATGTTCTCTCAGTGGCTTTACGGCAATCTGGCAGGGTTTAGCTGGCTAGTTATTGGCGATAAAGACAAGAAGAAGAAAGACATCTTAGAAAACCAACACAAACACCCAGTAGATAAAAGGACGCTCTATGACTTACGACGAATTCAACGCATTCTGCGAGTCACTGCCTGCAACCAGTTATGTGATGCAGTGGAATAACTCGCACGTTTGGAAAGTGGGTGGCAAGGTGTTTGCGATTGGTGGTTGGGGACCGAAAGATGAGCCTGCGTTTATCTTCAAGGCGTCCGATCAGAATTTCGACTTTCTCAAAGAAGAGCCGGGCTATAAACCCGCACCCTACTTTGCTTCACGCGGTATGAAATGGATTCAGCTGTTTGAAAGCACGCCAGAAAGGGATGAGGAGCTGAGATACTATCTCATTGAGTCACACCGAATTGTGTCCTTAGGTCTAACCAAAAAGAAGCAAGCAGAGCTAGGGCTCAATCAGTAGCGTTTATTACGTACTGCTAATCTGAGCCCTTCTTTTGCAGTGAGGACGGATCCCTAAGAAGTCTGTTTCAAAAATGCAGGTAAATAGCGTTCTATTTTTTGCTCTGAGATAAGCGGCACCAATAAATAGATCAAACCCGCAAAGGCAATAGATCCGGCCAAGTCTTCAGGTCGATGCATGCCAAGCCAAACACGGCTATAGGCGACACCACCAGCCCAAACCAGTAAACCGCCGACTAGATAAAAGCGTTTCGCCTCTAAGAACAAACCACCAAAGAACGCCAAACACACACCGACAAAGATCATATGTCCAGATGGGAAAGAGTAGTCCATTTCGCCAAGCCAATGACGCGTGCGCCACTCGCTCACCTTATCTTGTACAGACTCAATCGCAGCATTCTTTTCAACCAATGGTAATTCGTAAAACACTTCCGGCATTTCAACGACTTCTTGTGTCACTAAATACTCAGAATAAGGACGAGGACTCTCAGTGGAATGCTTTAAGAAGGTTTTCGCTGCAAAGCTAAGCACCAACAACAAGCCGAGCTGCAGACAAAGACTGACTAACTTAGCTTTGGAAAACTTCATCGTGAACAATACTAAAGACAAAATCGCTAGCGTTACCAAGAATCCTTGATTGCCCGCAGAGTAAGTCACAAACGTTATGAAGGCGCCATAGAAAGGCAAAACAGCACTTCCAAGGTCGAAGTCAGATCCAAAGATCAAAAAGGGTATGAGGGAATACAAACTTAGAACGAGCAGTAATAAGCCTTTGGATTTGTTAGAGAACAGAGAAGTCATGGCTAAGATCTTTTAGATAAAGTGGTCGGATGCTATCGCAGCTTAGCATCGTCAATATCAATTTTATGTCAAAACGGTCAGTCAGCCGTCATGGTGTAACAATATTCGATTAATGGACCTCTTGAGTATTGATTCGGTGAACAGCCACACCAGCACCAATAATGTACAACATCCATTTATGTTCATAGAGATAGCAAAAACCACTGAAACCAGACGAGACAAAGGCATCATCCCACTAATAAACTACCGGACGCGTTCTGCTGATAAAGTGAACACTTACCGGATTATAAGGCCAAAATCTTAAAAACTTTGCTGTCAGTCCTTTAAATCCACTATTGAAAGGATTACCATCTGGTCTGCTTTCAAAGCAAAACAAATTATTAATTTTTATTCTCAGGGCGGGGCGAAATTCCCCACCGGCGGTATGTCCTTAGCAAAATCTAAAGATAAGCCCGCGAGCGCTCGATTCGTCGAGGTCAGCAGATCTGGTGAGATGCCAGAGCCGACGGTTATAGTCCGGATGAGAGAGAATGGAAACACACTCGTTTAAGTTGGAAAGGCGCACCTATCTATTGGGTTGATGCCTCCAACTCAGACGGGTGCATTTCGTTTTGGATAAAACCATAATGAGCTAATACCAATCACAGTAAATAAATGATCAGAGATAGCGCAGGAAAAACGCTTGAGAACAAGGCAAAATTTTTCGATAAGTAGTTATTCTACAGTCAAAAATTCTAACGCCGTTATCAAGGGTTTTAACCAGCTAGAATGACCAGTTGTTTACTACGATTGGTACAAGCTACTTGTAATGAGTAGGCTTTGTTGTGCTCGGTTGAGATCCCTCATACAGCCCTGATTCTGGTGATATTTTAGGAGTTTAACCATGAATCAGTCTTCACTACTTGCCGAATTTGGCGAACCAATCACTCGCGTTGAAAACGCACTGCAAGCTCTACGCGAAGGTCGTGGCGTACTTCTACTTGACGATGAAGATCGTGAGAACGAAGGCGACATCATCTACTCAGTAGAACACCTGACGAATGCTCAAATGGCGCTTATGATCCGCGAATGTAGCGGCATTGTGTGCCTGTGTCTAACTGACGAGCAAGCGAACCAACTTGAACTTCCACCTATGGTTGTTGATAACAACAGCGCAAACCAAACTGCGTTTACCGTAACTATCGAAGCGAAAGTTGGTGTAACAACAGGTGTTTCTGCCGCTGACCGTGTAACAACGATCAAGACAGCTGCAAATCCAACAGCTAAGCCTACTGACCTTGCTCGCCCTGGCCACGTTTTCCCATTGCGTGCTCGTAAAGGTGGTGTACTTGCTCGTCGCGGCCACACAGAAGGTACAGTGGATCTTATGCAAATGGCTGGTCTTCAATCTGCCGGTGTACTGTGTGAAGTAACCAACCCAGATGGCACGATGGCAAAAGCGCCAGAGATCGTTGCTTTCGGTAAAATGCACAACATGCCAGTACTGACCATTGAAGATATGGTTATGTACCGCACTGAGTTCGACCTTAAGCTTGCGTAACGTTTAGTTCAGTCCTCAATGCTAAACACTTAGCATTTAGCATTGAAGGTAACTAAACTCAGAAATAAATATTGAAAGGCCTAACTCTTTAATGCTGTTTCTAGTTAATAGCATTAAAGAATAAGGCCTTTTTTATTTCCGTATTTTGAGACATGCTAGAGATTGATCGCCGAAGTGTCTTTACCCATCGAAACCTCCCCAGCCTAATCCCTAGAAAAGCGTAACCTCTCAAAAAATCCTGCAAAATATGAGAAAAATTCACTCGAATGGTGAAGTCATGCACCATTATTGAACATTCATAAATAGAGAAAAACATAAACCACTGAAATATAACACTTATTAATTTTGGCACAGTGTCTGCACTACCACTAAGTAGGTATGCACATATTAGGAGTTAAATATGTTTGTAATTATTTCAGTTGGTTTATCCATAGCAGTACTTGCTGCCCTATTTCATTTTTCCAAAAAGAGACAAACGGCGCTATCACATAGGTTTGAAACCTTAGTTCTACTCAGAGAACTATTGCTGCTATCACGCAAACATCGCGCCGCAACGCATTATGCTCTTGGTTATAAGCTATCTAGCGACTCAATTCGCAAAGTGAATGAGATTTACGACAACATACTTGAGGTGTCTGAACTGCTTCAATCACATGTGTCGTTTGATAGCCGTCCTATGTATCGCATCTACCATCTAAAACTCATCGCAATGCACAGCGATTGGCAAAACCGTAGCTTGGTACGTAACCAATCTATTCACGGTAAAACCATTCGCCACAGCATGTTCTTGATGGATGAGGTGATGATCATTTGGTTAATTCAGTCTGAACGAGAAGACATGAGCCGCGAGTACCACATGAATTGGCAACAGATCTTGGATTGCATGGAGATCTTGACCAAGTTACGAATGTGTATCCCTGGAATAGAAAAGGCGGATATGGAAAAGCCTGAGGAGTATGCGAGATTCAAATTCTACGCATCTCAGACACACCGCAAACTCAACCAATTATCGATTATCTGCCCTATCAGCAGTGGGTCACCCATTTGTACACGTGCGATGCATGCACTTACCGAGATCGCATCAAGCACTGAAGCGACCCAACCAGCAGATAGCATGTACGAGTTAACCAGTGATATCTCTACTGTGGTATCGCAAGTCTACGACCAAGTCTTATCAGACATTACCAAAAGCTTGTATCAGCCTTTACCTAGCATCAACGATAAGGCGATAAACACCCGATTATCCGTACATCATTACATGTAAAGACTTCGTGAGAGGAGAGCGTGCTGGAACTCTGAATTATTGAGTTCAAATCCGATATCACCTTTGATATCGGATTTTTGTATTTATGGGTTTATATATTTATTTGGTTCTATTTTAGGACGAGACAAGTTATGAGCGATGTAAGCTTAAACGTCTCCAGATTTGATATCGCTAGACCAAGCTTCTGCTGCAAAATCAATGAACTGACGAACAACAGGCAGCTGATAACTGCGAGACAAGTACACCGCCCAAAGCACGCTACTCGGTGAAACAAAATCATCCAAAATTCGTTTCAGCTTCCCTTCAACAATCAACGGATTCGCTAAATCACAAGGTAATCGAACAACCCCTTTGCCATGCTGTGCGGCACGAGCTAACACCCCAACATCGTTGGCCTTAATAGTCCCCGACACCTCAACCGAATAATGTTGGTTATCCTTAACAAAATCCCACTTAGAGACACTCAAATGACGAAAACAATTGTGTTGTCTAAGCGCTTCAACCGTTTCAGGTTCACCGTGTTTGTCTAGGTAGTCTTGTGAGGCACACACCACCGAATCGATTTCCATTAGCTTTCGAGCAATCAAGCTATCCTCAGGTTGATCGGTATAGCGCAGCGCAATATCGATCCTTTCATCCACCAGCTGAGCAAAACGGTCAGAAGCAAACAATTCGACCGTAATATTGGGATGCAGCTCAGTAAACTGCTCGACCACATCCAACAGCATATTTTGAGTTAAGCCAATAGGTGCCGCAATTCGAATGGTTCCAGAAAGATCATCGGTTTGATTGAGCGCAGTGACCTCTAGCTCAGCGGTCTCATGAAGGATTTTCTCACAGCGTTGCAGAGCGATTTCCCCTGCCGCCGTCAAACTCACCTTACGAGTGGTTCTGTGCAACAGCCTTTGTTTTAGCCAACCTTCTATCTCTTGAACATGGCGTGAAACCTGTAATCGGCTCATGTCCAAATGCTCAGCTGCTTGAGTAAAACTGGCACAATTTGCGACTTCAACAAAGCTACGCATCGCCGTCAACCTGTCCATCACACTCTCCCTTACCGACTTAACCAAGCCTATTAGATCACTATATAGATACAATCTACATCATTTTACGATATTTATCGCAACCTAGTGAGCTATTAGACTGCAATGGCTGTCGAGAAAACGACTCAATAAATTAGATAATTGGAGAGACATTATGAAAATTGCAGTATTAGGCGCTTCAGGTTGGATTGGTAGTCACATCGCTCAAGAAGCTCAATCTCGTGGTCACGACGTGGTTGCTGTCGTAAGGGATGCAAGCCGTGTAGAAATCAATGATGTTGAAGTTCGTTCATTTGATTTACAAGATGAAACAGCAAGCTTAGCGGCCGCGCTAACAGGCGTTGATGCGGTTATTGCTTCGATTGGCGGACGTGCTCTAGGTAATCACGACATCGTAACAAACACTGCGACTAAATTGCTGGCAACACTACCAAGCATTGGTATCGAGCGCTTGTTGTGGGTTGGGGGCGCAGGCTCATTAGAAGTAGCACCAAACGTACCGTTAGTGACCGTTCCTGACTTCCCTGCGGATTACAAAAACGAAGCGCTAGCACAAGGTGAAGCGCTTGAAGTATTCAAGCAATCTAACAGCGAAGTTAACTGGACGTTTGTTAGCCCTGCAGCAGAAATTTTCCCGGGCGAGAAACTGTCAACCTACCGTACTGGTGGAGACCAACTGCTCACCGACGAAGATGGCAACAGCAAAATATCCGTTAGTGACTACGCTATTGCGATGATTGATGAACTTGAAGCTGGTAAGTTCCCACGTCAGCGTATTGGTGTCGCTTACTAGTCAATTCATATATAAAAACTAAAAAAAGCCGCTTGTTCAAAACAATGCGGCTTTCTCAACTTTATATTGAGCATTCCTTTAATCCAATGGCAAGTGACCCGTTTTCACTAGGATAACCGTCTCTTCTTCCACATAAGGGAAATGCTCGCTCATATGAGGGCTACGCATCCAAGTGTGTTTTGGATACACGCCATGTTCATCTTTAAAAGTGCCCGACAACACAAAGATCTCTTCACCACCAAAATGACGATGTGGCTGAAAGCGTTCGCCGACAGGCCACTTCACTAAAGCAACATGTTCGTGCTCAAACTCGTGCAGCGGCATCACTTGTAAGCCACCGATGCCCGGAAGCCATTCCGTTTCTAGGGTATTGATACGAACTTGAGTTAAGTCTCTCGCATCAAACTGATTAAGCTTCACCAAGATCGTGCAGCCATCTTTGCTTGATGGAGAATGCGCACTGCCCGGGGGATTACGGATATAAGTGCCCGCAGGGAAATCTCCAGTTTCATCTGAGAACACACCCTCTAATACGAATATCTCTTCGCCTTGCGGATGCGGGTGCTCAGAAAACGAAGATTCAGGATCGTACTTCACAACACTGGTCGTGTGGCCCGATTCTTTCTCTTCTCTTTCAAGCGGCTTACGCCAAACCCCTTTGGCAGGGCTTGCAATCCAGTCTAATGATTCGGTTTCAATAACCAGCTTTTTTGAAAAGTCCATGTTGAACATAATGGCGACCTTACTCTTGTTATCGTTTTAATTATTCTAATTATCTTTCTAGCTTTTATTCTACGCGAATACTCATCAAGGAGGCTATCTCGCTGCTATTTTGCCTGCGTGACAGCCACCTAAAAAGGACCCTAATTAATTGCGACCAGCAATCACACCGCCATCAACATCCCAGATTGCACCCGTTACCCAATCTGCACTGTCTGACAGTAAGAAAGAGATACTATTGGCGATGTCCTTCGGCAAACCTACTCGACCAATCGGGTGGAACGCGTTGAAACCTTCTAGCGCCTGATCCACTTCTTCCGGTTTAATGAAAGATTCGTAAATCGGTGTTTTAACCACAGCCGGAGATACTGCATTCACGCGAATGTTATGCTCAGCCAGTTCCATTGCCATGTGTTGTGTTAATGCGTGCAGGCCTGCTTTAGCCATTGAATAGGCAGAAGATGGCGTCGCTTTGATTGCTTGCTTACCCCACATAGAACCAACGTTAACCACACTGCCACCGCCATTCTTGATCATCAATTTGCTTATAGCTTGAGTGATGAAAAAGGTTGCTTTATTGAGCTGCATGTATTGCTCATAATCAGATTCTTGGTGTTCAATAAACGCTTTAGGGTTGAAGTAACCCGCAGCATTCACAAGGTAGCCAATGCCTTCTTCGAGCGACTCTAAATGCGTAATAAGGCGAGACACACTTGCATCATCATAAAGGTTGGCTTGCCAACCAGAAGCGTGGCCTAGCGATTGAAGTTCTGACACCGCTTTATCTAACTTAGTTGGGTTATTGCCGACAACCAACACATGGATGTTCTGAGCGACTAACTGCTTCGCGGTTTCAAAGCCCATACCACTTGTGCCACCGATTACTACTGCAATACCATTTTTAGTGAAGTTCATTTTGTTATCTCCTAAGTCATGTGAACGTGGTAATCTTAGGCCTTGAACTAACACTATGAATAGTAAGTACAAATCGGTTAGGTAGGTACTTATTGGTACATCTTTATGAAAAATCAGGAAAACTTTTTTTCAAGAAAATCAGCACCAGAGCGTTCAGCTCGCATGGTCGAAACCATCTACGGCTGTAAATGGTCGCTAACGGTTTACCAATTACTGGCAAATGGCATTAATCGCCCCGGTGAAATGGTGCGCTCAGTAGAAGGATTATCGACCAAGGTATTGAATGAATGTTTGAAGCGAAATGTAGAATTCGGGATTTTAGATAAGCAAATGTTCAACGAACTGCCACCAAGAGTTGAGTACCAAGTGACACCGTTCGGTGAGAAGTTCTTGTTGATTCTAGACCAGCTGGAAAACCTACAAAACGAAATCGACGAGATGTAAGTTCGAGCCAGTCCAACTATTGTCAAAAAACGGAAGACAAAAGAAGGAAGACGGACGACAGCACGCAGCGCCTAACTGACTGGCATTTGTTCAAAGCGTCCTTTTACGAAATCAATGAAGGTTCGAATTCGGCTTGGTTGATAGCGGTCTCGATGGTAGATCGCTGAAAAGTCCACTTTCGGTACCACCCACTCATCAAACACTTGCAGCAGTTGCCCGTCGTTGAGTTCTTGTAAGCAATAGATAGTTGGAACACGAATAATTCCGTTGCCCGACTTAGCACCCTGCACCAACACTCGGCCATTTTTGCATTGCAACCTGCCCGTCACATGCACATCGACCGTTTTCTTGGTGTCGTCCAACGCTTGAAAACTCCACTTACGCACTGACCCCGTTAAGCAATCATGATGGATTAGATCTTTAGGGTGATTTGGCTTTCCTTTGCGAGCGAAATACTCAGGACTCGCGAGTGTTCCCATTTCAATATCCAATAGCTTTCTAGCGATAAAGCCCGCGTCTTCTAAGCTCCCCATACGAAAAGCGATATCAAAGGCATCTTCAATCAAGTCGACTCGGTTGCTACTGAAATCAAGACTAATACTGATGTCTGGATAGAGCTGCATAAACTCATTGACCAGATCCGCGATGATCACCTCACCCAAATAACCGCCGACACAGTTTACTTTTATGTCGCCACGTACTTCTTCTGACATCGTCCACAGCAGCAATCAGAGCTTGGTCTATATTATCTAAGGCTTGTTCGCATCTCGCGTACAGATCTTGCCCTGCGTGCGTCAGCCTTAAAGTTCGAGTAGTGCGGATAAACAACGTCACACCCATCTGCTTTTCTAGGCTACTCACTTGGCGTGATACGTGGGAGCGCGACACATCAAGCTCCTCCGCTGCTTTAGTGAAGTTACCTAAACGAGCGATAAGCACGAAAGAACGAATATCAGACAGGTTAATTTGATTGAGCATGGTCGCCAGCTTAGTTGTGAGATTTTAAGATGATGAAGTAATAGAGAGCACATGTTCATTGTTGCACCACAGCAACAGTGTTTCAAGTAAAGCGCTATATATCAACAATGCTATTTTCCTTAATATACCTCCATCGCAACGAAGCAAGACAACAAGCACTTGATTCGAATGCACTTAAACAACACGTCGTAGCCAACCGACGCAATAAAAGTACAGAGGAAATAAATGAAAAAACTAATCGTAATTACAGGTGCAAGCTCTGGTATTGGTGAAGCAATCGCTCGTCGTCTAAGCGATGAAGGTCATCCTCTGCTACTTTTAGCTCGTCGTATTGATCGTCTTGAAGTGCTGAACCTACCAAACTCTCTATCTGTGAAAGTAGACGTAACAGACAAATCTTCTTTTGATGCAGCAATCGCACAAGGTGAAGAGAAATTTGGCCCTGTGGACGCGCTTATCAACAACGCTGGTGCAATGCTTCTTGGTCAAATCGATACTCAAGACGCTCAAGAGTGGAAGACAATGTTCGATGTGAACGTGATTGGTCTTCTAAACGGCATGCAGTCTGTACTTGCTCCGATGATGGAACGTAACACAGGTACTATCATCAACATCAGCTCTATCGCGGGTAAGAAAACATTCCCAAGCCACGCTGCTTACTGTGGTACTAAGTTCGCGGTTCACGCTATCTCTGAAAACGTACGTGAAGAAGTGGCGGCTTCAAACGTTCGTGTTACCACTATCGCACCGGGTGCTGTAGAAACTGAGCTTCTGTCTCACACAACATCTCAAGAGATCAAAGACGGTTACGATTCTTGGAAAGAAGACATGGGCGGCGTATTGGCAGCTGACGATATCGCTCGCGCTGTATCATTCGCTTACCAACAACCACAGAACGTATGTATCCGTGAGATTGCTCTAGCACCAACTAAGCAACAGCCATAGGCCTTTGCTATCGCTACTAAACAAGCGATGAACTAAAAAGCGCCACTACTTATTCAGTAGTGGCGCTTTTGTTTTGATTCAATCTAATTGCTAGTAAGAAGCGTGATTAAAACTCAACGCGGTAAACTGATGTGCTGCCGCTCACTTCATTGCCGACCGCGATAAAGTGGTTACCAGAGCGAGTGAAATACTTGATTGACTCTGGACCTAAATCACCCGCTTTAGCGTTGTAAGTCTCGTTGTCGCAATCACCGTCTTCATCAACTTTGGTACACACTGGTTGTGTAAAGTCTCGGTTGTTCAAGTAACTGATGAAACTCGTGTTTTTAGGCTGTGTTACGTCGTAAACCATGATGCCACCTTGGCGCTCAAGACCAATAAAGGCATACTGCTTACCGTTAATCTCAGCCACTTCGATAGCCTCAGGTTCAACCCCTTTGTCATCGCTGCGATCGTCACCACTTTGGTTGTTATCATTGGTGCTGTTGAAGTTTGCAGGATCTTGATCAAGAACGATTCGAGCGAAATCATCGCCGCTATCAAACACTAACTCGCCAGATTCATCCCAAATAGAGAAAGAACGGCTACCGAATGCTTGAACTTTTTGGTCAGCAGCAAGTGTGCCTTGTGGCTTAATCACCTTAAGACGAGCCAGTTGTTTGTTGTCTTTCAATGCACCAGCCAATGGGTGGTTAGCATCAACATCTAGCTTCTTGCCACGTACTTCATCAACATAAGCGATACAAAAGTCTTTTTCTGTGGTGTAGTTTTCGGTGCCTTTATAATCATCACCATCCCACTCAAAACCTTTCTCGTCACACACTTTTTGCGTCGTTTTGATGCCATATTCACGACCATCACCTTCGTTCGCAGTCACAATGTAGGTGTTACCATCAACACTGTAGCTGGTGATGCTATCTGGCATGTAAAGGCCTTCTAACATTGCGTAGCTTTGGAGATTTCCGATGTTTTTGTCTTTGTTTGACGCATCTAGCTTAGCTTTATCCCAAGGCTTGCCGCCTAATCCCAGAATTGCATCGACTTGTGCACTCGCCACATCAATCGCTGCCAAAGCGTTGTTCTCTTGAAGAGCAACGTAGAGTTTTCCGTTATCCGCAAACGTTAGGTATTCCGGTTCAAGGTCTTGAGCTACGGTTGCATTCGGCGCAGAGATTCGAACCTTGTCGGTCAGCTCTGCATGGCGAGGCTGACCTTGGTTGAATGCCTTAAAATCGATCTGCGTGATTTTTGCTTGCAGAGGACCACTGCTTAAATCCACCAGCGTTACTGAGCCTTCAGGATCAATGCTGTAATCCGCATTCGGCTCACCTTCGTTTGCTGATGCGATGTAACGGCCGTCTTTCGAGAAGCTCACCATGTCTGGCAATGCGCCAGCAGCGTATGTGGTAATCAACTCTAGTGTATCTGAGCGATAAAGCGCAATTATGCCATTTTGTTGCTTGTCAGCATTTTCGATCGCGACAGCAACTAAGCCTTGATGAGTCGATACACTGTTCGCAGCACCGATATTAATACCCGAAGCTGCAGCGGCTGTTTGAAGGTCTATCGAGCCCTCAGATGTCGGTGCGCTATCAGCATTCATCGACAACACATCGACTTTCTGCGCTTGAGCGTTAACCACATAAAGCTTATCGGTACATGAATCGTAGCTGACAATTTCTGCTGCGGAAGTTGCGAAGGGAGCGTCAGCAATAGAGCTGCCCACTAAAGTAAGCCCAGTTACCACAGCATCGCTCGCGATTGGTTGCTGGATGGATTGGCATTGAAGGCTAAAAGCATCAAGTGATGTTTGAGATGATGTTGTCGGCTTTGAAGTTGATTGAGAACAACCAACTAGAGCCGAGCTTACTGCGATAGGTAGTAATAAAGTCAGCTTATTAAATTTACGATTCATATATCCTCCATAATTTGAATCGCGATCATAGAGGCCGCTTATGACAGTTATCTTTACCTTTTGTTAACAATAGGTGACGACAATCGGTTCCACTTACCTATAACAACAGCAAGTTGGAATGAGCGTTTCATTAACAAGCAAGCAAAAAAAAGCGCCCAAGCTGGCTGGTGCTTGAGCGCCTTTAGTAAACTGAATAGGTGGGTTAGAAGTTGTAACCACCACCGATCATGAATACCCATGGGTCTATATCAACGTCTGTTTTGAACGTGTCTGTAGCCGTTTTGTATGTCGCTGTAGTACCGATGTCTGCGTACCAAACCGATGCGTTTAGGAACCAGTCCTCATTGATCATGTAGTCAATACCAATGTTTGCAGCAAGGCCCCAAGAATCATCCAAAGACACATCCGTTAGGCCTGCATTTTTGCCGTTAGCATTCAATCCTTCGTCAAAGAACACAGTGTAGTTGATGCCCGCACCTACGTAAGGACGGAAGTCGCTGTTCGCTTCACCAAAGTAATATTGAACCATGAACGTTGGCGGAAGGTGTTTAGTATCAGCAATTTTGCCTAGACCGTTGACAGAAATGCTATGAGAAAATGGGCTTGCAGCTAGGACTTCAAAACTGATGTTGTCAGTGAACATGTAACCGAAAGTTAGACCAAGTTGAGTATTAGAATCAACTGAGAATTCTAGGTCAGGATTGTTAAGTACAGCGTCACTGCTGTCGTTTGGAGATACCGTTGCTGCACCTGCACGGATGATGAAATCACCTTCTTTATGAGCAAGAACATTCGTTGACATAAGAGCCGCAATAACCGCAATACCACATACTGTTTTTTTCATTATTATTTCCTTTTGAGGGCTTATTCTTTATTGGTGAATGAGTAATCATTTCTTATTTTGCGTGCAAGGTAACATACAATAACCCTACTTTATTGATGGAAATCAATTTGTGAAAGGTTATGATTATTTGTGTAAATTTATATCGACCCGATCACTTTATTTCTTCATTTTATTGACAGTTTTGTAATGCAACTTTTCCGTGCATCATTTTGTTAACTCTGCCTTTTCACTTTGCTCTAATCTCTTTGGATCAAAATAGAGCAACCCAACATCCCGTACGCATCAATTTGGTGCAGTCTCGCAGAGTTCATTATCACCTCGTTTAATATTCAATGAGTTACATTTGGCGTGGTGCTTGCAAGTCTATGTTCATAATCATAAATACATTGAGGTTCTGACTATGCAAGACACTCTAACAATCGTTCTGGCCGGCGGTGTTGGCTCTCGGCTTTCCCCCTCACCGATAACCGCGCAAAACCTGCGGTCCCGTTTGGTGGCAAATATCGAATCATCGATTTCACACTAGCGAACTGCTTGCATTCTGGGCTTCGCCAAATACTGGTGCTGACTCAGTACAAGTCTCACTCTTTGCAAAAACACTTACGTGATGGTTGGTCGGTGCTTAACCCCGAGCTCGGCGAATACATCACCAATGTTCCCCCGCAAATGCGAACAGGTGACAGCTGGTATAGCGGCACGGCCGATGCGATTTATCAAAACTTGTATTTGCTGTCTCGTAGTGAAGCTAAGCATGTAGTGGTGTTATCTGGCGACCATATCTATCGCATGGATTACGCCCCAATGCTCAAGCAACATAAGCAGAATGAAGCCGACTTAACGGTAGCCTGTATGGAGGTGTCGATTGATGAAGCTAAAGAGTTTGGCGTGATGGAAATTAACGAATCGCATCAGATAAATAACTTCACAGAGAAACCACGTTACCCTGCATGTGTACCTGGTAGGCCGACACGAAGCATGGCTTCAATGGGGATTTACATCTTTGATAAAGAAATACTGACACAGGCATTATTGGCGGATGCAGAAGATCCGAACTCAAGCCACGATTTTGGTAAAGACATCATTCCTAAATTGGTCGGCAACAACAGTGTTTACGCTTACAAATTTGGTGATGAAGAAGGACGCGTAACCCAAGATGCTTACTGGAGAGATGTGGGTACGATCGACTCTTATTACCAATCGAATATGGACCTGTTGAAACCGGCCTCACCTATCGATTTGTACCAACCAGATTGGGCAATTCGTACCTATGAGCCGCAACTGCCGCCCGCACGAACCATTGCTTCGGTCGAAGGTAACCAAGGGATCTTCATCAATTCAATGATCGCGAATGGCGTAGTGATTGAAGGTGGTTCAGCGCAAAACTCCATCTTCTTCCCGAAGGTAAAAGTGAACAATGCGGCGATTGTGATTGATAGTATCCTGTTTGAAGATGTTGAGATTGGAAAAAATTGCCACATACAAAACTGCATCATCGATAAGAATGTTAAGGTGCCTGACGGAACCCAGATCGGTGTTGATAGCCTTGCCGATGCGAAACACTTCCACATATCAAAACAAGGCGTGATTGTGGTGCCATCTTCTTATGAGTTTAATGAGTCTTAACTCTAATACTGGTCACTCAACATTCTTCAGTAACAACCCCTTTACCTACAAAAAAGCGCCCCATAAAAACAGGGCGCTTTTCTAAATTGAATCGAACTACTTAGGTGCTAACTCGTAGTTTTCTTGCATCTCATGAGGGGCAATCCCGTACTCATAATCCCCTAAGTAGCCATCCTTATAGACCTTCATTCCATTCTCATCCCAGCTCACTTTGATCATCGCTGTATTGCCATCTTCACTGCCTAACAGCTCAAGCATTTCTGCATCAATCTTAATGGCTTTGATGGTTTTAATACGCTTAAACGGCTTGAACTCAGTGGTCGACGTTGGCAGTGAGCCATAGCTACTGATCCACGTCTCTTTGGGCACCAACCATTGGTTGAAAACATCATCAACAATCGCTTTCGGCATGCTTGCAATAACCACATCGTCTGTCATTACATTATTGGTTTCTAAACTGTAACCACCCTTTCCATCTGAAACGTAGGTAGGAAAATCATCGCCAATTTCAGAATCAGCAGGCAAACGGCCTAACGTCACCGACTTCTTAACGTAAAGTTCTGCAGTTTCAAATTGCTGCATGATCTCCGGAATTTTCTGAAACTCAACAGGTGCAGCGAAAGCATTAAAGGCAAAAGAAAGTGAAGCCGCGATCGCAGAAAATTTAACAGGCATTTTCATGGTAACGAATCCAAGTTTAACGAAGGCGTTAGAGTACCCCGCACTAACAAATACCTCAATTAACCACTGCAGCCTATATTAGTAATTGTGATAATGAGTGACGAAATCATCAGTAGTTAGTGTGTTACTAGGATCTATTTGAGTTTAGAGACAAACCTCAATATGAAGTGGGCTGCTGAGTGTCTATAAATTAAAGTCTATCGGTAACTTATTTATCAAAAACGAAAGAGGTTAGCCAAGTGACAAGTTCGGAATTATAAAACCGATAAAGAGAGATTCACTGGAATTGAGCGCTACGTTAGAGCAAATTATCAAGGATGGAGTATTTTTGAACATGTCTCGAAAACACGAAACATAATATGCGATCAGTTATTCGGACTTTCAAGGGAGGAAGGAGAGATTATTTGATAACACTGAAGTCAATCACACATGTGTACTTTCTCTATTGGTTAATCTATCCGATGTTTGCTACGTTTAAATGACACAGTCATTGGAAAGGTATGATTTATGAAAATAAACGTTCAAACACATCACGTATCAATTAACGACGACTCACGTAAAGACATCGAAGGTAAATTCGAAAAGATATCTAACCATTTTCCATCACTGATTAGCTGCGACATCATCATTACAAAAGAACATGGTCAACATCAGGTTGAAGTATTCACCAACTACGAAGGTGTACGAGTAACAGCAAAATCTACAGACGATGTTATGTACCCAGCTATCGCTTCAGCACTCAAGAAACTTGAAGCAGGCCTAAGTAACCGTAAGGGACAATTGAAAGCCGACCTACACGAGAAACCAACAAGCACCAAGCCAGAGATTGCTTCGGACATCATCCAAGAGATGAAACTGGTATAATTACTCAAGTAGCTCGAGCTTACTAACGAATAGAAGCTTATCAAGAATTGCAAAGCCAGCACACGTTGCTGGCTTTTTCGATCTAAAAGCCAAATAATTATTCCCTCTTTGCTCCTCTCGAACTTAGAGCAAACCCACATCATTTTTGATTCCGTTAAGTTCTTAGCAGCTATAACAATCACTTGTAGTATTTGATACAGTTATAAACTGAAATTTAGACCACAACGGAGTGTTTATTATGAAAAAAATCGCGCTAATTGTATTTCTGGCAACTCAACTAATGGCTTGTACAGAAGTGGGCAGTGAAGCTTGGTGTGCCGATATGAAAGAAAAGCCGAAAGGTGACTGGACAGCCAATGAAGCCGGTGATTTTGCTAAGCATTGTGTTTTCTAAACACTGCTAAGCGTTAATTGACGACACTAAGTGAAAGACGTGCAACGACGAACTGAGCACTCCACGCAACACAATAACCCCGAATAAGTGAGTTTGAGGATGGAACACCAACTAAGTAATGACTGGAAACGTATCGAATGGCTATTAACCGACGTTGACGACACCCTTACTTGGCAAGGCTCATTGCCTCCAGAAACCCTAATTGCATTACAAAAACTACGAGATAATGGAATTAAGGTGGTCGCGGTGACGGGCGCCTGTGCAGGTTGGTGTGATCATATTGCGCAGCTTTGGCCTGTCGATGCAGTACTTGGAGAGAACGGCGCTTTCTTACTAGAGAAACAAGATAATGCATTACAGCTCTCATTTGAAACGCCGCTAGAGCAAGTACGCCAGAATCAAGCCAAACTCAAACAACAAGTTGAAGCTATCTTGCTGAGTTACCCAGACCTATCCCTAACTCTGGATCAATCTTACCGCTTGTGCGAGGTCGCAATTGATATCGGCCAAAACCGTAAGCCTGTTGATCCTGAAATAGTGCAAGCGGTACTCGAAAGAATACACGCTTTAGGTGCGTACGCAACGGCAAGTTCGATTCATATCAACGCTTGGTATGGCGAGCACTCAAAGAAAAACGCAGTGCACCGGTTTCTGACTAATAAAGGCTTATCGCTCGAACAAATCCACAATCAAGCCTGCTATGTCGGCGATTCAATGAATGATCAGCAGATGTTCGAATCACTTCCACTTACCGTTGGCGTGGCAAACATTAAGCATTATTGGGATAAACTAGAGTATCATCCAAGCAAGGTCATGTCGCAGCCTGGTGGCTATGGGTTTGCAGAATTTGTGGATGCGCTACTGGCAGTTAAAAAGCTAACCCCTTAAAAACGAGTTACGCCCTTCTAACAAGGTCTCAGGTCACTCAATAGACATAAAAAAACGACCGCTAGGTAGACCGAAGTACCTAGGGTCGTTTGAGCTTCAAAATGCTAGATAAGCTCTTAACTTTGACGCATCACACAAAACACGCTGCATTGCACCATCTGTCTAAATAAGCTTGTTACGGATGTGGATCACCGCCGCTTCTGCAACGATAACCACTGCAAAAATACTCACCAATACCATCGACACTTTTTGCCACTCGAAAAGGTTCTGCGCATCGTTTAGCACCACACCAATACCACCAGCGCCCACCAAACCTAGTACCGCAGACTCACGCACGTTGATGTCCCAACGGAATAACACGATTGAGTAGAACGCAGGCATCACTTGTGGCCAATACCCTTTCAGCAGAATACTCATCCACGAAGCGCCCGTTGCGCGTAAAGCTTCAATAGGCCCCATGTTCACTTCGGCAATGGCTTCCGCTAACAGCTTCCCTACAAAGCCGATACTGCGAATTGCAATTGCCATGATGCCTGCGAGAACACCGGGGCCAAACAGTGCGATAAACAGTAGTGCCCATACCAATGAATTCACGGAACGTGAAGACACGAGGAAGAATTGAGCAACCCAGTTCAACGCTTTATTTGGAGTAATGTTTGGTGCATTCAACAACGCCAAAGGAATCGCAAACACCAAAGTAAACAGTGTGCCCAACGTCGCGATATGTAAGGTTTCAATCATTGCAGCGTGGATCGATTCTGGGTAGAAGCCGTAGTCCATTGGCACCATTCGCTCGAACATATCCGCAAATTGAGCGGGCGCGTCATAAAGGAACTCAGGAATCACTTCCACCGTCTGCCAAGACCACACGATGGCACACACAAGACTAAGGTAAACGGCAAATCGAGCCACACGTTCGTTGGGTGTAAAGCGCTGCCACTCTCTATCGATAGATGCAGTTGTCATTAGAAGATTCTCCTAACAATGTTGGAAAGAAATTCACCGACCAGAATCAGTGCGATAATGGTGATCAAGATAGCGGCAACGAAGTCGTAATCGAAACGTTGGAAGGCAGAGAAAAGTGTCCCGCCAAGGCCGCCCGCACCTACGATGCCCACCATGGTTGAGTTACGTAAATTCGAGTCCAACTGGTAGCTAGCGAAGCCAATAAAACGAGTAAACACCTGCGGCATCACGGCATACAGAATCACACTGATGAAGTTAGCGCCGGTCGCTTTAATTGCTTCAACCGGTTTAAAAGAAATCTCCTCAATCGCTTCTGCAAACAACTTGGCGATAAAGCCAATCGATGCGAACACCAAGGTCAAGATCCCAGCCAGAGCACCAAAGCCCACCGCTTTCACAAACAAGATGGCGATGATCACTGGGTGAAAAGAACGGCACAATGCAATAAAACCACGGATTGGTGTTGATACAATTGACGGCATCATGTTTCTCGCTGCAAGCAAGCCTAAAAATAGCGAGATAACGATGCCGAAGAAACTTGAGATAATCGCGATCTGTAAGCTCTCTGCTAAACCACTTAACAGCAAACTAGTACGCGAAAAATCAGGCGGAAACATTCTAGATAGTAATCGCTCACTTTCACCAAAGCCGATGATCAAACGATCAAACGTTAGCCCTAATGTCGAAAAGCTGTAGAACAGGTAAGCAATAATGCCAGCGATAATCGCACGGTTCGTCCATGACACCTTGAACGGGTTTTCGTGCTTCGCTGGCGACTGGTTTGACGGTACGCTTGGCGATGAACTTGGGTTTAATCCAGCCATGATTCACCCCCATAGATAATTTTTAGATCTTCCTCAGAAATACCTTCAGGGCTACCGTCATAATGTACCTTACCATTACACATGCCAATGATACGTTTAGCATAACGCTTAGCTAGGTTCACATCGTGAATGTTCACCAATACTGGAATATTTTTCTGCTCAGCGAAAGTTTCCATCAACTCCATGATCTCAACCGCAGTTTTTGGGTCGAGTGATGACGTTGGTTCGTCAGCAAGAAGAATGTAAGGGTCTTGCATCACCGCACGAGCGATACCGACACGCTGTCTTTGCCCGCCAGACAAGCTGTCAGCACGTTGGTTAGCAAAGTCTTGCAGGCCAACAAATTCCAGTAACTCAAACGCTTTTGCTAAATCTTCAGCTGAGTAATTACGACGCCACGCATTCCAAGCGGTCATGTAACCCAGACGACCACTCAACACGTTCTCGATAACCGTTAAACGCTCTACCAAGTTGTACTCTTGAAATACCATGCCGATATGACGGCGCTGTTTACGAAGTGCTTGGCCTTTTAGTTGAGTCAGGTCTGCGCCATCAAAAATAATCTCCCCTTGGCTTGGGTCGTTAAGGCGGTTGATACAGCGTAGAAGTGTACTTTTACCTGTACCGGATGGGCCGATAATCGCGATAATGCCTGGCTCATCGATATCAATATTAATGCCTTTAAGGATTGGCTTGCCTGCCACATATTCGTGGAAAAGGTTGTTGATCTTTATTCCTTCATAGCTTGCTACGGCCATACTGCATTTCCTTGTGCGAATTTTAGAATGATCTATGCCCTACCCGCGAGGGCATAGATTTTAGTTGAGGTAAGTGTTTTTAAAGGACTAAGCCTTTCTAAAACTTAATCTTTTAACAGAGAGAAGAGTTAACCGTTGTTTGCTTGTTTCGCTAGCTCAGCGGCTTTTTTCTTTGCGCGTTTAGCGGCGTCTTTTTCAGCCAGTTTTTTCAGACCTGCTTTGGTATAAGCCGTACCTGTCGCATGGGCAATGTCACGAATCACGTCCCACTCTTCTTTGTAGCTGATTGGCGAGAAACGGTCTGCACCTTTGAATGATGCACTCATCTCTGGAGTAAAGCGGTAGCTAAAGAAAGCTTCGTTAATCTTCTCTACTAGCTCTGGCTTTAAATTATAAGCGTAACCGAAAGCAGACGTTGGGAAACGCGGGCTGCGGTAGATGATCTTCAGTTCAGAATCGTCGACACGGCCAGCAGCCACCATACGATCGTATACATCAGATGCCACAGGTGCTGCATCATAGTCTCCGTTGAATACACCGAGAATCGACTGGTCATGCTTACCCGAGTAAAGTACTTTGTAGTCTTCATCTGGCACTAACCCTTTAGCAGGGAATAGTGCACGAGGAGCTAGGTTGCCAGAGTTTGATGATGCAGAAGTGTGTGCAACCTTTTTGCCTTTCAGATCAGACATTTTGTTAATGCCGCTGTCTTTTCGCACGATAGTAATTAGGTTGTAGCCTTGAAAACCAGACTCATCGCCTTTCACTGCAATTGGAACGTAACCTGCTAGGTTAACTGCGTAGCCTGTTGGACCCGTAGAGAAACCAGCAACGTGCAGTCGACCAGAACGCATCGCTTCTACTTGCGCTGAGTTCGAGTGCACCGTGTAGTAGATCACTCGCTTACCCGTGATCTTGCTTAAGTGAGCTTGGAAGTCGGCAAACGCATCTTTGTATAACGCAGGATCTTCTACCGGGGTGTAGGTAAACACAAGTGTGCTTGGATCATTCCACTCATCTGGGTTCTTTGGTGAATCTGCCACTAAATCTTGGTTTTCATCACAGTATCGATCGTCTAACACACCACGGCTAGAGCAGTCGCTTGCCATAGCCATTGAAGGAAGTAGCAATGAGCTAGCGATTAACAGTCCTTTAACACTGATTTTCATATTCAAACCTTACTTTTACTTATTGTTGAAAGTCGCCTTCACTATTGCAGCCTTTATGCCATATTTTTATTTATTTAAATTCAACAACTTAATGAAGAAGTCAAATTCAACAAACTATTTTGAGTCATTCATGTCCAACCCAAAAGATTACATTTGGGTCATTTCTGTCCCATCAATTTTAACGGTAAAAAAAGAGCCCGGAGGCTCTTTGGTTCACTACTTCTTCTCTTATTATTCTTCAATAATCCAGATAACTTAGGCGTCGCTGTCCATGCAGTTTGCGTAGTAAGTGACCGTTGCAGGCCAGTCACTGAATACGCCCATCACACCTACATCTTGTGCCAGTACATCGAGCATTTTCATCATATCGCCATCATTGTTTATGCCATCTTTCACACTCTTGTAGTACCAACCGCCTCCTTGCGCGAGTGGGCCTGAACGCTCAAGTGTCCATGCGATAATCTCAAGATCTGCATCCTTAGCAAGCTTCGCGTAGTTTGACGCAACCAATTCGTTATTCTTGTCTAGCTCAACCAAAGCAAACAGAGGTGGCGCGATGATATTCACACCCGCATCGTGCAGCTCTTTCATGTTCTCCACAGACGCAACAAAGTCCGCTTGCTCATAAACACGGTCATCAAGATAAACGGCTTGTTTTCCGAACTTCGGTGTTTCTTTGATCCAATACTTCACATCATCCAAGTTGAATGACTGTAGGTAAGTCTCTGAAGGCTCAAAACCTGCCTCTTTCAGTTCATCCACTAGCTTTTGCGCGTACATTTCTTGGCTGAAACCATTGAAAGGCATTTCGACCGCTGCTGATTTCAGTTCAGGCGTTACCTTCACGCCGTGCTCTTTAAATAGTGCTGCACTTTCTGCGTGCGTCATCAGTGTCCCTGTTTGGCTGTAAAGGTCAGTTCTCCAACCCGGTGTGCCATTCATGTACTCTTCGACAGTGGTCGCTTTCGGATTCGCGCCATCCATTTTCCCTTTGAGCGTCTTAAACTCTGCCAACGTGAAATCAGAAGTACGACACTCAACCTGAGCATCTTCACCTGTCGCTGGGTTCGCTGGTTTAAATGGAACTGAACATTTCTTAGCGAGATCAGGGTGTGCCAAGACATCTGTTGTGGTGTGCAGATCACTTTGCGAGTGACGGCATACCAACGCTTTATCTTTAGTAAAAGTGACATCACACTCAACGACACCCGCCCCCATCTGAATCGCCGCTAAGTAAGATTCCTTAGTGTGCTCAGGAAACTGCATTGCAGCTCCGCGGTGCCCAATAGAAAAATCGCTACGATGAAAAGGCCCTTCGCTACAACTCAGCAGCTTGGTTTTCAAAGGGCTCTCATCCATATTGTTGACTAAAAAGAGGGGACGAGGTCCTAGGTTTGCTGACTCTGTAGCTGCCCATGCTGTCATTGAGCTAACGCCAATTATCAGAGCAATCGAACCTTTCAGTATTTGCTTCATGTTTATATCTCCTTGCAACAAGCAATTATTTTTCTAATTTCCTTAATCCGGTCATTTCTACTTTCTGTTAGATGACCTCATGTGGGCTGATGCCACAATGTAGGGATTGCACGCTTTGTGCCAAATATTAAAACTCTTTTATTACAATTACTTGAAACCGTTAGTCATTCAACTAAATGATAAATGGGTCATTGTTGTCTTGTGCTTTTTTCTTCTGGTTTTGGCTTTAATTTGCTACTTGATAACCAACTTCGCGAGTTAAGCCTTGAAGCTCTCTTTATCTAATTGATGTTTCTTCATTTTTCGATAAAGCGTTTTACGTGGTAGATTCAGCTTGCTCGATACCTCATTGATATTGCCAGCACTCTCTATCAACGCTTCGGTCAGTACATTTCTCTCGTACTGCTCCATCTGCTTTTCAAAGGCGAAGTCTTCTCCTATTGATTCACAAATTGGCGATTGAAGATCAAAGCCATCTCCCACAATACCGAGCACAAATCGATCGGCAACATTGCGTAATTCACGTACGTTCCCAGGCCATTCGTGTCGACACAACTGCTGTATCTGCTCAGGGTAAATCGTTGATGGGCGTGTCTTGTATTTATGGCTCGCTTGAATCACAAAATGACGGAACAACACCTGAATGTCCTCCTTGCGTTGGCGCAGCGCCGGAAGATTTAAGCTCGCAATGTTGAGGCGATAGAAGAGATCGGCTCTGAATTGACCGGATTCACTGAGGCTTGCGAGATCTGCTTTACTCGCGGCAACCACCACAATATCGACAGGTATCAATTCATTACCGCCCACACGCTCGATCACTCGTTCTTGAATCACGCGTAGCAACTTAATCTGCACTGCAATCGGCATACTTTCAATTTCATCGAGAAACAGAGTGCCACCATTGGCTTGTTCTATTTTTCCGATGCGTTTCTTATTGGCACTGGTAAACGAGCCCGCTTCATGACCAAACAGCTCACTCTCAATAATGCTCTCTGTCATGCCACCACAGTTTATTGCGACAAACGGCTTTGCCTTGCGACGACTAAACTGATGCAAGGCGCGAGCAATCACCTCTTTGCCAGTTCCAGTTTCACCATTAATGATGGTATCGACGCCAGTATAAGAGAGCGCAAGCACTTGCTTACGTATGGTGTCCATCGCTTGGGATTGCCCGATAACCACAGATTCAATCGGTAGTTCTGTATCCTGATCGTCGTCTAACGTTGCAGGGCTGTTGTGCTGACACTGTGCCAACGCCAAATCGAGCTTTTCCACCAGCTCACTGGCGTTAAGAGGCTTTTCTAGAAAATCGAACGCACCCAACTTCATCGCCTCGATTGCCATCGGAATATCACCATGCCCGCTCATCAGTAATACCGGAATATTGGCTGCGCGATGTTGGATTGAGCTCAACAACGTAAGCCCGTCCACTTGTGGCATCCGCACATCACACAACACCACCGACTGACTGTTTGCTTTGAGGGACTTTAGGCCAAGGTTTGGGTCAGTAAAGCTCGTGACACTAAAACCCTCGAGTTCCAACATTTCACTCACGGCTTCAACGACGTCGGTTTCATCGTCGATAAGAACTATGTGTTTTTCTGAAGTCATGAGTCTGTGCCTTTTGGTAGAGTGACGATAAAAGTGGTGCCTTGGTGTTCAACCGATTCGACGTGAATCGAGCCGCCAAAGTCTTTAATTATGTTGTATGCAATAGACAAACCGAGTCCGAGTCCTTTGCCTGTGGTCTTGCGGGTATAAAACGGATCAAACAGATAAGGAATATCTTCTTCAGGTATCCCTAATCCATTGTCTTTAACTGATATCTGAATGGTATTCAGGTGCTCTTGAGTGGAGATGTTAAGCTGAGGCAGAGCTCTATGTTCAACGGCATCCAACGCATTACTGATCAAATTCACCAACACCTGCTCCAAGCGAATGCTATTGGCTCGAACCATTTGATCGCTTTGTGGCGTATAATGAATCAACACCCTACTTTGCCGAGTTTCAAAGAGGTCGATCGCATCACCAATAACCGTATCCACCTCGACGTTATCAATTTTGCCGTCACTCTTGCACGAGAATGCCTTCAAGTGACGTGTAATCGCAGCCACTTTATCTAGTAAGATCTCGATCTTTTTCAGGTTCTCTTCTGCTCTGTCTGGCCTTTGCTTACCTAACCATAATTGAGCACTTCGAACGTGACTGTTCACGGCCGTTAATGGTTGATTGATCTCGTGAGTAATACCCACACTTAACTGCCCCAACGCGGCCAGTTTTCCAGCTTGAATGAGCTCGTCTTGAGTAACACGCAGCTTGGCCTCGGCTAAGGTACGCTCTTCCACCTCAGCCTCCAATTTGCGGTTGGTTTGCTTTACGACTTTGGCTGTGGTTTGA
The DNA here is from genome assembly GCF_041504345.1 of Vibrio sp. BS-M-Sm-2. Taxonomy (NCBI): domain Bacteria; kingdom Pseudomonadati; phylum Pseudomonadota; class Gammaproteobacteria; order Vibrionales; family Vibrionaceae; genus Vibrio; species Vibrio sp. BS-M-Sm-2. The sequence continues at coordinate 197,727 of NZ_CP167895.1, forward strand.
AATACCTTTAGGTACTTCGCCATTTGCGTCACTTCATCTTTGCCACGAATCGCGACTTCGGTATCTAAGTGGCCAGTCGAAATCGCGAACATGTTGTCTTTCAGCTGTAATAGCCTTTCTAAAATACTCTTGCGCACGTAGAACCATGAGATAGCTGCGGCAGCTAACACACTAAAAAGAGAGAGAAAAAGTGACAAACGTTGGTTCGATTGCAAAGAGTGTTGCGCCTGCTGAATCGACTGATCAATATTGCGGTTCACTTGGCTGGTGTTACGCTCGATTTGCACTGTTAACTGATTCAAATGCTCACGGCTGTTTTGCAGGAAATACTGCTCTTGGTAAAGATGATCGAGCGCTTTGTTTTTCAGCCCATACAAGCTGCTATCACTTGAGGCTAGGTTGTAAATTACGGTGAGTTGGTGATCTAATTGGGGAAATTTGCTTCTTAAATCACCATTTACCCAAAGCTGCCACCACTCTTCTCCAACCTGCCCTAGTCGTAAGCTAGTGTAATCCAACTCATTAAAGCTAGAGTCGTTATACAGCTTTTCGACCAAGCCTAATTGGTAATACAGCAGGGATTTTAACTGCGTGTATTGGATCTGGTCTTTGGCTGATTCAGGTAAACTATCGAGTGAATCACTGGCTTGTTGCAATAGAGGATAAAAGCCTTCAAGCAAATTACGAAGTTCTTGATTGAGTTGTTCTGACTCAATCTCACTTTGATACAACAGGCTCAGACTATTATTAACTTGGGCGATAAGATCTTTAAAGTAGGCGTGATAATCAGGGAATTGAACCATAACGCTATTCATTACTGATATAGCCTCTTCAATTTTAAGCATCGCCTGTTTGCGCTCTAAATTGGATTCTGCGTCACTGAGTTGTGATGAGGTGGTGATAATCACTCGCACCATGTCGTTCAAGCGAGCAGCGTTATCTAAAGCAGGGATTTCACTCTCTTTTAGCTCAACAAGGCGTTGATTTAGGTTATCAAAAGTGAAACTGGAGACGACCGAAAGGAAGATGGTGGTCATCGATAACATGGCCAACGCCAACACCAAACGCAGCTCTATGCCTTTCCAGCCGAACCACTTACGACGCGGAATCTTGATCGGAAATGGACGTTCAAAACGGTCCTTGTTGTCTATCACCTCTGAGACACGACTACTCACTCGCCCCACCTTCTTCTCATCAAAAACCAACAGTAAAGGTCAATGATTCAATCAGTTAGGTGGTTAGCCCGACTTAAAGCCACTTCAAATAGTTTTAGTGAAACTATGAAAACAAGAGTAATCATTAACATTTCACATAAAACACCATAACAATTATTTTATAAACCCTAGGTTGTCTGTTTTGAGAGAGAAGAAAGTGACTTCGCCGACAGAAACGTGATTACTCTATCAATACAAAAAATCGCATAGGCATTCACCTATGCGATTTCATCAGTATCACTTCAATTTAGTGGTCGAGACTCAACGAGTTAAAGAATGATCATCCCATCTTGATAAGTCAGTGCTGGCGACACGTCTTGACCAAGTAATACAGGGCCATCGAGGTCGACGATTTCCGATTGCACCGCGATAGGCAGCGCTGCACGCATTGCCAGTGAAGTGCCAAGCATACAGCCAGACATCAGAGTAAAGCCAAGCCTTTGCGCTTCTTCGGCCAGTGCTAATGCTTCTGTCAAACCACCGGTTTTATCAAGCTTGATGTTGACCATTTCATACTTACCCAACAACGAAGACAGTTGAGAAGTGGTATGGCAGCTTTCATCAGCACACAGTGGGATAGGATGCTTGATGTGTGCCAGCGAGGCATCATGCTGTTGTGGTAAAGGTTGCTCAATCATCGCGATATCAAACTCAGTCAGCTGATTGAACAACTCTTCGAGGTTCAACCCTGTCCAAGCTTCATTGGCATCCAGTACAATTTTAACTTCTGGTGCTGCTTCTCGGACAGCGCGTACACGCTCTACTACTTGCTCACCATCAAGCTTAACTTTTAGAAGTTTCGCACCGTTCGCTACATAATCTCGAGCTTGAGTTGCCATCGCTTCTGGTGTGCCAATCGAGACTGTCATTGCGGTAACAATCTGCTTAGGTAACTCGAACAAGCTATTCGGAAAGATCTGGTCGTTCTGCTGCGCTTGATAATCCCAAAGCGCACAATCGATAGCATTACGCGCAGCGCCTCCGGTCAATGAAGACTGAAGATGATCTCGTAATTCTTCAGGGTCGCTCATGCCACGCTCAAAGGCCATTTCAAGAGAGCTAGCAGCTTGTTGAATTTGCGCCAGCACAGACTCCGATGACTCGCCATAGCGTGGGTAAGGCGTACACTCACCTTGCGCTTGTTTGCCGTCATGTTCAATGTAAACACGAACAACGTGACACTCAGTACGGCTGCCTCGAGATATTCGGAAAGGCGTTTGCATCGCGATAGTAATGGGTTCTGCTGTAATCTTCATAATTTCACTCGGTTGATGTTCGCTTTAACAAATGGAAACGTAGAAATGATGAAACCGTTAAAGTGAATGTCGCAAATGATCAGTAATATGTTGTACACCAAAACGAACTGGATCCGTCACTGGTACTTGATAAAGTGTGGCCCATTCTTGGCACAATACCTCAGCATCTTCAATGCTAATTGCTGATGTATTTAAACAGATGCCAACCAGTTGTACGTCCGAGTTCGTAAGTCGCGCAGCTTGCAAGTTAGCTTCAATGGTCTGTTCAATCGTTGGCAATTTCGCATGAGGAAGGTTGCGAATATGTGGTCGCCCTACTTCGTGACACAACACCAAAGCATCGGCTTGTGCACCATGCAATAAACCCAAACTCACGCCCGCAAAAGACGGATTGAACAATGAACCTTGGCCTTCAATGATGTCCCAATCGTGATTGGTAAATTCAGGGCTAATCGCTTCGACCGCGCCGGAAATAAAATCCGCAACCACAGCATCAATCGAAATTCCGCTGCCTTCAATCAAGATACCGGTCTGTCCTGTCGCTTTGAACTGAGCAGATGTTCCCGCTTGTTTAAGCGATTTTTCAATGGCCAACGCCGAAAACATTTTACCTACAGAGCAATCGGTACCGACCGTGAGAAGACGCTTACCTTGGCGAGACTTGCCATTACCAACATTCAGGTCACCATCAAAATGGCGTACATCATGAAGCTTAGTCAATCCTCGCTGTTGCATGTCAGCAAGCGGTGAAAATTCACTCAGTCGTTGGTGCATTCCAGATGCAATCTCAAATCCCATTTCTGCTGCTGCCAATATGGTTGGCTGCCACGAATCAGGAATAACACCGCCAGGGTTTGCTGTACCAATCACTAGCGTTTTCGCTCCCTGCGTTTGTGCCTCTTGTAAGGTCATATCCGTCAAACCAAGAGAAACTGTCTCTACTGTTAAACGCAGTTGGCCGAGACAGATTTCTGGTCGCCATTGGTGAATACCACGGGCTGTTTTTGCGGCCAATGGGTCAGTAACATCCCCAAGAAAAAGAAGGTAAGGTTGAGCGATAGACATAAGCATTCCTAATTAATAAGTCCTTGTATGGAATTACTTTAATTAAGAAGTTAAAGGCTGCCGAATACCTATTTATCGGCACCCTATAACCTTAGGTTATAGGGTAAATATTGCTCTTGAATGAAGTGATGAACTGCTTAACAGAAATAGACTGAGGAGTGTGCTCTGCGCAAAGTATAGAAACCGAGAATTGAATATCAGGTTGCAATGGCAACACACAAATCGACTCATCGTTTTGATAGTGCTCCGCAGTCCACGGGTCAACGATCGCAAACCCTGCTTGGTGCTTCACTAGTTCCGCCGCCGCGCTGTATCCACGTACAGACATCGGATGGTGATAATGCTCATCTCGCGCAATAAGGCTTTGATGTAACAGGAGGCCTAATGGATCGCGGCTATCAAGCCCGATGATTGGCAGCGGATAATTGATCAGATCATCTAGCGTTAATTCTGCCGGTAACTGCTCAACCGTATTGGATGGAACCAAAACCTTGAGTGACTCGGTTAAGAGCATTTCACTTAATATAGCCGGCGGCGCTTCATCGCCAAACGCGATAGCAATATCAAGCTCATGCTTTAACAACCCTGCACACAGTTCATCGCGATTGGCAGTCAGCAACTCAAAAGAGATCTCTTGTTCGCGAGACATTTGGGCTATTACCGGAGTCAGCAATTTAGTCGCCAGAATCGGTGGTGCACCAATACGCAGGTGCTGATGGCCTTGCTTGACTTTGTTGGTCAAAGAACGAAATTGACCCAGTTGTTGGTAGACCTTCTCCGCTTCCGGTAACAAAGTTTTCGCTTCAACCGTTGGTACTAAACGCCCTTTAACTCTTTCAAATAAACCAAACCCGAGTTGTTGCTCTGTGTGCGCTAGAATACGCGTCACGTTAGGTTGTGACACATGCAGATTACGTGCGGCTCCAGATACGGTGCCGGTCTGCATAATGGCGTAGAAGACTTCCAACTGTCTTAGGTTCACATTAATGTCCTTGTGGTTCACGAAACAAGTTTAGGCTTGGTTTTCTGGTATTGGCTAAGCTGCTTATCGATCTAACTAGCTTTTTAGCTTTTTACGTGAGTCTATTTTAGTAGCTCAGTTATCGCAGGTTGAAGTACCTCAGCCCAAACTTGATAAGCTTTAGCATTCAAATGCAGGTCATCACACGAGTATTCATTCGACAGAAGCTGATTAGGCGACAAAACTGAATTCACATCTAAGAACGCAATGCCTTGCTGAGAACAGTACTCGCTTACCTTTCTATTGAGCAGTTCAACCGACGGATTCAAACCTTGCAGTTTGGATCCAACATAAAGCGTTGATTGCACCAAGATTCGAATATCGTTTTCTTGCCACACCTTAAGCATATCAATGTAGTTCTGGTAGATATGGTCGACATCATAACCCTGAGCTAAATCGTTTATCCCTGCCATAAAGCACACCAGTTTTGGCTTCACATTCAAGGTGGTATCAATGCGGCGCAACATCCCCGTTGTGGTATCGCCTGCTAGGCCACGATTGACCATTGAGACATCACGGAAAATATCCGCCCACGGAGCCCACTCGGTGATCGAGTCACCAAACATCACTAAATCTGCGTTTGGAGAAAAATGACGATGGTTGTCAGATGTCATGATGTAACGACTCATGCTGTGGCCTCGTTGTTGAATCTCAGACTGAAGAGCGACTGCCTTGAGGATGTCACTGTCCGGTGTGGTGCTATCAAATTGAGCCAACAACCCTTCAATGTGAGGCTTAAAAGGGCTAAGACGAGTACTCAGTTGATGGTGTTCTTTAAGGGAAGATAGCTTTTCTAGTAATGCATACAAAGAGCGGTTTTGACCAACTTCTTGGAATAACTGATACAGATCGAGGACAGGATTTTGTTGTAGCGCGGCAAGTAATTGCATGTCTTCCATAGTGTTATCTAACCCTTCAATTATCTAGTGATGAACCAAAGATAATATCCGATTGCGTACGGGATAGATAACACTAGAAGCCGAGATTTACTTTTCTTTGATTAGCAGATGATTACGATTATCACGGCTTTTCTTAATCAGCTCGTTGCTCTCATCCATTTCATCGGATTTCGCAAGGCGATCATAAAGCAACACGTTCACCGTCGCAGCCAAGTTCATGCAGCCCACCGTTGGAACGTACACAACGTGATCCGCTCTATCGGCAACATCTTGAGAAATAGAACCATCTTCAGGGCCAAAGATATAGATAGCGTTTTCTGGGTGTTTAAAACGCGGCAGTGGTGTTGCACCTTCTGCTAGTTCCACACAAACGATCTTAGTTTCAGGATCAAGATTATCTAAAAACGACTCAACACCGGTCAACGGGATGGTTCGCGCAGCACTCTTGGTATCGGTGTGAAATTTAGCGGCTTTTTCGTAGCGTTGCCCTGTGTATTTAACTTCGTCGACTTGGTAACAACCAGCCGCACGCATAACAGCACCAACGTTTGTCGGGCTCTTTGGGTTAGTTAAACCAATAGTCACATGGCTTTTGTTCATGAATCTTTCTCACTTAACGAATAGACATAGCAGGGTGCTACAAAGCGTCGCATTCTAACAAAGCAGAGTCGAATTCAAAAGCATCGATACAAACTCACTTTTTCGCCCTTAAGCCTCTAGTTGCAAGGCTTCTCACAAAAAAATCTAACCGTCATCATATTTATAAAACAAAAACACGCTAGGGTAACAATTAAACAACAAGCCCATTTACATTTTGAAACCACATTAATAATGTGTTGAAAATTGCATGAGACAATCACACAGGAAGCGTGACATGACCCTAACCATCAAAAACCGCCTTTATATTCTCTCTTTCATTCCACTGCTATTGATGGCAATCGGGATGATGAGCGTGACGTATATGAAGAGCACCGAGCTAACCGCACAACAAGTAGAATCGACGCGTAGCAATATGATGGCGATGAAAGAAAAGGAACTCAAAGCGTATCTGCAAATGGCTCAATCTTCTATCAGCCCGTTCTTGGAAAGAGGTGCAACATTAGAAGAAGCCTTACCGACATTAAGAACACTCGAATATGGCGAGTCTGGCTACATCTTTGGCTACGACTCTAAAGGCGTTCGAGTGGTTGTTGGACAAAATAACGATGGCATTGGTAAAAACTATTACGACCTACAAGACAAAAAAGGCAATTACCTGATTCGCGACCTAATCAAGAACTCGAAGCTTGGCGAATTCACCACCTACTACTTCCCAAAACTTGGTCAATCTGAAGCCTTACCAAAACTGAGCTACTCGATATTCATCCCACAATGGGATTTGATGCTGGGCACTGGTTTTTATACTGACGACATTGATGCAGTCATCGCAGAAATGAAAGAGAGTTCAAATGCAGCACTTCAAAGTTCACTGACTGCTATCGCCCTTTTCTGTGGCTTGATCGCCCTAGTGGTTGCCGTGTTCGCAGTAGCAGTTAACCGTACCATCATGAAGCCGCTAGAACAGTTTGATCATTCAATTAGCGCATTCGCAAGTGGCGAAGCTGACTTAACTGCACGAATGGAAACCTTCAAAGCGCCAGAGTTCACTAAACTGAGCGAGAACTTCAATGCCTTTGTAGCAAGCCTGCAAACCATCATTCGCAGCGTAAGCGATGTGGGCCAGCAAGTGGTAGCCGAAACATCTAGCATGTCTTCTCGCGCCGCGCAGGTCGACGAAATTGCCACAGGTCAACGTGAAGAAACAGAGCAAGTTGCAACTGCGATGACTGAGATGACAACGACTGCGCAAGAGATCTCAAGCAACGCAAGCCAAGCGGCCGATTCAGCCAAGCTTGCCGAAGGCAACGCAAAAGAAGCGCAGCAAATAGTAAACGCAGCTGCCGATTCGGTTGCAGGCCTGGCGAGCGAAGTATCAGAAGCCAACACAGTGGTATCGCGCTTAGAAGGCGATGTGCAGAATATCTCCTCTTCGTTGGCGGTAATTCAAGACATTGCAGAGCAAACCAATCTACTCGCATTGAATGCAGCAATTGAAGCGGCTCGAGCAGGTGAACAAGGTCGTGGGTTCGCAGTTGTTGCGGATGAGGTTCGTAAGCTGGCAAGCCGAACTCAAGAGAGCACGGGCGACATTCACAAGATGATTGAGCAGCTCAAAGCCGCTTCAGACGCCGCGGTAAAAGCAATGGATTCAAGCCAAAACCGTAGTGCTCAAACGGTGGAAGAAGCAAACGCTGCTGCCGCGGCGCTGGCGAAAATCCAAGAGTCAATCGATACCATCATGGACATGAACTCGCTTATTGCTACAGCAACTGAACAGCAAAATATTGTGGGCCAAGAGATATCTCAACGCATTGTGGTGATTTCAGATCAAAGCTCGCAATCGGCTGCACTAGCAAACCAAAACCGTGCAGGTAGCCAAAACCTCAACAGTCGTGCCAATGAGCTGTACCACTTGGTGGATCGCTTCACAGTCTAATGTCGAGCAGGTGAACACTCCTCAACGTTCAAAGCTATCCTCTCTAAAGTAATCAGGCTTCAGAATCTCTATTCTGAAGCCCGTTTTTTATCGGTGGAGGCTTTAGGTCATAAACTAATCCAACTGCTCAGAAAGGAAGTCCACCAGCAAGCGTACCTTAGAAGATAAGTTACGATTCTGTGGATAAAGTGCCCAAATACCCTCTTTGTCATCACGATAATCAGACAACACTTCAACCAACTCACCAGACTCAAGGTCTTCACTCACATAATATTCTGGTAATTGCACTAAACCGATGCTTTGCTTGGCTGCATCTAGCAAAGCCAAACCACTATTGCACTTGATACGTCCATTAACTCGCACTGCTCGTGGGCGTTTGTTTTCTTTAAAACGCCAATGCTCAAAGCCACCCACTAGACATTGGTGGTTACTCAGCTCCGAGAGTGTATGAGGCTCACCATAGCGTTCGATGTACTCAGGGCTAGCACACACATAAAGTTGTCGTTGAGATAGCTTTTTGGCTACGAGGCTAGAATCTTCTAATCGACCGAGACGAATTGCTACATCAACACCTGAGTCGATAAGATCAAGCTTTTGGTTTGTTAACATAAGTTCTAGTTCAACTTGCGGATACAGTTTTAAAAACTTATGCAGAATCGGAGCCAGTTGACGTTCACCATAAGTCACTGGTGCCGTGACTTTCAAAAGCCCTTTTGGGGTGGATTGCATTTGAGTAACAGCAAGCTCAGCAATTTCTAATCCTTCAACCAATAATTTACATTGTTGGTAATAAAGTTGTCCGGCTTCAGTTAGAGAGACTTTACGTGTAGTTCGATTCAATAGTTTGACCGCTAGGCGCTCTTCTAAGTTAGCCACTCTTCGGCTGATTTGAGCAACTGACGTAGCAAGCTTCTGCGCCGCTCCCGTAAAGCTTTCACGCTCCGCCACGGCAACAAACTCACTTACCCCTTCCCAATTGGCCATACTTTTACCCTATGTTTAACGATGGTTACCCATACAGTGTATTGAAGATATATATCAGTGTCACCTTACTTGATATGCGTTACGCATAAATATTCGCTAGCCACAACTGATCAAAATAACGCCAACCAATACCTGACATTTCTCAAAACTCCTTACTGAACACTAACAAAATCGTATTGTCCTCTGACACTCATCCAACCACTTAATTGGTAAGTTGGTTCTGTACCGGAACACAGGTACTTCAACAAAGTAAGGTACTCCTATGAAAAAATTAATCATACTTGCATCAACTCTTGTACTCAGCACAACAGCGTTTGCAGCAACCAAAACAACGATTCAAGAAACAACGCTAAAATCTGATACATTTGTTACTGAAGCGGAAGCATACGATGCAGGAACAAACCTTATGGATGAGCTAAGCGCAAAGACACCTTTTGAGCTTTCTAGAGAACTGCCACAGTTCCAACAAACAACCAAATACGATTCGTTCAAGATTGATGATGCGAATATGGAAGTGAAGAAAATCACTAACATGAGCGGCGACACCCACTACCAAGCGAACGTAAAAGTTGACTACCGTTACACATATAAAGACGGCCGTAGCAGCTAATACCGAACGATTAATTAGGTCTCAAAACCGACCTAGCATCTAAAAGAAAGCCCGTACTCATTGAGCACGGGCTTTTTTGTCGTTCAGCGCTGATTAATGGAATTCAAACGAACAACCAGTATCAGCTCATATTCGTCTGTCTAGCTTTGAAAATTAAACTTCAAACTGAGAAACAAGGCTATCAAGCGCTTCACACTGTTCTGCCAACGCCATACATGCGTTCTCAGCACTGCTCGCCATCTCTACCATTTGCACGGTGCTTTCTGCGATACGTTGGACGTTTTGATTCACTTCTTCCGACACTTGAGATTGCTGGGAAGCCGCTGTGGCAATCTGCGTGTTCATCTCATTCATCTTGCCAATTGAGTTACGAATCTCACTCAAGGAAGACGCCGCCGTTCCGGCTTGAATAATGGTTTTCTCGCCACTCACTTTGCTTTCAGTCATCACGCCAACCGCGTGTTTCGCCCCCACTTCTAAGCGTTCAATCATTGATTGGATTTCACCGGTGCTGTCTTGAGTTTTGCTCGCAAGCGCACGAACTTCATCGGCCACAACCGCAAAACCACGACCTTGTTCACCCGCACGTGCCGCTTCAATCGCCGCATTCAATGCCAACAAATTGGTTTGCTCTGCAATGCCTTTGATAACTCCCAAAATAGAAGCGATGTTCTTCACATCGGTATCCAACTCTTGAACCACACCACCCGCATTTTCAATATCTTGCGCTAAACGCTCAATTGAAGTGACGGTTAAACCCAACGTCGTATCTGCCGATTCCACTTCATAGTTTGCTACATTGCTTGCTGTGGCCGCATCCAGTGCGTTACCGCTGACCACTTCACTGGTCGCTTGCATTTCATGTACTGCCGCAGCCACTACTTCACTTTCTTGTTGTTGATTAGCAGAGAAAAGAGCAACACTTTGAGTCAATGATTTGATGTTTTCCATCTCTGAACGAACCGCATTTGACGCTAAGATAACTTGCTCAACTGTCACGTGAATCTTACCGACAAATTGATTAAACGCAGAGCTCAAACGTGCAATTTCGTCATTGCCCTCAACATGCATACGCTGTGATAAATCGCCGTCGCCAGAAGCAATCTCGCTCATCGCTTTTTCGACATTTTGAATTGGACGAATAATAAAACGATTCGACAGCCACATCGCAAACAACGCCGCTAAGATAGCAACCGCCATACCCACTTCAATGATCAACTTACTTGATTCAATCGAATCGTCGGCTTGTTGGCGAAGCTCTTTCTGCTTCAGTTCAATCAGAGTTCGGATATCACGCAGTTGCTTACGAATAGTTGCAAACTCAGCATCTAATGCAGGTGAGTAATCAATATTGTATTGGTCTGCGTTTGCTGGATCAGCGAACATTGGCTCGTGCAGTGCCACCCACTTGCTCATCGCATTAACAAGCTTTGATAACTCATCACGTGAAGATGGATCCAACACGCCCGCTTGATATAAGGTTTCAACACTTTGAAAACGAGGAACCGCTTTGTAAGCGTTGTCTTTAAATTCAAACTTTTGGTACTCGATCGCCGCTTGGTCTTTAGCAAGCAACAGACCTTGTGCCGAAGCGATAATCTGGTAGATATCTCGGTAGCCATCTTCTAGGTTATCTAGCACTGGCTGAACCACATTATTGAGCTCGTTATTAATCGCAGCTTGAGCATTTGATCTGATAACGTTGAGCACAGTAACAGTAGAAAAAACAATCACAATCACAAACAGCGGGATCGCGATTTTACTCTTAATCGAAAGATTATTGATATTCATTGGGATTAATAACCACACTTCAAATAGGGATGCGCGCGCAATATACAGCACACATATGAAGTCTCGCTAAGGATTTGTGAGCTTCATCTCATAGCAAACGATATCGTCAAATTTCGTGGTGATTATTCGACCATAGCTCAACTCCCAAACGTTAAGGCATGCTCTGATTTAGACTTATTTTCCGCTGATACACGCAAATACTGGAGAAGTGTGAGAAATAACACCATAATGTAGGGCTCTAAAATAAGTAGGTAAGAACATGAAAATTTGTGGTGTTGAAATCAAAGGTAACGATGCAGTCATCTGTCTTCTTTCTCTATCAGATGGTGTATTTAACATTCCTGATTGCCGAGTTTCTAAAGTTTCAATTAGCGACGCAAACGACACACAGAATATGAAAGACTTTCAATTCTCTTTTGCAAAGTTAATGGAAGATTACCAAGTAGATAAAGTTGTAATTCGTCAGCGCCAAACTAAAGGCAAATTTGCTGGCGGTGGCTTTGGTTTCAAACTAGAAGCAGCAATTCAACTGATCGACGGCCTAGACGTAACCGTTGTATCACCGGCTGACATCAAAGAGAGCCTTAAACGTAACCCTCTAATGATGAAGTTCAAAGAAACTGGCCTTAAACAATACCAAGAAGCGCCGTTTACTACGGCATACGCTTGCTTGATGAAGCGCTAATAAAAAGTCGCTAGCCAATATTTGATACAGAAAGAGCCTGAATATTCAGGCTCTTTTTTGTTTCTATCACTCGGCTTTAAACCCAGTTAGTTTTGATGAAACACGCTTACCGCTCTAACGCTGTTCGCCTGCGAGCCTTAATCCATTCCGGCTTCTTCACCACCAGATAAACCGCAGCGGCAGACAAGGCAAAGCCCATTGCACCATAGATATCAAATGACTCACCAAAGATAAGCCACGCTTGAATTGCTGTCGTCGGTGGCACCAAGTAAAACACCGATGCCACACTTGAAGATGCACCGTGCTCTACCATGTAAAGCAGCAAAAGGATGGCAACACAAGACAGAACTACCACCAGCCAGGTTAGAGTCAACGTGAATTCTACAGTCCAGTTCACTTGCATCGTTTCGTAGCGCATTGCGAACGGTAGAAACAGAGCAGCAGAAGCCAAATATTGGACCATCGCACCGCCGACCATATCTGTCCCCTGACAGAAGCGCTTCTGATACAGAGTGCCGCAGGTAATACCCACTAAAGAAACCAAACACAATAACGTTGCCAAGCCTTTTTGGTCGTCTGACTGCCATTCAATATTGCCCATCAACACCAAACTGATACCCGCAAAACCAAGCGCTAATCCCAACCACTGTGCAAAATTAAAACGCTGCGAAGTACAGCTGATCATAATCAATGCGGTAAGAATCGGTTGCAAGCCAACAAGTAGAGAACTCAGCCCGGCGGGCATACCCATATCAATCGCCAGATAGGTGCCACCAAGGTAGAAACCATGAATCAAGATGCCAACCACACAAGCGTGGAAGAATGCGCGACCACGAGGGATACGACGCTTAAGGATTGCAATCAAAACCAAGAACAGCGCCACGTTGGCTACCATCCTCAGTGAAAGTAATGTTGCGGGTTCGGCGTATTCCACACCAAGACGTGCGCCGACAAAGCCTGACGACCACAATATTACAAACACAAACGGAATCATTTTAATCAGCATTACAAACCTCTGGTCAACTCTTCATCAATGCTGCTACCTTAGTTGGGTACAGATAACTAATAAAGACACAGATATAACACTTTAAATGGTTACAGATTAAAAGTGAGCACGAGGGAGAATAACGTGGAAGCAGAAGTCAGCGGCAATAAATACCTTGCTACCGAACAACATATTAAGGCTCAGATCGATAAAGGACTCTTTCATCCAGACGATCGCCTTCCCTCAATTCGTCAGTTAAGCGAACAGCTTGGCGTGAGTAAAAATACCGTGATTCGTGCCTACCAAGAACTGGAAGCGACAGGCTGGGTTTACTCAGTACCTAAATCTGGCTATCGCGTGAAAGCACCCAACACCACAAGCTGGGATTCGCCAAACCAACCTCAAAAAGTTGACCTGTTGTCGGTCACCAAGTCTGTACTCTCTCGTCCAAAAGGTCGTCTGAAGTTGCTGGCAGGCTCAGCACACCCGAACATCAATAACCCTGCGATTCGTAGCTTGTACGCCGAAATCGGTCGGCATAGCCGTTTGCAAACTCAGCTTCCCGGTTATTACCAACTGCCTCCTGGAGACGAGCAGTTAGTAAAGCAATTGTTAAAGATCACCCATGATCTTGGTGTGCCTGCGGGATCGAAAGAGATTGCGATTACTCATGGTGCTCAACAGGCGATCAGCCTGGCTCTGCGTGCGCTCACCAAGCCCGGCGACATAGTGGCCGTCGAGTCACCATGTTACTTCGGTAATCTACTTTTACTTGAGTCGCTTAGCTTGCAAGCCCTTGAGATTCCAAGCAGTGTTAGCCACGGTATTGATATTCCATCACTACAGAGCGCGTTAGACAAATGGGAAGTGAAAACCTTACTGCTAACGCCAAACTTTACCAATCCGACAGGCTCTAGAATGCCTCTTGCTAATCGAAAAGCCTTGTTGGAGATAACCGGATCTTTGCCTATTATCGAGGATGATGTTTTCGGCAGCTTAGCGTTTGACGCACCAATTGCCAGCCTCAAAGAGCTTGATGATCAAGATAGAGTTATCTACGTCAACTCATTGTCTAAAACCTTAGACTCACGCTTGCGAGTCGGCTGGCTACTATCCGGTCGTTACCAGCCTTTGATCGAAAAGTACCTCTTGTGCGACAACATGGGGAGTTCCAACCTAATGCAATCGGCAGTGGGGCAGTTCCTCACCACAGGCAAATACCGCAGTCACCTTTCGAAAATGAAACGGCTTTACCAAACCAATCAAAAGCAATTCCAAAGCCTTTTAATTCAAGCATTGGATAGTCACCCTCACCTTGTCGAGCGCTACCACTTATCAAGACCTGAAGGCTCTTTTTTAAACTGGATAACACTGCCTGAGTCAGTCGATAGCTACGCGGTCTATCAAGACTGTTTAAAGCATAAGTTGGGGATTTTACCCGGCACAGTGTTTGGGACGAATGACCAATATAAACATTGCCTTCGCTTCACTGTCGCCAATATTGAAGAGAGCAAAGAGTGGAAAGAAGGGGTAGTGACACTAGCGAAGATAATCGCTAAGCATACACACTAGAGAGTGTCAGGCCTGCCCTAGATACCGTGATAATCATGAATAAGGTTTGACCTTATTAACATTTTTAACAGCAAAGATTCGCTACACTCTCAGCCTTTCTATGCCTAGCGGAGTCCGACGTGGCAACTATCAAAGATGTAGCGGCACTTGCCGGAGTTTCAACAGCAACCGTTTCACGAGTAATGAACCGTACCTGCTATGTCGAACCAATCACGTTAGAACGTGTAGAACGAGCAATCAAAGAACTTAATTACCATCGTGATGCACGAGCAACCGCTCTGGCGAATAGAAGTAGCAACACCTTAGGTTTATTAACCGGCAATTTAGCTGACCCTTTCTTTGCACTGGTTGCAAAAAGTGTTGAAGAAGTTGCCCGAACCAACGGCTATCAACTGGTTGTAGTTAGCGGCGGCCACAATGCTCAGCGCGAGAAAGAAGGTCTCGACTTTCTTATCAGCCAAGGCTGCGAGGCGATGGTGGTTCACTCAAAAATGCTCGATGACGCGACGCTATTACGCTACACCGCTCAGTTACCCGCGATGGTACTGCTCAACCGCACCATCGCCCAAGTATCGAACCGCTCAGTATGGGTAGACAATAGACTAGGCACTCAAGTATCAGTGCAACACCTGATCAAGCTTGGGCACAGAGAAATAGCTTATGTGTCCAGCGACCTGCCCATTCAAGACAGAACCGATCGATTGGAAGGCTACCGAGAGGCCATGAAAGCGGCCAATATCGAAATACAACCCAACTGGATCATCAGCCAAAACTTTAGTGAGTCAGGCGGTGAAGCGGCTGGCGACATCTTGGCGAGTCAATGTCCTGAGGTTACCGCAGCTGTCACCTTTAATGATGTGATGGCCGCAGGCTTAATGACCAGCCTGCAAGACCAAGGTATCTCTGTACCCAACGATATTTCGGTGATCGGCTTTGACGACGTCTTACTCGCTCGCTACCTTTATCCTCGATTAACCACAATGCACAATCCTATTGATGAAATGTCGACCTACGCAGCCAACCTCGCAATTAAGTTAAAGTCAGCGGGTTACGTACCGCCAACACAACATAAATTCGAAACAACCTTGGTTGAAAGGCAGACCGTTAAGCCAATCAAGCGCTAAAATTAGACAAAACGTGACCGAAATCTCATGTACGAACCTCATGTAACCGCTTACATGAAAACAGTATTGAAGTCTCACTTTCAATGCTAGAGCCCACTTATTATCCACTCCGAACAAACCCTACATTCACCTGAGGACAACAAATATGAATAACTCAAAGCCTCTACCATCGTTCGGATTAGCACTAGCACCTATAGCCGTTATGTTTGCGTTGCTTGCTATTGGATACGGTGTTTTAGGACTTCGCATTGAAGTGCTACTACTGATTTCTGCAACTTTCACTGCATGCATTGCTTGGAAAATGGGCTATAACTGGGATGACATCATCAACGCCATTGTTGAGAAACTTGCTAAAGCCATGCCCGTCATTTTGATTTTAGTTTCCGTAGGCGGCCTCATTGCCAGTTGGATGATCAGCGGCACCATCCCATACATGGTTTACTGGGGGCTTAAAGTCATCAGTGCTGAATACATCCTGATCGCCGCATTCTTCGTAACTTCTATCGTCTCGGTATGTACTGGTACTTCATGGGGTTCTGCAGGTACGGTTGGTGTTGCATTGATGGGGGTTGCGGCAGGTTTAGACGTGTCACTTGCTGCCGCAGCGGGTGCTGTTGTATCTGGTGCTTACTTTGGCGACAAGATCTCGCCTCTTTCTGATTCCACAAACTTTGCACCTGTCGTTTCAGGCACCACACTGTACGAACACATTCAGCACATGCTTTACACAACACTACCGGGGTTTGTGATTGCTTCTGTTGTCTTCTTCTTTGCAGGACAAAGCGCTGATGTGGCAAACATTGGTCAGCCAGAGAAAGTAACGCAAATCCTTGCGGGGCTAGATAGCCTTTATAACTTCAGTATCTTCCTTATCATCCCACCAGTTATGATCCTATGGGGTGCATTAACTAAGAAACCCGCTCTACCACTAATGTTAGGAGCTTCAGCACTAGCGATTGTACTGGGAATGGTTCTACAAGGATTCTCTCTACAACAAGGCTTCCAAGCTTATGTCGACGGCTTCAATGTTTCATTGTTTGAAGCAAAAGGAACAGTGACTGATGGGCTAATCCCAGACGTATCAAAACTGCTTAACCGTGGTGGCCTGTTCTCAATGATGAGCACCATTCTACTGGTGTTCTGTGCCTTCTCTTTCGCTGGTATTTTAAGCCTGACGGGCGCGTTAAATGTGGTACTGGGTCGTTTCCTGCATCTTATCCACTCAACAGGACAGCTTATCGCATCAACAGTGATCGCGACTATTACCGTAGTTTTCACGACATCAGATGGCAAACTAGCTCTTCTTATTCCAGGTGAATTGTTCCAAAACGCTTACCGTAAAATGGGGCTAGATACTAAAAACCTATCAAGAACCATCGAAGACGCGGGCACGATTATTGAGCCACTGGTTCCTTGGACTGCTGCGGGTATTTACATGGCAAGCACACTAGGTGTAGCGACGCTAGATTACCTACCTTGGGCAATCCAATGTTACACCGGTGTCGTTTTCGCTCTGATTTATGGCTTCACTGGGTTTGGTATCGCCCCTGCAAAACCAGAACAGTCAGAAGACTCCGCAGAAACTTCTCTAGCTCACAGCATTAAGTAAGGCTCACATCCTATGAATTCTTTCGACAATACGATTAACCGCCGAAATACAGGGTCGGTAAAGTGGGACTTTATGGAGCAGAAGCTTGGCTTAGAAGGCTCCGAGTTGCTGCCAATGTGGGTGTCTGACTATGATTTCCAAGCACCTCAACAAGTATTAGATCGCTTAGCTCAAGATATTTCGCATGGTATTTTTGGTTACTCAGAACGTCAAGACGACTACTACCAAGCCGCGATTGATTGGTTTAAAAAACAACATCAAACAGAAATCAAACGAGAGTGGATCACCACGGTACACGGCGTTTTGCCCGGTATTGCTATGGCGTTGCAAATGCTCACACAAGTGAATGACCAAATCGTTATTCAAAGCCCGGGCTACGGTTCATTCCGTAAGATCATCGAACTGAATGATCGTAAGGTGTTGAACAACCCATTGATTGAATCAGAAGGTCATTACCAGCTTGATTTCGCACATTTGGAAGACTGCTTTGCGAGTGGAGCCAAAGCGTTGATTTTCTGCAACCCACACAACCCAACAGGCCGAGTATGGAGCGAACAAGAGATCCTGCAAGTTGCCGAGCTTTGCCAAAAACACGGTGTATGGCTAATCAGTGATGAAATTTGGAGCGACCTAGCGCTAGCATCCAACATATTCCATTCAACATTGAAACTACCAAGTTCGCTAACCGACAAACTTATTGTGGCGACTGCGGCCAGTAAAACTTTTGGCTTGTCATCATTAAGAATCTCTAACTTCATCATTCCAAATGCAGAATTGAAAGAGCAGTTTGTTCGCCGTTTAGATGCTCATGGCATGGATTGCTTCAACAACCTATCAATGTCCGCTGCGACCACGGCATATCAAGAGTGTGATACTTGGCTAGCAGACTTAAAGCAATATTTGCAAGGCAACATCGAAACGCTGCATGGATTCTTGAAAGCAGAACTACCTCATGTTCGCTTTGTAAAACCTCAAGCGACTTACCTCGCATGGCTTGACTGCCGAGCAATTGAAATAAGTGACACTGAGCTTGAGAAAAAACTCATTGCAGCCGGAATTGTACCGAGTATGGGTTGTGCCTTTGGAGAGGAAGGTTCTGGGTTTATCCGTTTGAACCTAGGGTGTCCTGCTGAAGTATTAAATGATGCATTGGTACGACTTAAGGCAGCATTAAACGCCAATTAATAGGCAATGAAATTACTTAATCCGATCAATACAACAAAGCCCAATAGGAAACACCTATTGGGCTTTCTCTACTTCTCAATTTTTATTTCAAGCAACTACCAATATTCAGCATGAGCCAAGCCTTTAACGCAATTCGATTTTTCACTTGTTACTTTAACTTCACCGCCAATCAACGACTGAGCCAACCAACCGTGAGGGAAACTCAATTTAAATGGCGCAGGGATCTGCTCAACGGTAATTTGCCCAAAGCCAACTTTGGAATAGTAACTAGGGTCACCGTATGTCACAGCAAGTTCAACGCCCTGCTCCTTAAGAACCTGTAAACCAAAGTTAATCAGCTTTTGGCCAATACCACGTTTTTGAACCTGAGTACTCACCGCTACTGGTGAAAGCAAATATGCCTTCGTTTCATCGTCAAATGAAAGTGGTGTAAAGATAATCGCGCCTATAATCGTGCTATCCGTATCTGACTCACTAGAATCATCTGCAGCAACAAAGCAAAGTAGCTCTGTCGAATCCGTGATCGTTAAAAGATCGTTAGCAAGCTTACCCACTGTTTTACCTTCGTTCTCGCCTTCTGAATCCGTAAAGGTTTGAGTAAAAAGGCGAGTGATAGTTTCGATCTCGCTTGAATCATATTGTTTCAATTTCATGGTGTTCTTCACTTAATGTACTTTCTTCAACACAAAAAAATGATAATCAAAATCACGCAGCCTAGAGCATTGAGAACCTTCTGAAAGGTCACTCTTAGGTTTACTGTTATTGAAGAATTGTTTAATTTCATTGTCGCAATCTGCGAGCGCTTTAGAATTCGGCATCGTCGCTTTCAAAGCCTCGACTTGCTTTTGTAAAGGCAGGTAATAGGCGAGCCAACCGGTGTCGCTCATCGCGAAGTCATCCAATACTTGATAACCCTCTGCTTTTGCTTGTTTAATTCGCTCAGGTACCGTCGTCATGTCTGGGTATTCTTTCTGCCAGAATGCTTTGACAGGTTCGCTCGGGTTCTCGGTGTTCCACACCAAATCATTCACGACCAATATGCCGTCATCAGTAAGTAACTTTCGCCACTGTTTAAGTGCTTTCTGGACACCCATGATGTAGGCACTGCCTTCTGACCAGATCAGGTCGAACGACTTCGCTTCAAACGGTAAATCCATCATGCTTGCGCACACGGTTTGAACATTACTTTCTAAGCCAGATGCCTGTGCTTGCTGAGTCAGAATATCTAAACTAGGTTGATCGTTGTCTACCGCTGTTATCTGCACATCCGCTTGATGTTCTTTAATGGCTCTCGCTAACACAGTTGTTGCAATGCCTTTGCCACAACCAATCTCAAGTACCTGTTCCGGTGAACTAGGCACTTTGACAAATGCCTCTAAGGTATCTTCAGCCGTTCCGGGTCCTAAGCGCTCTAAACCCTCGAAGATGCCGCCAAAATCAACCATATATTGTTCATGTTCATTCATGTCTTTCGATAACCACCTCAATCGCAGCGCCTGTTTTTCATCAAAACCCTGCTTAATTAACCAATCGAGGTGTGCATCTGGCGCAATCTTGTCCATCGACTCATGCCACTCTTCTAAGCCGCTCTCACCCAGCATTGCTGCTAATAAATCTCGTGAACGTTGTTTTTGCACAAGCTCTTCGTCCAGTTGCTTAAGACGATTTTCCAACAAGCCACGTTCTATCTTTGCATCTAAACAGGCTTGGCACTCTTTAAGCGTTAACCCGCCCGCTTGCAGCTGCTGTAACAAGTGAACACGCTGCAGATCCTTTTCAGAAAAAAGGCGATAACCATTACTCTGGCGTTGAGCTTCAATCAAACCTAGCTTGCCGTAATACAACAATGTGGAGCGACTCAGGCCAACAAGTTCAGCTAATTCAGATATGCGATACATGCACTTCTCCCTCATTTCTATCTATAAGGTAAACTATGAAGCTATAGTCAGGTCAATACGAAATTATACTTCATGCCCCTCTTTTCCTAGTTTCCCGCCCTTAAGCTCAAATTGGAAAGGTCTCTAAGTACCTATTTCAACCATAGAAGGCTAGTTACCAACATTACCCAACCAGACTTAGAAAAAGTAAGATATGAACTTGATGAAATAAAAACAAACCATTCAAAAAACATACTTTTTACTAGCTAAGTGGATCTACTTCTAAATCGTTCAATAATTAACAAATGTTAACCAGGCGCTAAATAAAATCACCAGACGAATACATACAGGGAGCACCAATAACAAGTAAAAATCTCTTCGTAACTTTTTTAGAAAAAATCAAAATTTATTAGAAATTAACCCCTAATTTTACTGAGTAATTTGTTAGGCTTGGCAACAAATATTTACAATCCAAATAAAAACTAATTGGATAGCTAGAGGTTGTTTTTCTTGAATATGAAATTATTCGGCAGTTCCCTAATCCTTTCGGGAACTGCATTAGGGGCTGGTATGTTAGCCATCCCAATGGTTTTAGCTCAGTTCGGCTTTATGATCAGCTCTGTGCTGATGCTGCTAATTTTTATTGGCACCACATACTCAGCACTGCTACTCGCAGAAGCCTGCACCAAAACCAAAGACAACAGTGGCATGAGCAGTGTTGCTTACCTGACTTTGGGCAGCAAAGGGAAACATTTTATCAATGCACTCTTCTACCTGCTGTTGGTATGCATGCTCATCGCTTATATCTTGGGTGTTGGTGACATCATTCACAAGCTACTACTCGATGTTGGCGTAGACATATCTTCATCTGTTGCCTATACCATTTTCAGCCTATTGATGGGTGTGATTGTAGTATCGGGTAAATCCTACATCGACAAACTGAATCGCGGACTATTCATCTTGATGGTAGTCATGTTGTTTATTGTGATTGCTTCTCTATTTAGCAACATTCGTTTGGATTACCTAACTCAAACTAGCAACTACACAGCCAACGATGTCGTTCAATACAGTGCGGTTATCTTTACCAGTTTTGCCTCTATGGTGGTGATCCCATCACTGGTTATCTACAACCGAGAAGCGACTCAAAAGCAGATCCGCAATATGATTCTGCTAGGCTCGGTGATTCCACTAATCTGCTACCTAACTTGGTTGTTCGCGATTATCGGTAACCTTGGCACAGACGCCATCAGCCAATTCCACAACATTTCAGAGTTGATCTCTGCGTTTAGCGGACAGTCTGCTTGGTTAAAAGTAGTGATTGCTCTGTTCTCAGCACTGGCATTGGTGACCTCTTTCCTTGGCGTGTCTATGGCGCTGTATGACCAAAACAAAGACGCCGTCACCAACAATAAAGCGTTGGCTTATGCTCTAACCTTCATCTTACCTTTGGTATTAGCCGAGCTGTTCGCTAGCCAGTTTGTAAGCATGTTGGACTACGCAGGTATGGTGCTGGTGTTCCTAGCTATCTGGGGCCCACTCGCAATGGTAGTTAAAGTTCGTAGACCTGACTTCCCTCATCTACAAACTGAAGGCAGCTATACCGCAGCCGGTGGCGACACGGCATTGATGGCAACATTCGGCTTTGGGGCGTTGATTTTTATCTCTTGGTTTATGGGGTAGAGCTTATGGGTTAGCCCAAACATTGCTGATAAAAAAGCCCGTGAATCCTAAGATTCACGGGCTTTTTAGTTTTTTCTAAGGCGGCTCTAATCGAACCGCCGTTGGCTGTTTTTAAAAGGTTAACTCTTAAACGTATTCGAGAGCTCTTTCAGCGATGTTGCCAATTCAGCTTGTTCTTTCGCTGTCGCAGCAATTTGCGTTGCACCGGTCGTAGATTCTGTCGACTTCTGTTCGACTGCCACAACGTTCTGAGCAATATCTTGAGTCACTACCGCTTGCTCTTCGGTTGCAGTCGCAATCTGCTCTGTCATACTGAATATCTCGCTCA
The DNA here is from genome assembly GCF_041504345.1 of Vibrio sp. BS-M-Sm-2. Lineage (NCBI taxonomy): Bacteria > Pseudomonadati > Pseudomonadota > Gammaproteobacteria > Vibrionales > Vibrionaceae > Vibrio > Vibrio sp. BS-M-Sm-2. Next base: position 220,148 of record NZ_CP167895.1, read on the forward strand.
CAGCGCCTGAAATATCTTGCAGCGTCTGCTCTACTCCTCGTGAGTCTTCAACCGCTCTTGAAGACATCTTCTTGCTGTTATCAATCACGTTAAACGCGGTTTGCACGTCTGATTGTAGAGAGCTAATGAAGCCTTCAATCTCCAAGGTAGATTCTTGGGTACGTTGTGCCAAAGTACGTACTTCATCTGCAACCACGGCAAAACCACGGCCTTGTTCACCAGCACGTGCTGCTTCAATCGCTGCGTTTAGTGCGAGTAAGTTGGTTTGGTCAGCAACCGACTTAATCACATCAATCACGCTGTTAATGTTATTGCTACTTTCGTGTAGATGAGTGATTTTTTCAGCGAGGCCGTTAATCTCAGAAGCCAAGATCTCAATCGATTGGTAAGAGTGCTGAACCGTGCTCAAACCTGCTTGTGATTGTTCATTAGCCAATTTAGCTGAGCTTGCTGTTTGCTGAGTTTTAGCCGCGACCTCGTTCACCGTTGCCGATAGCTCCTCTGTTGCTGTCGCAATCAAACCAATTTGGTCTTGCTGCTCAACCAAGGTGTTGGAGTTGTATTGGCAAGTTTGCGCCGTCTCTTCAGCTGCAGAAGCAAGTGTCAAGCTAGACTGCGACAAGTTATCTATTACCTGAGAGAATTTCTCTAACGTTTCGTTGAGAGACGAAGAGATATGCCCTAGCTCACTCTCTCCTAAATACTTAGCTCTCACCGTTAGGTCATTATCATCACGAACAACAGAAAGTACTGAGGTTAGATTTTTTACTCGGAGCGTTAGGTCTGTAATCACTTTAAAGCTAACAAAGGTCGCAAAGAAAGTAATTGCAACAAATACCGCAATACTTGCAAACATCGCAGATTGAGCTTCACTCGCCTTGTTTTCAGTCAACGCGATAAGTGATTCAGCCAGTTGATTCTCCGTTTTCTTTAACTGAACAATACGAGCAGTTGATTGCGCGAACCAATACACAGGGTCTACATCAAAACCTCTCATTTTTGATTCAGCCACATCACGAAGCTTCTCGACTTCCGCGACCGAACGGTCATTTAATTGTTGTTGAAAGAAGCGAACGTTGTCTGGGTTACCCAGAACTTCAAAGTTCGAGAAATACGTGTTTTGCTGTGTCACCAAAGAGATGAACTTAACCAGCATACCTGGACCAAACTCATTTTTAGAAAAAGTGTTATTTAGGACAGCACGCTCGATACCAGCTCGCTCTTTGCCTTGCAAGAAGTTGTAATAAGCGATGGTTTCCGTAGTGATGGTAGCATCGGAGCTTAACTCAGCAATTAAAGCCGATACGCTGAGCAGTTTTGCATTCAGTTTAGTGTAGTAACCTAAAGCCTCTGAAAGTGGGATCGACTGAGAATCAACACGATTACGAATAGACGTAATTTGATTTAGGCTTTGGCTGATTTCAGTGTTCAGACGGGAGATCTGGGGTAAGTCGATTTCTGCAGACTGCCAGTACTCAGCTCTCTGATTGCGTCTGTTATCCGCACTTGTTCTTTGCGCTCGCAGCTCACTGACAAACTTCGTACCTTGTGAGCCGATAAAACCTGCCGTCATACCGCGTTCTTTTTGTAGCTCATGTACAAGTTCGCTGTACACAACCGACAAACGAGTCAGTTGGTTTAATGACGACATTTCGCTGGTCGTTTCTACGCTTTTAGAAATCGTAGAAGCACTCAGCCATAGAAACCCTAAGATCGGTAAAATAAGCAAAGCGATGATTTTTTGCTTAAAAGACATATCGGTTAATTTCATTGTTATTTCCTAGCAGCTAACGAATCTTTATCTGTAATGTAATTAGACACACTTCTAAAACGGTGTACTTTTACTAAGATCATATAATATTTAGTTTTATCAATTACCGTGCCATGTTATCGGCAATCGATAACGCTAGCATTTAACCTTACAAAATTCATTGGTTTATTTATAAATCTGTTAGCTATGCAACCTTATCGAACACAAAAACCGTGCAACAACATATTCCCGACGCAAGTGACTGAAAAATGACGCTTTTTATTAATACTAAAGGGGTAGGAAAACACTCAGGTTCGGCTGATTACTCACTACATATTAAGCAGCAACTATGTATAATGCCGCCCCGAAAAGTTAACAATTCAATCAACTAAAAAGCATAACCTGAGGTATTTATGGACTGTCCAGCTTGCGAAGAACACATTGGATGGGAGTGGGTAGAAGAGGAAGCCATCGAGCCCAATGAAGAGTTCGACTGCCCTGAATGTGAAGCAACTTTGATGTACACCATCGACGAAGGCACCTATTACGGTGCGCAACATAAAACCGTCGAAGTTGTCGACGACTAGCCTTCATCAGACATTGAGAAATATTTCACCGTAGAAGCTGTCAAAGCTCGTCATAAATTGCATTCAATCAAGCGCCTTATGCACCAGTAAGGTGCAAGACCGGCAATTAAGTCGAGCAAAACATACCTTTACTGGAACGAGCGTTCAGCATAAAATATTGAACATATGTTCAGATTAATGAAGTAGATGTTATGGCCAAGACCGCGAAATTCGATAGACAGGATGTAGTAGATAAAGCAACGAACCTGTATTGGGAAAAAGGCTTTCATGCGACTTCTATGCGTAATCTGCAAGACGTGATTGATATGCGTCCGGGTAGCATCTACGCGACTTTTGGCAGCAAAGAAGGTTTGTTTAAAGAGACGCTGGCTCGCTATACCGAACTTGGTATCCTCAATCTGAACAGTTTCCGCAGCGAAACAGACTCGCCTATCAAAGCGCTGGAAAACTTCGTAAAACGTGCCGTTGTCGAATCAAAACAGAGTGCGCCAAACGGCATGTGTATGCTGGCAAAAACGGTCGCAGAACTGACCGATGAGCACGCCGAGTTATTAGAAGAAGCGAAGAAATCACTGAAGATCATGGAAGGTGAATTCGCCAAGCTGATTACCGAAGCACAAGATCTTGGTGAAATAAACAAAGAGCGTGAACCGACTCAACTAGCTCGTCATGTTCAGGTTCAAATCGCAGGCCTGCGTACCTACGCGAAAACCTGTGACGACATCGATTTACTTAACTCAATGGTTGAAGACGTATTTAAGTATCATCCTTTCTAAAAGCTGAGCTTGTTTTAGAAGCCATACAAAAAGACTCCACTGTTAGCCAAATGCTAGAGCGGAGTCTTTTTAGTTTTGATCTACTTAACTTTATAGATGATTAACTTTAGTGTTTAAGGGTTATACCTTTCTCATGATCAGCGCCTGTGCATTAAGCATCGCCTCTTTGGTGCTGACATCTAAGGTTTTCACATTCGCAAAGCGCTCGACTTCCTTAATCGCCACGTCATGAGCAAAGATCACCAACCTCGCCCTTTCAATATCTTTAGGTGTGATGCGATTGCCTATCCCGCTGGCGCCCTGCGTTTCAACTTTTATTCTAACCCCGAGATGATGTGCCGCCTTTTCCAAAGACTTAGCCGCTAGGAAAGTGTGAGCAACACCAGACGGACAAGAAGTGATCGCGAGTACATCCGCTTGCCCTTCTTCGGTCACCGAACCACCCGCAAACTGATTAGAGCGAGCCTCACCTTCGACCACATTCTTTTTCAGCAATATTACGATTAAAGCCGTGGTAAGAGCCCCCGCGAGTGTGCCAATGATATAGCCAATCTTGCCATCCACAACAGGTAGAACAATCCAACCGCCCCATGGTGCATGGTTTACCACATGGAACATAAAACCAACTACGTTACCGACAATACCACCAGCCACAACTGCAGGTAGAACACGTGCAGGATCGGCAGCAGCAAATGGAATCGCACCTTCACTGATGCCAATCATTCCCATGATGCCTGCGGCTTTGCCGGCTTCGCGTTCGTCTCGTTTAAACTTCTTCGGCGATATAAAAGTCGCCAGAGCCATGCCCAGTGGTGGCGTACAAATCGCAATGCCAACGCCACCCATCAACCAAGGCTGGGTATTTACCTGCGTTTGAGCAAACAGCGTTGCGACCTTGTTGATTGGGCCACCCATATCAAAGGCCGTCATAGCGCCTAAAATACTGCCGAGCACCATTTTTCCAGAACCTGCCATACCCGTTAGCATTTGGTTCATCTCAAGCATTACTTGAGCTATCGGAGAGCCAATCACCCACATCACCGCGCCACAAGTGACGAAAGTGCCGACGAGTGGATAGATGAAGATAGAGCTCAACGAGATCATACTGTCTGGCAGTTTGATCTTTTTAAGTAGGTTAACCACAAAACCGGCAAAGAAACCGACCACAATCGCACCGAGGAAGCCGGTATTGTATTGATTCACCGCCACCCAAGAACCAATCATGCCGGGAGCTAAACCGGGTTTATCAGCCATTGAGTACGCGATGTAGCCGCCTAGAACGGCAGTAAACAGGGTTAAGCCTGCGATCCCCATCTGTGCGATGTCTGCTAACACACCACTTTCAGGCACAGCACCATGACCCGACATCATCACCGACAAAGACAGCAACACCCCACCCGCGACCACAAAGGGAATCATATGCGAGGTGCCGTATAACAAGTGCTCTTTGAGGCGATTGAGAGACTGCGCCCAAGGGCTGAGCGGCTCAACGTACACTTCATGATGGCTAGAAGCGTAGCTATCGAAAGATTCAGAATTGACTTCGAGAAACAGTTCTTGAGCCTCTTCAACCGACTCCACTGCCTTTAATTTTGTAACAAAGCCATCTTCAATCAGTTTGGTAGAAATCTGTGCCAGCACCTCAATATGATGGTCGTCGTTGTTATCAGGTGAAGCGAGCATAAAAAACACATCAGACAGTTCACCGCCATCAGCACCATAATCTATGCCCGTTCGGCTGATGCCCACAGCAACAGCAGGCTTTGCAACGGCAGTACTTTTCGCATGTGGAATCGCAATACCATCATCAAAACCGGTATTACCAATAGCCTCACGCTTCCAGATATCATCAAGGAATTCACTTTTATTCGAGAGCTTACCAGCGCGATCGAGTAACTCGACTAGCTCTTCAAATACTGCCTGTTTTGAGTCTGCTTGCAAATCTAAGCAGATAATCTCGGGCTCGATAATGTCAGTGATATCCATGTTTTACTCTGCCTCGCCTGATTTCAGACTGAAGTAATTAGGTTCTTCCGACCTAAATTAAAATTCGATGTTAATAGGATGAAAAGATTAGCTGTGTGTCAGCGATCATCATATAGGACGAAAGGTGCATTAACTGGATTATTGTAACCAAGAACTCAGAGTGTGACGTCCACCTTAGAATAAAAAACGCCAATCCATAAAATCCACAGAACCCATAAACGTATCGCCCCTACTGTATGCTCCCGGTCTATACTGGGTTTTCCCATACGAGAGAGTAAAGTGGCGAGATTAAGCCGAGAATAATAATGAAAATTGTAGCGGTAACTGCGTGCCCTACAGGCATTGCGCACACCTATATGGCAGCTGATGCATTAAATAAAACAGCCCCTAAATTCAACGTTTCAATCAAGGTTGAAACACAAGGCGCTATGGGTATTGAAAACTTACTCTCTGCACAGGACATTAGCCTCGCAGACAAGGTGTTGATCGTCTCTGATATCGACATTGAACAACCAAGCCGCTTCGACCCTGCTAAAACCTTATTCATTCCTATGGAAGAGGTGCTGTTAAGCGTCGACAAGGTTTTTATTAAGCATTGCCGAGCTTAAACCTTTCATGAATGAATATCAGATTACCTTCTTCGTTGACGATCCTGCCGCGAACTCACACGTCGCGCAGCCACTTAGCCGCTTGGCTAAAAAATTCAAAAGTACCATCCGTATTATCAACATCACTCAAAACCGAACCGCCGATCTCTCCAAATCTGTCGCGATGTTACAAGTGGGTTTACTCCGAGGGGATTTGTGCCAGATTACCGCTGTGGGTATTGATGCAGAGCTGGCCTGTTTCGTTCTTAAAGACGTGATTGCCGAGCATTACGCTATGGTTGGTTCGCAAGTGAATCATGAGTTCTCCAAGGATCTAATCCAGCGCATGCCGCAGATATGTCCATCTTGTGAGATCAATTGGCATCATGCTAAAGCTCAAACCCAACTGACTAAATTTGAATGCCTAAAAGGGCTCGCTCATCTAGTGTATCCACAAGATCCGGATGAACTGATTCTGGCGTTTATTAAACGAGAAGAACGCTCCTCTACCTGCGTTTCACCGGGGATCGCGCTGCCACATGTGATGTTTGAATCGACTCAAGATCTCTCGATTGCGGTCATCGTCAGTGACGACCCGATTGATTGGGCATCACGTATCGGCGAAGTACACGTTGCTATCGCTTTAGTGCTTCCAACCAAGCCGCAACGAGAGCACATTGTGGCCGCCACTAACCTAACCAGAAACCTGCTTCACGATCAGGTCAATGAGCGTTTACAGAAGACCCGCAGCAGTGTCGATCTACAAGCCCTGTTGATGTACATCTCATCTCGCCTTATTTGATTCATCAAATAGCTTGGACTAGATAGATCCACGGTATTCAGTTGGGGTTTTTCCGGTTCGGTTTTTAAATACTCGGCAGAAGTAGTTCACGTCTTTGAAGCCGCAACGAACAGACACTTCATTGAGCTTGAAGTTGTACTTCTTGAGCATGAACTTAGCGCGGTCAACTCGCACACGGGTGATGTATTCTGCTAGCGTCATGTGGCCTTGTTGACGGAACATTCGCGACAAGTGGTTCGATGAAATGCTAAAGCGCGAGGCGATGCTGTCTCGGGTGATTTGGCGGTGGAAGTTCTCTTGAATGTAGATACAAATCCCCTGATACACATCCTGAACTCGGCTGTGAGATTTTTCGACAGGCGCATCCAACATCGTCTTACTGTATTGAAGTAGCGCTTGCAGCAATAACTCATCCATAGGCTGCTTGTTACTCTCCCTCGCGAGTGAGCTGAGCGCTTCTAGAATGTTATCAATCGCAAAACCAGAGCGAGTCTGAATACTGTGCTTTTGAATATCATAAAAACTCTCCTCACCTTTGCGTTTGCTCACCAAACTTAAACCCAGCTGACGACGCCCAAACAACATGCTCAGCACCGAACAATCAGTATCCCAATTGGGCTTATTCCAACAGTTAGGCGGGATGAAAATCGCATCCCCCGCTTTCGCAACAACATTGGTGACCTTACGCTCATGACTCTCCATTTCATTAATATACTCACCGTCGAGCACCAGCTCTAAACGCGGAAAGTTCACCTGATAACTGAATGCTGAAGGCGTGTGAAAATCTCCCCCAAACCAGATGTTATGAAACGGTTTTCGCTCATTTAACACAGACGAGATTAAGTCATGAAATATCATTATTCGAACTCTAGTGGGCAGCAATAAGGCTACGGGAATAGATATACCCTTTAGTGAAACATAGCGCTATTGAGCAAAATCACAATTTGAGATCTAGGTTACAAAAATCCAGTCGTGGAAATAAATCTCCAGTCACAAATCTGATATAGCACGTAATCCCCCTGAGAACCCAAGACGCTGCAGACCTTATAAATAAAAGCCTAAGCTCCTCAAAACCGCTGTCAACAGTGACCGAAAAACGCACCACTAACCGATCAAAATCACACTCCATTTAGAACGCATCAATCATCCAGTAAATGCATTTTTTCTTCACTACAGAAGGTAAGCTGTAGATTCCAGAATACCCCTAACAAAATAAAAAAGAGTAGGGGTTCATTATGATCACAACATTGATCAATCAAGATTTGATTAAGCTTTCGCTTAGCGCTGATTCAAAAGAAGAAGTATTCAAAGAGCTGATAGACGTGCTTTATGCACAAGGTCGAATTTCAGACAAAGCACAGTTCCTTGCCGACATTAAAGCTCGTGAAGAGCAAGGTAATACCGGGTTTGAAGAAGGCATTGCTCTACCACACGCGAAAAGCAGCGCGGTGATCAAACCCGCGGTTGTTATTGGCGTCCACAAGCAGGGCATCGAGTACGGTGCCGATGACGGTCAGCCATCAAAACTGTTCTTCATGATCGCTTCTCCTGATGGCGGCGATAATCACCACATCGAAGTACTGGCAGAGCTTTCTTCAAAACTGATTGAAGAAGGCTTTATCGAAAGCTTCATGAATGCTCAATCTGAAGAAGAAGCACTAGAACTACTGCTTAGCAAACCTGAGCCATCAGAAACGGAAAATAACGTTGGGAAACAAGGCTTCATCATTGGTGTGACAGGCTGCCCAGCCGGCGTTGCACACACTTATTTGGCAGCTGAAGCGCTAGAGAAAGGCGCGGCGGCTCTTGGTTACGACATCAAGGTCGAAACTAACGGTTCTATTGGTGTTAAAAACAGCCCTACTCAAGACGAGATCGAACGTGCAGACGCGATTGTCGTCGCTTGTGACAAACAGGTCGACATGGCTCGCTTTGCCGGAAAACGCGTTATCAGCACCAACGTAAAAGCGCCAATCAAAGATGCGCAAGGCTTGATTAAACAAGCACTCAACGCACCTAGCTACCAAGCCGAACAAACGCCGACCAATCAATCTGTTGTAGAGAAAGCATCACAAGCGCGTTCTGACCTTTATCGTTATTTGATGAATGGCGTATCACACATGATTCCATTCGTGGTGACTGGCGGCCTTTTGATTGCCCTAGCATTGGCAATTGGTGGCGAGCCAAGTGAATCCGGTATGGCAATTCCTGCTGGCAGCATGTGGAACCAAATTCTAGAAGTGGGTGTGGTTGCGTTCACCCTGATGATTCCAATCTTGGCTGGCTACATTGCTTACGCGATTGCAGACCGCCCTGCCTTAACTCCAGGTTTGATTGGCGGTTGGATTGCCAACAACGGTTCTTTCTATGGTGCTGACGCAGGTACAGGCTTCATTGGCGCGATCATCGCCGGCCTATTGGTTGGTTACTTCGTTAAGTGGATTACCTCGTTTAACTACCACAAATTCGTTCAACCGCTAGTGCCTATCATGATCGCTCCGATCACTGGTTCTCTATTCATCGCGGGTCTATTCATCTTTGTTATCGGCGCGCCAATCGCTGGGTTGATGGATGCTCTTACTGCGCTGCTAACCAGCATGAGCACAGGCAACGTGGTTCTGCTTGGTATTGTCCTTGGTGGTATGGCTGGCTTTGATATGGGTGGCCCATTCAACAAAGTCGCGTTCCTGTTCTCGGTTGGCATGATTGCTAGTGGTCAAACTCAATTCATGGGTGCGATGGCGTGTGCAATCCCTGTGGCTCCACTAGGCATGGCTATCGCAACCAGACTTGGCCGTAAGTTCGACCTGTTCGAATCTTCTGAAATCGAAGCGGGTAAAGCAGCAGGTGCGATGGGCTTGGTGGGTATCTCTGAAGGTGCGATTCCTTTCGCGGCTCAAGACCCTATGTCAGTAATCCCAGCCAACGTACTTGGTTCAATGACTGCAGCGGTTATGGCGTTCTCATTCGGAATCACCAACAGCGTTGCTCACGGTGGTCCGGTTGTTGCTCTACTAGGCGCAATGAACTACCCATTGCTGGCACTTCTGTGCATGGCATCAGGTGCGGGTGTGACTGCGGTGACTTGTATCGCGCTTAAAAATCTACGTAAAGCCAAGCTAACAACAGCAGCGGCTTAAGCCATTTCAACTCCAATGGCTTGAGCCCCTATTCTACTCAGACATTTCAGTAGGTCGAGTAGAGCTCAAGCCATGTTTCCCTTCATGGTGATTTCGATGTCTGATTTTTCTTTAGCGAACGATTCGTTCGTACAACGTTTTTTCTACCCTATGACTAACGTGATTCAAAACTACGCATGGGGTAGCCCTTCTTCGTTTAGCCAACTGTTTGGGATAGATAACCAGTCTGGTGAGCCGCAAGCGGAGATCTGGATGGGGGCTCACCCGAATGGTTGTTCAATGGTGAACGACAACGGGCAGCAAACCACATTATCGAGCTTGATTTCCAAGAACCTAAACCTATTTTTAAGCGAGAAAGTGGCAAGTCGCTTTGGTGAATTGCCATATCTATTCAAGGTGTTAGCGGCGGAGAAAGCACTCTCTGTACAAGTACACCCAAACAAACAACAAGCTGAATCTGGCTATGCTCTAGAAGAGCAGCAAGGTATTCCGATGACAGCTGGCAATCGTAACTACAAGGATGCCAACCACAAACCAGAACTGGTGTATGCCCTAACCGACTACACGGCGATGAATGGCTTTAGGTCAATCAATGAGATCCTCGAGCATTTTCATTACCTCGATATTCCAGAGCTTCATTCGATGGTCAACGATCTCACGGGCGATCAAACTCCCAATGGATTAGCCTGCTTTTTTGCGAGCTTACTGTCTTTAGAGGGCGAGCAAAAAGGAATGGCGCTTACTATGTTGATCATGAAGGCCAAGCTTTCTGATAAACGTGTATTCCAATTGATTTCAGAACTGGAAGATCAATATCCAGGTGATGTCGGCCTGTTTGTACCGTTACTATTGAACGTAATTACCTTAAAGCCGGGGCAAGCCATGTATCTGGATGCCGAGACTCCCCATGCTTACATCAAAGGGACAGGGCTAGAGATCATGGCGAACTCAGACAATGTGTTACGTGCAGGGCTGACGCCTAAATACATGGACGTGAATGAACTGGTTTCTTGTACTCGATTTAATGAAAAGCCCGCGGATAGATTACTGCTAAGCCCGATAGAGCAAGATGATGTGATGGAATACGAAATTCCAGTCGAGGATTTTAAGTTCTCTATCGTGCAAAACTCACATCAACGCAAGATCACTACCGAAGGCGCAGAGATCCTACTGCCACTCGACGAATCCATGGTGCTCACTCACCAATGCGGTGAAACCTGCGTGATAGAGAAAGGCCAATCGGTGTTTATTCCTGCTTACGCTGAGAGTTACAAACTGGACTGCGTTGGACGTGTAGCGCGCGCTTACAGCTAGCTCCATCACCACTAATCACACACTATCCATGCCCTTCTTTTGCGGGGCATTTTTGTTTCTATAGCTTTTGTTTTCCTAGAGCTTTTTTGTCCCTACAGCTCTTTTATTCCTAACGAAAATTATTTCAGCATCGAAATACACTATCAAATATGACCCATCTCACACTGGATGAATGATGCAAATCACACTTAATTTTGCTTGGTACAAATGTACAGTGAAGGGCTTTTATTTGCTATTTCGCGAATCAGCTTAATCCATTAATTTTAATTCAAGAACTTCAATAGTGAATGAGTTAATAAATGATCACACAGCTAACTAACGTCAACTTAATTAATAACAACCTTCAAGCGAATAATAAAAAAGAACTGTTTGAAGAATTGGCAGGCATGTTATTTGAAAGCAAACGAATCAGTAATAAAGAAGCCTTCTTGGCAGACATCGAAATTCGTGAATCTCAAAGCATCACCTCAATGGACGGCATCGCTTACCCACACTCAAAAAGTAAGGCGGTAACTGAGCCGGCAATCGCTGTTGGTGTTAAGCGTGAAGGTATCGAGTATGGCGATGAAGACGGCATTAACCCAAGCGTGTTTTTTATGATTGCCTCACCCGATAACGGTGCTGACCATCATATTTATGTACTACAAGAACTATTTGGAAAATTCAGCGATGAATTTATTCAAGATATCCATAACGCAAAAGACGAACAGCAAATCCTTAATATTTTAATTAATTCATAAGGCGTAGAAAATTATGAGCACCCTAACAACTCAAGCTACGAATACCAATAATAAAAACAGTAGTAGCGACTTTAAAAAAATCCTTAGTACCATGAAAGGCCACCTGCTTTTCGGAACCTCACACATGCTGCCTTTCATCGTAGCCGGTGGTGTTCTATTGGCCTTAGCGGTCATGGCATCAGGCAAAGGTGCTGTACCTGCAGACGGCTTACTGGCAGACATCTCTAATATCGGTATCAAGGGCCTTGTTCTTTTCCCAATCATTCTTGGCGGCTTTATTGGTTACTCAATTGCAGATAAACCAGCACTAGCGCCAGCGATGATCTCTTCTGGCATCATGGCTGATATGGGCGGCGGCTTCCTTGGCTGTATCGTGGCTGGCTTTATCGCCGGTGGCGTGGTGTTCCAACTTAAGAAGATCCCGCTTTCTGCAAACATGACGGCGCTAGGTGCTTACTTCATCTACCCGCTTCTAGGCACGTTAATCTCTGCAGGTATCGTACTGTGGGGCATCGGTGAGCCAATCAAACTGTTCATGTCTTCAATGAACGAGTTCCTAGCTTCAATGGCTGGCGCATCTAAGATGGTTCTAGGCACTATCCTTGGCGGTATGACGGCGTTCGATATGGGCGGTCCAATCAACAAAGTGGCAACCCTATTCGCTCAAACGCAAGTGGACACACAACCATGGCTAATGGGCGGTGTAGGCATCGCGATTTGTACTCCACCTCTAGGCATGGCACTGGCAACGTTCCTATTCAAAAACAAGTTCTCTAAACAAGAACAAGAAGCAGGTAAAGCGGCTGCAATCATGGGTTCTATCGGTATCTCTGAAGGCGCTATCCCGTTCGCAGCGAACGACCCAATGCGCGTACTTCCTTCAATCGTTGCCGGTGGTATCGTTGGCTGTGTGTTCGGCTTCATGACAGACGTTCTACTGCACGCACCGTGGGGCGGCCTAATCACTGCGCCAGTATCAAGCAACATTCCAATGTACGTCGTCGGTATTGCGCTAGGTTCACTGACAACAGCGGTTATCGTTGGTTTCTGGAAACCTGTAGCGGTTGAAACAGATGAGGACATGACTGAAGCGCCAGTACAAGCTCAAACAGCGCCTGTAGCAGGCGAAGGCGAGTACGACATCGTAGCAGTAACATGTTGCCCTTCTGGTGTTGCACACACCTTCATGGCGGCGAAAGCACTGGAAAAAGCAGGCTTAGCAGCAGGCCTAAAGATTAAGGTAGAAACTCAAGGTCAAAACGGTATTCAGAACCGCATCACCGACCTAGATGTGGCTAACGCAAGACTGGTTATCTTAGCTCACGATATTCAAGTGAAAGACGCTCACCGCTTTGCTAACGCGAACGTGATTGAGTGTTCAACTAAGGAAGCGATGAAGAAAGCTGCGACTATGGTGGCGATCTAAAACTAAAGGCTATCTAAATAAAGAATCAATAAATTAGTGATTGCTCACTATTGATAAAGTAACTACCCCCTAGTAACTAAAATCCCCATTCGTTTTGTCAGCGAATGGGGGTTTTTATTTTTACCAGATCAAAATTTCCGTCATTTACGGCTCAATATCAAGGCTAGACATGTTTAAATAGCGCTCTAGCCTAACTGAATAAAAGTTTGATAATTCTTCGTCTTCTTCATCATGACAATCGGTACAAGTGTCCTTAGGATCAAATTCTTCATGGGGAAGATGACACTCAACGCACTCCATCTCTTCGCTCTCTTTGTGCTTTAGATTATGCTGACTCCCTTCGAGGTGACCAAAATCATCATGACACTCCACGCAGTTGTTATATTCAAACTCAAGATCGTCAGAAGGCTCTTCGTCTAGATGGCACTGCCCCGCACATGTTTCATCCTTTAGGTGAATATTCGCAAGATTATGCTCATCTGGATTAGGTAAATCCTCAGCGACCACCAGTGCGCATACTCCAGCAAGTAACACACCAATTAAATATTTAGTCGTACTCATAAAACTGGCTCCTTCTTACTGATGCGACTTAAACTCTTTCTCACGCAGAATAGCTTGATGGCAGGTTGCACATAACCCAATGCGAAACTTCTTACTGATACCGATAATCGGGTCTGAATCGCGATGTAAATTATGACAATTGGAACATGTCAATTGGGTGGCATGTACATCGTGAGTCCACTCACTGACCCTCAAGCTTTCAGGAGAATGACAGGCGATACACTTTTGGTTCTGCTCGAAAATTGGCAAGTCGATATGATCATCGAATGGAATAACACTCACCACATCAGAATCTTTGGGGTGAGAACCTTTTCTGCCATGACAAGCTGTGCAGTTGTTGTAAAACTCGGTACTGGCATGTGCTCCTACAGAAGCGATGGCATCAATATTTTTAAGCAGACGCTTTTTTTGATGGCACCGTATACAACGCTTATTTTCCTTTACTAAAATCTGCATTTCCGCTTCATTGGTAATTTGGCTAGAAAACGGTTTTACATTATGGGAAGCGGAATCCTGAACTGTTGACTCAGAACAGAGCGATAGCGGCATAAAGAATATACTCAACGTGGTCAACACAAATAAATAAGAAACATATTGAGTAACTGTTTTGACCATAATAGTACTCTTCTGTGAAGAAATGATTTGAGCCGATTATTTCGACACAAATCATTTCAGTTAGTTACGAGTGTTATACTTATTTAAACTCAAGGTTTAACACACCACGATGGTATATGTGATTAATTTGAGAGTTATCAAAAACCGCAACACCAAATGGATATGATTGGCTCAAATCGTTAAATTGCACATCTTGCGTTTCTGCATTTTCACCCGTAGTTACAAGCTTACGCTTCATTTCCAGAGTCCAAACACCCGCTTTCCAAATTGCACCGACTTCGATATCACCACGGGAACCGGTAAATGGCTTACCTGTTAGCCCTGGAATTCGGTCTAACTTATTGTAGTCAGTTGTAAACGGCTTCTTCTCTGAGTCTAAAATAAGTAATGTTTCATTGGTTAAGTTATCTGATACATAGGCTGGCTGGCCGTCTTTTACGTTATTAACGTAGTCCCCCCCGTTTTGCTGTCTCCTTTACGTCCCCAACCTTTGTTTTGTTTTGGATCGGTATTACTATCAACATATTGGTCATCGAGCTGATTATGTACCGCGGTTCTCACACCTTTCCAGTGCCACATATCAATAAACTCGCCTTCCTGCTTGGTGTATTTACGTGCTGGGTTCTTATCATCACGCCCTGCGTTTTTACCCTTTTTAGCTCTGTGACATGCAGCATTACACCCTTTCTCAGAAAAGCCTTCAGCATTGATGTCCCAATAGACCGCAAATTTATCTTCGTAGTAAGTATTGTCGTGCCCAGTATCATCTTTATTTTTCAACTGCTTCCATGACCCATCCTCTTGTTTAACCCAAGGAAAGCGGTCAATACTTTTGGTCGGGTCGGCATAAGTAAACAAGAAGTAAATGTATTCACTGTCATACATCGACTTCATTTCCACACTGGTTTTTTTAATGCCTTCATAGCCATTATTTGGTTTATACGGTAATTTGTTCACCTTCTGTGTCAGTGGTTTAGCTTGCTCCCAAACGGCATCAACGTTGCCATCGATAACTATATTTGAGGTAAGCTTACTGCTCTCTAGTATCTTATCTTTTGCGTGAACAGCACTGACTGGAATGATCGTAAGTACAGCCACGGTTGATAGTGTAATTATTGAGTACTTCATTGTTACTCTCCTAACTTCCATTGATCTGTTTATACAATTAAGCGTAGGAATGAATGAGTTTATTTCAATTGATCGATATCAACTTAAACACAAATAGAAAAATAGGCATATAGAGCTCGATAAATAGGGATTTATTTATTATCAAGAAAAACAAACATCATAAATATCAATAACCTTATCTCAGGTATCAATGATAAAATTACAAATAATAGGGATTAGTATCAACTTCAAGCTCAATTGTTCATTTATCGACAATTTAAATCGCCCATAATTAGATTCATTACAAATATGGAAATAATAAAGGGACGTTAATCATATATTTATGTTCAACGTCCCTTTTCTTCTATCTCTTATATCTATGCGTTAGGCCTGAACTCGCATTTAGCCTATCTATTCTTTGATGTAGAGGTCCTTAGAATAGATGCGCCCTTCAACGTTGTTCTTCGCAAAGCCACCAACACTTGGTCGCACTAGGCGAGCCTGCATGTAGTAGTAGATTGGCGCGATAGGCATATCTTCAGCCAGTAACTGCTCCGCTTGATCATAGAATCCTTGGCGATCTTGCTCATTAGTTGCTGACAGTGCGCTGTCCATTGCAGCGTCGTACTTGTCGTTGTTGTAACGCGCAAAGTTACCCGAAGACTCAGAACGCAATAAGCTCAAGAAGGTCGACGCTTCATTGTAATCGCCGCACCAAGAAGCACGCATCACATCGAAGTCACCTTGGCGACGTGATACTAGGTAAGACTTCCACTCTTGGTTTTCAAGTTCAACTTGCGCGCCTAGGTTGCCTTTGAGCATTGAAGCGATGGCCACTGCAATCGACTTGTTCGACTCACTGGTGTTGTAGAGCAATTTGAAGTCCAATGAGTTAGAAGCATCGTAGCCCGCATCTTTCAGCAGCTCTTTTGCTTTTTGGTCACGTTCCTTTTGAGTCCATGTGCTGTATTCAGGCTGAGTCGCATCAAAGCCTGCTGTATATTCATGAGCAAAGGTATAAGCCGGCAAGTTACCCACCTGAGTGACGCCATTGGTAATCACATCACGCATCATTGAGTAAGACACCGCTTTACGCACTCTCGCGTCATCAAACGGAGGTCGTGTGGTATTGAATGCGTAGTAATAAGTACACAGTAGAGGGACGGCGGTATAAGCGTCTTGATACTTTGTTTTCAGCTGTTGCGCCATATGTGTTGGTACGTCAGAAGTGATATCGACCTCGCCCACGGCATAACGGTTAATTGAGGCATTCTGATTCTCAAACGGAATATAAGTTACTTCGGTTAAGTGGGTATCTGAGCTGTCCCAGTATTTTGGGTTCTTCTTCAGTTCAATGCGCTCGTTCACCACCCACTCGTCTAGCACAAATGCACCATTCCCAACAAATTGCTTAGGATCGCTCCACGGCTTGTCGCTACTTTCTAGGGCTGCTTTATGCACTGGCATCATGGATGTGTGGCCTGTCATCGCCACAAAATAAGGTACTTGGCTGTCTAGCTCAAAACGAACTGTGTGTTTATCAACAGCCGACACGCCTAGCTCTTCAATCGGCTTCTTACCTTCTGCCACATCAGCAATATTGTTGATTTTGGTGAGCTTTAGATACCACACATTTGGCGATGCCAGTTTCGGGTCGACCGCGCGTCTTATCGCGTACACGAAATCATCGGCGGTCACCGGATCGCCATTCGACCATTTAGCATCTTTACGCAGGTGGAATACAAACGTCTGGTTGTCTTCGGTTTCCCAAGATTCCGCGACACCTGGAGTGATGTTGCCATCGCGATCTTGGATCACTAAACCTTCAAACAGGTCACGTAGAATGTGCATTTCAGGCAAGCCTTCTGCCTTTGCCGGATCGAGTGTCGCAGCTTCTGCATCATTAGCACGTACCAAATGTTGCTCTTTCGCCAGAGAAGTTCCGGCAGGCAATGTGTCAGCAACGGCAGTCACTGAGATAAAAGGGGTCAATAAAGATGAAATGAGTAAAGCCGTTGAATGTTTCTTAAAATCCATGTTTTTTTGCTCTCCTAGCCTATCTTTGAAGCAAAGTAATAAAATTAACAATGCGACGGTTGACGAGTTTTAATGCTTTCGTTTATCTAAGTAGTTTTTGTAATCGTTAATACTTGATAGTACTTGATCAGTCAGGAGATAAAGGTGAGTTTAATTCCAAGAACGGAAAGAGCTGCATTTTCAATAAAGCCGCTGCCATATGGAAAGTCGGTATTGGGCGCACCCTTGCTCTATTTCCCCGCGCAAGTTGAAAACGAATCTCAAGGTCTAATCATAGCAGGCACACACGGTGATGAAACCGCGTCTATCGCAGGCTTGTCTTGTGCGCTAAGAAGCCTGCCAGCCGCCAACTTGCGACACGATGTGATCTTGTCGATGAACCCAGATGGTAATCAGTTAGGCACACGCGCCAACGCTAACCAAGTCGATTTGAACCGCGCATTCCCGACGAAAAACTGGACAGAAGGCGGCACCGTTTACCGCTGGAGCTCTCACACACCAGTCAGAGATGTAAAAGTGAAAACAGGACAAGCCGACCAACTTGAACCGGAAGTACAGTCGCTCATCAACCTCATTGAGCAGCGCAAACCTAAATTCGTCATCTCTTTCCACGAACCACTTGCCATGGTCGACGACCCAGCTCAATCCGAACTCGCCATTTGGCTAGGCAAACAGTTCAACTTGCCGCTCGTTGAAGACGTGGATTACGAAACCCCAGGCTCTTTCGGCACCTGGTGCCAAGAAAGAAACCTACCGTGTATTACCGTAGAGCTACCACCTGTTTCTGCAGATCTGACTATAGAGCAGTATTTGAATGCGTTTGTGGCTGTGTTGGGGTGTGAGGAAGGGTAGACAAACTCGTTTTTGGACAAAAGTGTCTCAGGGCTTACTCTAAATTAGCAATTCGTGGATAACTAAGGTATGAAAAAGTGAGTATTGGAGAGCGAGAGCGATGCGTAAAATCGCACTAATAAAAGGTTGGTTTAGATGCCGACTAAATGCGGTTCCGCTCAAACCACTATTATTGAGTAAAAAGCCTTTAGCGGTGGAGCTAGAAGAAATTCACCCTTCGAATTGACTTTGTAGTGTAAAAACGGCTCCCTATCGGGAGCCTGTCATATGTCTAAATCTCGGTGCGGATTAAGTGCAGTTAAGTTCAATCAACTATTGACGTTGCATGAAGGTTGTATTTAATCACATCGAATGTAATCAGATTCCAAACATATTTTAGCTCTTTTTTTCGCCTCATTGACATCGATTAATGTCATTCTTTTAGTCATTATATCGAAGTCGTTTTGCATCCCTTCCTTGCCATTATATTGAGCTAATTTTAACCACATGTAAGATGTTTTATCGTTTTTAGCCACACCTTTACCTTCTGCGTACATTGATCCAAGATTGTATTGAGCTGTCGCAAGTCCTTGCTGAGCTGCCTTTGTGTACAAAGACACCGCTTTTTTCATCTCGAGAAACACCGGTGCCCTTTGCGTACATAACACCTAGATTGTTTTGAGCATCTACATCACCCTGCTCCATGGCCTTTCTATACCAAGACACCGCCTCTTTATAGTCCTGAGAAACACCTCGACCTTCTGCGTACATAACGCCTAGATTGTTTTGAGCTGTCGCAAGTCCTTGCTTAGCGGCCTTTCCGTACCAAGACACCGCCTCTTTATCATCTTGAGAAACACCGATGCCTTCATCGTACATCCACCCTAAATGGTTTTGAGATCTCGCATGCCCCTGCTCTGCAGCCTTTTCATACCAATACACCGCTTCTTTATCGTCTTGAGAAACACCCGCACCTTGCTCGTAAGACATTCCAAGGTTATGTTGAGCATCTACAACCCCCTGCTCAGCGGCCTTTTTATACCAAAACACCGCTTCTTTATCATCTCGGGAAACACCTCGGCCTTCTCCGTACATAACGCCTAGATTGTTTTGAGCTAGCGCATATCCTTGCTCGACAGCCTTTTTATACCAAGACACCGCTTCTTTATAGTCCTGAGAAACACCTAGGCCTTTTTCGTGCATAACGCCTAGATTGTTTTGAGCTAGCGCAAGTCCTTGCTCAGTGGCTTTTCTATACCAAGATACTGCTTCTTCATAATTTTGAGAGATACCTCGACCTTCTACGTACATGCTGCCTAGATTGTTTTGAGCTAGCGCATGCCCTTGCTCAGCGGCCTTTCTAAACCACAACACCGCTTCTTCATAATCTTGAATTACACC
This sequence comes from Vibrio sp. BS-M-Sm-2, assembly GCF_041504345.1. NCBI lineage: Bacteria > Pseudomonadati > Pseudomonadota > Gammaproteobacteria > Vibrionales > Vibrionaceae > Vibrio > Vibrio sp. BS-M-Sm-2. The sequence goes on from NZ_CP167895.1 coordinate 239,808, forward strand.
CACACCTCGTTCGTAAGACAATCCAAGATTATATTGAGCATCCATAGCACCCTGCTCAATGGCTTTTCTATACCAAGACACCGCTTCTTCATAATTTTGAGAAACACCTCGGCCTTCTGCGTACATGGTGCCTAGATTGTTTTGAGCTAGCGCGTGTCCTCGCTCTGCGGCCTTTCTATACCAATACACCGCTTCTTCATAATTTTGAGAAACACCTCGGCCTTCTGCGTACATAGCACCTAGATTGTTTTGAGCTAGCGCATGCCCTTGCTCAGCGGCCTTTCTAAACCACAACACCGCCTCTTTATCATCTTGAGAAACACCTGTGCCCTCGACGTACATCCATCCTAACTTGGTTTGAGCTCTTGCATACCCCTGCGCTGCCGCCTTTTGATACCAAGATACCGCCTCTTTATAATCTTGAGAAACACCTGTGCCATCGGCGTACATCCATCCTAAATTGGTTTGAGCTCTCGCATACCCTTGCTCTGCGGCCTGTCTATACCAAGACACCGCCTCTTTATCACCTTGAGAAACGCCTGTGCCTTCGTCGTACATAATGCCTAGATTGTTTTGGGCGCTCGCATCACCCTGCTCAGCGGCCTTTCTATACCAAGACACCGCCTCTTTGTCATTTTGAGATACACCTCGGCCTTTTTCGTACATAACGCCAAGATTGTTTTGAGCTGTCGCGTTCCCCTGCTCAGCGGCCTTTCTATACCAAGATACCGCTTCTTTATAGTCCTGAGAAACACCTCGGCCTTCTTCGTACATAACGCCTAGATTGTTTTGAGCTCTCGCATGTCCTTGCTCAGCGGCCTTTCTATACCAAGACACCGCTTCTTTGTTATCTAAGGAAACACCGATGCCTTTTTCGTACATCCATCCTAAGTTAGTTTGAGCTCTTACATACCCCTGTTCAGCGGCCTTTCTATACCAAGACACCGCCTCTTTGTCATCTTGAGAGACACCTCGGCCATTTTCGTACATCCATCCTAAATTGGTTTGAGCTCTAGCGTACCCCTGCTCAGCGGCCTTTCTATACCAAGACACCGCCTCTTTATCATCTTGAGAGACACCTCGGCCTTCGTCGTACATCCATCCTAAATTGTTTTGAGCGCTCGCCTCCCCCTGCTCAGCTGCCTTTTTATACCAAGACACCGCCTCTTCATAATCTTGGGAAACACCTCTGCCTTTTTTGTACATCCGTCCTAAATTGGTTTGAGCTCTTGCATGCCCTTGCTCTGCGGCCTTTCTATACCAAGACACTGCTTGTGTATCGTCCTGAGATACACCTTTTCCGTCTTCATACATAACGCCTAGATTAAATTGACCATGAGCGTCCCCTTGCTCTGCCTGTTGAAAGTATGCAGCTTTTTTTGCTTCAATATCTTCTTGATGTCGATCTTGAGTGCACCCAGCCAAGCTAATAGAAACTATTAAGAAAATTAAAATTCGCATCTCTGACTCTGTTGTATAAGTAATAATTATTATTTATGTGTGTAACTTGTGATTTCCACAAAATCTATGACAAGTAGTAGCAAAGTCGCTATAGCGACCTTTAAATAGCAAGTAATAAAATAATGCGACCTTCTCTTTGTGACTTTTTATAAAATCAATAAGTTAGAAGAAAGTCAATCGAGTGAATTGCTTATTGTTGCATATGTTGCATATTTACTGCGTTTGAGTGAATTCTAGTCGGGAAAGGCTCGTCGCTAAATTGTGTAGAGTATTCAATCTGTCAAATAAACGGGCAGGGATGTAACAGTCGAGAATCAACCAACTCGACTATTGATAAGTTAACTAGGAATAAGTTCTTGAGGGTTAAACTTAACAAGTTCAGTAGCTGAAACTCCTGTGTTGCGTACATAACGAGTCACAAAGTTGTGTCCCCCTCACGCATAACACAACTAGCTCCCCTAATGACTCACCGACGTCGAAAACAAGTTAATAATCACAACACCTGCCAGAATCAAAGCGATACCGATGATCGCGAAGATATCGAGTTTTTGCCCGTAGACCAGCCAAGACAATGCTGCGACTAATACAATCCCTGCCCCACACCAAATCGCATACGCCACACCCAAAGACATGGTTTGCACCGTGAGAGACAACAGATAAAAGGCACAGCCATAACCGACTAGCACTGCGGCAGTGGCGGGTAGAGAAGTAAACTGTTGTGTTTTAGGTAATAGAGAAGTGGCGACAACTTCAAGCATAATAGCGAGTGACAGCATCACTGAGGGCGTAAGAGATAAAAGCATGTTTGAGTCTACAACGAGAAAATAGGCGGAAAGCTTACGCCCCATTTGTTTCTAATAAATGTCTTGCCTACATAGTTCCTGTTTACTGTGTCCTTAGATTTTCTGAGTAACTAACCCTCCTTTCTGAACTCCTCTGAATACACTCATTATTACAAATACGTAATAATCATTTTCTATTTAGGGGGATTATCAAAACCAAGGCTCGCACCTATACTAGCTCCAACAAAACGAGAGAGCGGAAACAATTAAGCTCAACTACGCTTAACGGGTTGAATTTAATTGCACGGTTATCCGCTGTACTGACATATATAGGAAACATCCAATGACAATCGAAATTAAACCTGGTCAAACTCATATCAAATCAAAAGCAATGGTTGCATGGGCAGCTGGCGAGCCACTAAAAATGGAAGAAGTTGATGTACAACTTCCTAAAGCTGGTGAGGTTCTAGTTCGCATCGTTGCTACTGGTGTTTGTCACACTGATGCATTCACTCTTTCAGGTGACGATCCAGAAGGTATCTTCCCTTCTATTCTTGGTCACGAAGGTGGCGGTATCGTTGAGATGATCGGCGAAGGCGTTACAAGTGTTGAAATTGGCGACCACGTTATCCCACTTTACACAGCTGAATGTGGCGAATGTAAGTTCTGTAAATCTGGTAAAACTAACCTATGCCAAGCCGTTCGTGAAACGCAAGGTAAAGGCCTGATGCCAGACGGTACAAGCCGCTTCTCTATCAATGGCGAAACAATCTTCCATTACATGGGTTGCTCTACTTTCTCTGAGTACACGGTACTTCCAGAAATCTCACTAGCGAAAGTAAGCAAAGAAGCACCACTTGAAGAAGTTTGTCTTCTAGGTTGTGGTGTAACTACGGGTATGGGCGCGGTATTGAACACAGCTAAAGTTGAAAAAGGCGACAACGTTGCTGTATTCGGCCTAGGCGGTATCGGTCTTTCTGCAATCATTGGTGCTCGCATGGCTGGTGCTGACCGCATCATCGGTGTTGATATCAACGAGAGCAAATTCGAGCTAGCAAAACAGCTTGGCGCGACTGACTGCATCAACCCGACTAAATTCGACAAGCCAATCCAAGACGTTATCGTTGAGATGACAGACGGTGGTGTTGAGTACTCTTTTGAGTGTATTGGTAACGTAAACGTGATGCGTCAAGCACTTGAGTGCTGCCACAAAGGTTGGGGCGAATCAGTCATCATTGGTGTTGCGGGTGCAGGCCAAGAGATCTCAACTCGTCCATTCCAACTAGTGACTGGTCGTGTATGGCGTGGTTCTGCTTTCGGTGGTGTTAAAGGCCGCTCTGAGCTTCCAGAAATCGTTAACCGTTACATGGCAGGTGAGTTTGGTCTTCAAGAGTTCATCACTCACACTATGGGTCTGCAAGACGTAAACGAAGCATTCGACCTAATGCACAAAGGTGAATCTATCCGTACTGTTCTACACATGGATAAATAATTCTCCTTGGTCTCAGCACTTAGGTGTCGAGACCACAGTTCTGACTTAAACATCAGAGCAAAACTGTCTTCACCACCTCCTGCCCGGTGGGTGGTGAAACTTTAAGTGATATAGACAAATTTACTCCCAAAACCATCAACCTAACGGAGCACAATAGATGACAATCGAAAACATTAGCCAAGCAAAGGTTGCTGGTGGTTGGCACAAACAATACACCCACTTTTCTGCAACGCTTGACTGCAACATGCGTTTTGCGATTTTCTTGCCGCCTAACGCAAGCAAAGAAAACCCAGTTCCTGTTTTGTATTGGTTATCAGGCTTAACCTGTACCGATGAAAACTTCATGCAAAAAGCCGGCGCGTTCAAAGCTGCGGCTGAGCAAGGCATTGCTATTGTTGCACCTGATACTAGCCCACGCGGCGAAGGCGTTGCCGACGATGAAAACTACGATCTCGGCCAAGGTGCAGGCTTCTATGTGAATGCCACTCAAGTACCATGGGACAGCCATTACCATATGTACGATTACGTGGTAACAGAGCTTCCAGCCTTGATTGAGTCTTTCTTCCCTGTGACTTCAGTGAAGTCGATTTCTGGTCACAGCATGGGCGGACACGGTGCCCTAACGATTGGTATTAAGAACGAAGATAGCTACCGTTCTATCTCCGCATTCAGCCCAATCACCAACCCAATGCAATGCCCTTGGGGACAAAAAGCATTCAACCAATATCTAGGCTTAGATATTGAAGAGTGGAAGCACTACGATGCCTCTGAGCTTCTAAAAACCAAAGGCACGAAGCTGCCAATGTTGGTTGACCAAGGTGAAGCCGATAACTTCTTGATTGAGCAGCTTAAGCCTGAGCAATTAGTCGAAGCGGCTAAGGTAACCAATGCCGATTTAGAGCTACGTATACAGCCAGGTTACGACCACAGCTACTACTTCATCTCTAGCTTTATTGATGAACACATTGAGTTCCATGCAGCTTACCTAAACAAGTAGTCACACCGAATTAGCCCACACCTTGCAAAAGCGTGAGGTGTGGGCTTTTTTGTGCCTGCTGTTTGGCCAAATACGCTGTTACTAAAGAGCAGCAACAACGATTAACACTTTCAAATACCCCGCTATACCAACAAAAAACAATACAACTAAAAGGTACGACTATGAGCTGGTTTTTCTTAATGATGGGCGTGATGGCGGAAGCACTTTCTCACGTAGCACTTAAAGCAACCGACGGTTTCAGTTTGTCTAAACCCATCCCTGCTCTATTGGTAATTTCAGGACACTTGGCGGCATTTCTATTTTTGAGCCAAGCAATGAAAGGGATGCCAGTTGGGGTGGTTCACTCTTTATGGGCGGGCTTGGCTATCGTAACCGTGAGCTTGATTTCTACATTTGTTTACCGCCAGCACCTCGATACTATGGTGTGGATTGGTATGTTATTTGTGGCAGCAGGTGTTGTGATGATCAACCTATCTCAAGGTCACTCGCACTAGTGTAGATAGTGACTTATGAACAGTGTGTCAATGCGTTCAAGTTTCCTAACAGACGGGTGTCGCCTTCACTTATTCATACTCTTACAATCGGCAAATCAAACCTGTTACCATAGCGTCTTCTACATCACCTATTTTGAAGGTTGCTATGAAAGCAATTAAGACTCTTTTCTTCCTGATGGTTTTATTAAGCGGTCTGTTTACCGCTTGGCTGTTTATCCCGATTCCAGCGACCATGGACAAGCAAACGCTCGACCTTCCATTAACGGAACCATTCAAGCTTGTGGCGTATCGCAGCAACCCGAATGATGCAAGCAAGCCGCTGACTTACCACTACTATGTGATTTCAGATGTGGTTGGCGTGGACGACATGGACCCGTTCCTAGTTACCACAGACCAGTTCGTCAAGCTTGGTGAATTCGACGAGAACACGTTCAATTTAACGGTTAACGGTAAGATTGAGAGCTATACCAACGATTTATGGATCAAAAAGGCCAACGGCAAACTGCAACACTGGTACGTAAGTGTTGATGCAAACTATATTCGTTAGAGTCGAATCCAAATAAACCCTATTTTAAAACTGCGCTTTGGCTTCCAAGCGCAGTTTTTTGTTTCTAGCGTAATTTTTGTTTCAAGCCGCCCGCTTTACACTCTCCCTCACTTTTTACCCACTACTACCGTGCACTTAAAAATGCTACAAGTAGAGCAGGTTTTATAAGCTCTTGAGATAAGATAAGCTCCACCTATGCTCGACTCCCTATAAATCAAAAATAATAAAGGATCACCCGTGGAATTTACGCTCGACAAATTTAACGGCATCGTCATCGACCCAGCAACAGCCCCTCACGATGCTGACTCATTCAATGCCGAACTCAGCCAGATCACCGAATTTTCAAAGCAGAATAACAAAGGCATCATTTGGATTAGCTTGCCTATTTCACTCTCGCACCTTATTTCAGTGGCGACTGAACTTGGCTTTGTGTTTCACAACTGTTTGGAAGACGAAATTACACTGATCCATAAATCCGAAATTGTCGAGTTCGTGCCTTTCATCCCTACCCACACCTTGGGTGCTGGCGCGTTGATCACCAACGAACACAACCAAGTGCTGATGATCAAAGAGCATGGCATGACAGGCTACAAATTACCTGGCGGCCATATTGAGTTGGGTGAAGGCATTGAAGAGTCTGTGGTTCGAGAAACCTTGGAAGAGACTGGCATCGAAGCCACATTCGTTTCTGTGGTTGGCATGGCGACAAGACACCCGTATCAATTCGGCAAATCAAACCTCTACTTTATTTGTCACCTTATCGCTCAAACTCAAGAGATTGCGATTCAAGACACTGATGAAATTGCAGAAGCTAAATGGATTGATGTTGAAGAGTATATTAACAACCCCGACAGCTACCCGTTTAACCGCCAATTGGTCGGTACTCTGATCGGAAAGCAAGGTTTAGAGCTCACTCAGCTAGAAGGCAACTATGGCCCGGTCCACAAGCCCGAGATCTTCTTTTCGCAAAGCTAAAACGATTCAGACATAAAAACGCCCAACTCAAATGAGTTGGGCGTTTTGCTTTCACTTTTTGTTTTTATTAAAGCCGACTGCGTTGTTAGTTATTCTTTGTACCCATGATTCATTCTCATTCTTTTAGAACGAACCTGTATTAGAAGAAGCCCAACGGATTAGTATCGTAGCTGATCAATAGGTTCTTAGTATTTTGGTAGTGGTCGAGCATCATCTTGTGTGTCTCACGGCCGATGCCTGATTTCTTATAACCACCAAACGCGGCATGTGCTGGATAAGCGTGGTAACAGTTCACCCAAATACGACCCGCTTCAATGTTGCGCCCCATGCGATACGCTAGGTTTGCATCACGCGTCCACACGCCTGCACCCAAGCCATATTCGGTGTCATTGGCAATCTCTAGCGCTTCTGCTTCATCTTTAAACGTCGTTACCGCGATAACAGGGCCGAAGATCTCTTCTTGGAAGACTCGCATCTTGTTGTGCCCTTCCAACATGGTTGGCTGAATGTAATAACCATTACCGAGATCATCTGGTTGCTGCGCGATTTCACCACCTGTTAGCACTTTCGCACCTTCTTGACGACCAATTTCTAGGTAGCTCAAGATCTTATCAAACTGCTCTTTTGAAGCTTGTGCGCCAACCTGCGTATCAGTATCTAGCGGGTTACCTTGTTTAATAGTTTGAGCACGCTCGACTACTTTCGCGATGAACTTGTCGTATACCGATTCATGAATCAACACACGTGATGGACAAGTACACACTTCACCTTGGTTGAAGAACGCAAGCAGCATGCCTTCGACACACTTATCTAGGTATTCATCTTCATGGTTAAAGATGTCTGGGAAGTAGATGTTTGGAGACTTACCGCCAAGCTCAACCGTTGATGGAATCAAGCTTTCTGCGGCACATTTCAATATGTGGTGGCCGACTTCTGTTGAACCGGTAAAGGCTAGCTTCGCCAAACGATCGCTGGTTGCTAATGCTTGGCCCGCTTCGCTACCAAAACCATTCACGATGTTGACCACGCCTGCAGGCAGAAGGTCGGCGATCTTCTCCATCATCACCAAGATCGACGTCGGTGTTTGCTCGGCTGGCTTCATCACCACACAACAGCCTGCTGCCAGTGCTGGTGCCAGTTTCCAAGCCGCCATTAAAATCGGGAAGTTCCAAGGAATGATCTGCCCTACTACACCAATTGGCTCAGGGAAGTGGTAGCTTGCGGTGTTTGAATCGAGCTCAGCTGCGCTGCCTTCTTGCGCTCGGATACAACCCGCGAAATAACGGAAGTGATCGACAACCAAAGGAATATCTGCCGCTAAGGTTTCTCGCACAGGCTTGCCGTTTTCCCATGTTTCAGCGACCGCGATTTCTTCAAGGTTCGCTTCAATGCGGTCGGCAATTTTAAGCAGGATGTTAGAGCGCTCAGTCACACTGGTCGAAGCCCAACTTGCACGAGCTGCATGCGCCGCATCAAGTGCCAAGCTAATGTCGGCCTTGGTTGAGCGTGCCACTTGGCAATACACCTGACCATTCACTGGGGAAGTGTTATCAAAATACTCGCCGCTGACAGGCTTCACCCATTCGCCACCGATAAAGTTATCGTATTGCGCTTTAAAGTTCACCACTGCGTTATCACTACCCGGCTGTGCGTAAATCATAGTTAGATCCTTCTTTGATTTGTTATTCGTTATTGAGCGAGAGCTGTCTTATTTTTATGGCGGCTCCTCTTGAGAAAAGAACTCATGACAAGACGCCCATGTTTATGCTTTCTGTTTAAAACACTGATACTTCGTGTTTTCTTCACAACAGTAACAACGCAAATCACACGCCAGAACTTCAAAACTTGTTGTTAATAAATTGTAAAACTATGATTACCAAACGTTTACAACCCAAAGTGAGTTGGCATTGAACGGACGTCTGGAAACCACTCCAGTGTTCAACTGTTCCAAATTGGTACACCCTCACTGTTACGACATGGAACAGTCATGCACCTTCAACAAGCAAACACCTCAGATTGGCTTTCGTCCTCTTGGCACCGCAGCACAGAAGCGGGTCTAAAACAGAGACGACTTCCCGAAGACATTCGCCTGCCACAATCGATTCTTAAACAGCGACGACATCAATCTTCTGACTTAATCAACATCGTCGAACGCAATGCGCTGCCTTTGTTTAATCAGATGTTTGCACGCACCGACAGTCGTTTGATTTTGACCGACATTGAAGGAGTGATTCTGGCAAGTTGGGGACAGGAGCGGTTTAAGGAGAAGCTGACATCAATTGCACTCAGCTCTGGAGTCTGTTGGCAGGAACAACTGAAAGGCACCAACGCGATTGGCACCGCCATTGTTGAAGCCAAGCCAGTATCCATCATTGGCGAACAACACTTCATCCACCAGCATCGATTTATCAGCTGTTCAGCAAGCCCGGTGTTCGATCATCAAGGCCAGATGGTTGGCGTATTGGACATCACCAGTGAGCAGCAACAACACGACAGTTCCGTCCAATTACTGGTTCAAAATATGGTTCAGCTTGTTGAGAACCAGCTACTGAGCCACATCCCACAAGGCACCACTCGAATCGATCTTGCGTGTGAGAAATCTTTACTACACAGTGGTTGGCAAGGGATAGTGATAGCCAATGAGGCTGGCGAAGTAGTGGCGCACAATCAGGTCGCCTCTCAGCTGCTGGATCAAACCTCGATCGTCGGCGAATGCATAGATACCCTCTTCAACCGAACCTCATTAGACACGCCCTTTGTATTTGAGAAACAGCATCTCAAACAACCAACCACCAAACGCACGCGCTCCATTTCAGCATCGTGCGATTTGCACCATGGCGAACAAAAGATAGAACACGCTTGGCAGCAAGCTAATAAGGTTATCGATAAAGGGATCAGCCTATTAATCTTAGGAGAAACGGGCGTTGGAAAAGGCGAATTTGTTAAAGCATTACACAAGCAAAGCCAGCGTAAATCGTCGCCTTTAGTGGCGGTAAACTGTGGGGCGCTGCCGAAAGATCTTATCGAATCTGAGCTGTTTGGCTACGCGCCGGGCGCATTTACTGGCGCAAGCCACAAAGGATTCCAAGGCAAGATCCGTCAAGCAGACAAGGGCATTCTATTTTTGGATGAGATCGCCGACATGCCATTGGAGGCTCAATGTCGATTGCTGCATGTTCTGCAAGACAAATCCGTGGTCCCTGTGGGTTCGAACCAAAGCTACCAAGTCGATTGTCAGATCATCGCCGCGACTCATAAAAACTTAGAACAGTTGGTCGCTACGGGGGAATTTCGACAAGATCTCTTTTACCGCCTGAATGGCTTGGCCTTTACTCTGCCAAGCCTGCAACACCGACAAGACAAACACGCCTTAATCGAGCACATTCACAGTAAGTACGCGGAAGACGAACAGACAATCTGCCCGCACTTAATGAGCTTACTATGCGCTTATTCTTGGCCGGGTAATATCCGAGAATTAGATAACTTACTGAAGGTTACCGCCCTACTCGCGAGCGACGTACCACAAGTCACTCTAGAACATGTACCAAGCCACCTTGCTCAGCACCTCACCTCTTTAGCTCAAGATAGTCATCATCAGATTACTGCTTCTCGTATCATCGAAGGTAAGTCAAATGCTGACTTAAGAAGTACCGTTGAAGAGACCTTGCTACAAACCTATCAAGCCAACCAAGGTAATATCAGCAAGACATCCCGAATACTGGGCATCAGCCGTAATACTATTTATCGAAAACTAAAGAGTTTGGGGATTCTTCAATGAAGGAAATGAACCAAGCTTTGGCTGCCCTAAATTGATAAAACAAACATAAACACTCGCATAAATAGAGGGAGCGAATGACTTTGAGTAAAATTAAGTGTGACCATTGTCATATAATGAATAATCCACATTCAGTAACGAGCGAAAAAAACACAGTTCTCACCTAATAAAAGACCACTTTATCAATAAGGTTTAAAGATCAATAAATACAATTGGTTACTTAACCTTAAGTAAGTATTTATTTATCTTTCAGAACCCACACATCAAATATAAAGATAAGCCCAATGCAATCCTGTTTATAAATTAGATCTGTCTATTCTTTTTGTATTCATTATTTTGAATTTTTCATTCATTTATCTTGTTTAAAATCTCAGCAAATTTAAAATATTTGGCATGAGATCATATGTTTAACAGTATACGTACACGAATTGCGGTAAGTGCAGGCGGGGCAATGGCTTTCACCCTGTTAATCGCAATGGGGATGACGACCAACGCATTTACCGATGTGAATGAGCAAGTCACTAAAAAAGTCAAAACGCAGCTGACAGACGCCACAACATCGGATTTACAAAACACAGCGCTTCAACAAGGTTTAAACATCGCTAACCAGCTTGACCCTGTATTGGCCAACCTAAAACAAGCACGCTCAATCATTGAGTTGAGTTCAGAAACCAACGCAAGCGCAGACCTTGTTGTTAAACAGTTTACTGCCGCCTTGGAAGCACAAAACAAAGCTGTATTTGCGGGCTACATGGTTTGGGAAAACAAAACATGGCCACAGCAAGCTACGTTGAACAGCGAAAGTAACTCAAACTCCCAAGAAAGCTCAAACACCGAATTAGGCTTTAACAGCCAAGGCTACCTTGCACCTTTCTTCTCTCCAAATGATCACAACAGCTTTGATGCCGTCGCAATGGAGAGCTTTAGCAATACTGAACTCAACAGTAACGGGGAGCGAAAAGACGATTGGCACTTAATGCCTTACCAAACCGGTAAGACATTTGTGATGGAACCGTATTTCTACCCGGTTCGAGGTAAGCAAGAGCTCATCACCACCATCAGCCAACCAATCAAACAAGACGGGAAAATCATTGGCTCAATTGGCTTTGATTTGTCTTTGTTTGAACTTCAAAGCCAGAGTGAATTGTTTGCTCGTAACCTGTTTGATGGCAAAGGCAAGATCCTCATCACTTCTTGGAAAGGCATTACACTGGCCAACAGTCGCTCTGCAGATATGGTAGGTAAAAAAGTCTCATCTGAATTGGAAGCAGAATGGTCGAGCATTCAGTCTATCGCTAAGCGAACAGGCGCTGGCCTTGTCACTTTCGGCGGCGATGAATACGCAATTACTTCAATTAATACCAGTGATGCGCCTTGGGTCGTCATGGTTTCAGTACCCAGTAGTCACCTTACAAAAAGCGTCGACGACTACACGAATTGGAGTGATGAACAGAATTCAAAAGCACTTGAAAAAGGTGTGTGGGCGGGGATCATCGCAGCTCTTCTAGGCATTGCCTCCATGGCATTTATCGCCAACTCTTTAGGCAAGGTTCTGAACAACTTAGTGGAACGTTTCAAAGATGCAGCACAAGGCGAGGGTGACTTAACTTATCGCATTGAAGTGAAAGGTAAGGATGAAACTGCTCAGCTAGCACATTGGTTCAATACCTTCCTATCTCGCATACAAGAAATGCTCCTAACCGTTATGGTAACGGCAGACCAAGTAGATAAAAATGCCGCTGAAGGCCAAGCTCGCGCTGAGGTTTCTCGTGATCAGTTGAATTCTCAAGTTAACGAAGTGAACTCACTTGCAACAGCCATTAATGAAATGAGTGCGACTGCACAAGAAGTGGCAAGTTCAGCCGTTCAAGCGGCCGCAGCTGCGAGCCAAGTGCAAAGCAACAGCCTTAATGGTATGGCACGTATGGACAATGCCGCGAGCGCAGTAGATAGCTTGGCCATTCAGGTCAATGATGCGCAGCAACAAACGCAAAACTTAGTTGATTCAAGCACCGCCATTCAAGGTATTTTGAGTGAAATTGGCGGTATTGCAGAACAAACTAACTTACTTGCACTGAATGCTGCCATTGAAGCTGCCCGTGCGGGTGAAGCAGGACGTGGCTTTGCTGTGGTTGCTGATGAAGTACGTAACCTCGCGAATCGTACTCAAGGTTCGACCGAAGAGATTCGCTCTATGTTGGCTCGCTTAGAGCAAGAGACTCAATCTATCGTGGTATTGATGGAGCAAAGCCAAAAGCAAGCAAACGACACCAAAGGCGAAACTGAAGCCGCTCATCTCGCCTTGTCAGAAATCAACCAAGCGATTGAAGTGATCAACGACATGAACAACCAGATTGCTTCCGCTGCTGAGGAACAAAGCTCGGTATCAGAAGAGATTAACCGTAATGTGGTGATCATCAATGACACTGCCGTTGAGGTGATGGGCACCATGACATCGTCGGTCCAAATTAGTAACGATCTGACAGTAAAAGCTGGAGATTTGCACGGAGAACTGAGTAAGTTTAAGCTATCTTAATTCACTCTCTCTTCCATAAAAACAAGGCCGAGAAACTCAATGTTCTCGGCCTATCTCTTATCCACCTTATCTCATCGTAAAAAGCTCAACTCCTGAGTGAGAAAACAAAAGTCATTTAGAAAAAAGCTAATCAGAATCCAACTCGACAAGTTGATTGAGCACCTCTTTATCCAATACGGGGTGATGCTTGCTTGCGAGGATCAACACAATATCAACCGAAGGCAGCGGTGGCATGTCGTCGAGGATTTTCAGATCCGGGGTCACACTGAGTTTGCCCATCGCACCAATCGCTAATCCTGCTTTTACAATCGCACGCTGCGCTGAAGCGGTATTGCTACAAGCCAACAGTTGATAAGGCGTACCCTGCTTGGTTAAGCCATTCACGGCCGCAGCGTGGTACTTACAATCGGTTTGGAACAGAGCTAATGGCACAGGATTAGAGTCATCAAACACAAAATCAGGGCTGCTTATCCAAACGCCCACATCATTGGTTAGCCAATATCCCTCTTCACTATCGGGAGCGCGGGTCACGATAGCAGCATCAAGCCTACCATCATCAAGCCACTCTCTAAGCGTAATGCTCGGCAAGCTAAATATTTGAATGGAGCACGTGGGTTCTGCGTTCTGCAACAGCTTAATCACTTTCGGCAAGATACTGTCGTTATAGTCTTCAGGGCAACCTAATCTCAGTGGCTGTTTGTCCTCATAACGTTTTACTTGTTTCAACGCCGTATTGTGGAGTGCGACGAGTTGCTCCGCATGAGAACGTAATGCCAAGCCCGCCTCAGTCAAAACCAGGTTGCGTCCTTCCTTTTGAAACAGAGTGACGTTAAGTTCTTCCTCTAACTTGCGCATCTGAGCACTAAAGGCTGATTGGGTGCGATTAATCTGCTTTGCAGCGCGTGTGAAACTGCTGGTCTCCACAAACGCGAGAAAGCCTCGCAACGCATCAATATCCATATTGAAATCACCACCCATCGTTTTTATTAATGTATTGCATCAAAATTATCCGTTAGTGCGCCGTAATACAATCCCTTAAGCTCAAATGCATACCCACCAAACGCAAGGAAGCATTTATGCAGCTTTATATCGCTAATCAGAACTACTCCACTTGGTCACTGCGCGCATGGCTAATATTTGAACACTACAACCTCAACGCAGACGTCATCAAACTTAAGCTATTCACGCCAGATTTTTACGACACGTTAGCGAAAGTTACGCCCACCGCAAAAGTGCCGACTCTAGTTGATGGTGACGTTGCAGTGTGGGATTCACTCGCAATTCTCGAATACGTTAATGATACCTACCTAAACGGCGCTGCCTGGCCAACATCCGTTGCAGAGCGCGCCTTAGCCCGAGCTATCTCGGCAGAAATGCATTCTGGTTTTTTCAACATCAGAAATGAATTACCAATGAATTGCCGAGCCAAAAGAAAATTGGTTTTGAGTGAAGGTGCACTAAAAGACATCGCTCGCATCGATGCCATTTGGTCAGAGCAAATGGAGCAATACCCAGAGGGCTGGCTATTTGGTGAATGGTCGATTGCTGATGCGATGTTTGCACCTGTAGCGCTGCGAGTCGAAACCTATGGCATCAAGCTTTCGGACAAGGCCCGACAGTATCAACAACGAGTGTTGAATAGCCCGTCTATAAAAAAATGGTTGGCGGAGGCGAGTTTAGAAAAGGATATCGTTGAAGAAGACGAGGCGGGAGAACCTGTTTAGTTTGGAGAGAATGAGTCTCGAATAGCGTCGAGACTCATTGTTGTTACTAGTGAATACGATCCGCTGACTCGCTACTCGGAAGTAACGCTGTCTTGGTGAACATTCGCTTCAAATTCCAATATGTCACCAGGTTGGCACTCTAACACTTCGCACAACTTATCAAGTGTCGATAGCCTTACCGCTTTGGCCTTGCCATTCTTTAACACCGACAAGTTGGCTTCTGTAATCCCTACTTCTTTTGCCAATGTCTTCAATCGCATTTTCCGCTTGGCCATCATAATGTCTAAATTAATGCAGATAGTCATGACAAGTCCTTTAAATCGTGTGGCTGTGTTCGTCGGCCAAAATATAACCCTCTTTCATCACCCATGAGATGATCAAGATAATCATACCTAATATAAGTGTCAAAAAGTCCATACCCACAAAACTAATCTCAAAGATACGCTCACCTGGTGGATTATTGAACGACAAAATCACTGACATCAATGAACCATAGATAACCGACCCAAATACCCAATAGAAAAAGCTATACCCGAGTTTCTGGTATGACATTGCGTTTTCCAAAGAGAAGATTTCGCCTCGCTCATAGTTGCGAAATAAACGTATCAGAACCATTAGTGCGTATATCAGGATGCTGGACATCGCTAAACTTGTGAACGCAGCAACCATTCTTGTTGTCATAGTAAGCGGCAACATCGTGTAACTCCCGATGTCATAGGTGAGATAAAAAATACCTGTCGCACTTATAAAGTCATAGGGAGTCTCAACGGTTAACCAGAAGTAGCACACCATGATAGGAGTAAGTACAAGAAAGAACTGCAATAGCATGCGAACACGTCGGCTCTGTTTTTGGATGTTAGACATAATGAATATTCCTGTTAAGTTGACAGGAGGATACTAAGATCAAATTAAATGATGATCAATAATAAATTATCGTTTTTCGATAATTTATTACCTTTTAACATTTTAATTAAAAAACAAAATAGCGTTAGATTTATCAGTTAATGATCAAGGCCCTAGCTCGCTCTCGAGTCGATTCACTTAACCACCAATCACCTGAACCTTTACCCAAATCGCAATAATTTTGTCGACTGTGATCACCGAACCACAATGTGCAGACCTGATTGTTTATATTCAACAAAATCCAATTCGTTAAGATAAACATCATGTTACGAACCTCTATCGCATTCCTCAGTGTCACAAGCTTAGCTGTATCTGCCAACGTCACCCCTCCCTCTGGACAAGACTGGATCAATCATGCTTCTGAAGGGCTTGCGCCTTATTGGATGATGCCGAGCGCTCAGGGCGAACCGATAGGCAACTTCCCTACTTTTCGTTGTGATGATGGAACATTGCTTGATGTGACTAATGTTTGTCCTGAATTGAACAGAGGCTGGATCACGCCACACTTTGGCAAAGAGTTCACTCGGATGAAATCACGCCAAACCTACGCATATGGCGTGCTATACCACCTGACTGGTGATAAGCAGGCATTAGCGCTCGCTAAGCAAGGGGCTTACTACCTTATTGAACACTTAGAAGATAAACAAAATGGCGGTTTCATCAGCTTTACCAAAGGTGGGAAATCTGGGCTTGAGTGGCAACAGCGAACGGCTCAAGATCAAGCGTATGCACTAGTTGGATTGGCAATGTACTACTACCTAACCCAAGACAAGCAGGTAGAGGAAGCGCTCATTGCCCAACAAGCATTTATCTTTAATAAATATCGACTTAACGACAACAGCGGCCTAGCGTGGGTACTTACTGACGGCGTAGATGGCAAAGCCACTCAGCGGGAGTTGGTTGCACAGCTTGACCAGATTAACGGCTACATGCTGTTAGTAGCACCCCTGCTAAAAGAGCCTATCAAATCGAAATGGCTTGATGATCTGAATTGGCTGACAAAAACCATGGTTGAGCACTACCACTCTGAAGATGAACAACGCTTCTACGGTGCCATTCACAGCAAAGCAGCCATGATGCCGAACGCCAATCACAACGATTTTGGGCACACCATCAAAGCGTATTGGATGACTTATCTGACAGGCCAAACATTGAATAACTCTGAATGGTCGCAATTTGGCATCCAAGGGATGAAACACACCTTAGAGCAAGCTCAATACCAGAAAGAGTTCGTGAACGTCTCCCAATATTTTGGCGAGGAACTTCAGAATACGTGGAAAGGACAAGAGATTACTGGGTGGCAAAGCAAGCCAAACACTAATTGGGCGTCATCATGGGAATGGGCAGAGCTCGATCAAGCCGCAATGACGGTATCGCTTGTTGATGGTTCAATGAAAGAAGTTCTGCAATACACCCTGCCAACCTTTCATGATGTGTGGGTTGACCACAAATACGGTGGCGTAGGGCTTGAACCTAAGCGTACTAAGGCTTTTCATTGGGGCAACGGCTACCATCAATTTGAGCACGCGTTGATTGGTTATTTGTACGCGCAGCAAGTTGAGGACCAACCCGCGGTATTGCACTACGCAAGGCCAACCAACAGCAAGATGCCAATGGAACCTTACTATTATCAAGGTGATGTGGTGGAGTTGGAGAGTCAAGTTGATGGAACGCAGAAGGTCAGTTTCAATAACATTCGACCGTAATATATGAAATTCGCTAATCGATACTTTTAGCAGTGATTTACGGTTAAGACGGAAAAGATGAGTGACTAGCCGTTAGCAAAGCCTGAGAAGAGAAGACGCTTTTCAGGCTTTTAAAACACAGTTGAACGGCATTTATTGGTAGGGTTTGAAATTGGTATTTGAGCGATGAAGCCTTATCATTTATCATTTATCATTTATCATTTATCATTTATCACTTCAAAAAGCATAAGGCATTGCGGAAATCACTTCTTCTTGTTCTGCTCAACCAGCTTTTCATTCCACGCTACGTTACCGTCCCGCTTGCTAACATCATATTCAGAACAAAACTGCGATATGGTCATGTTGTTGTCGCCAGTTGCTAGCTTTAGCGCTAACTGAACTTGCTGAAGCTTGCTTTGCAGACGAAGGTTTTGGCCTGCCTTCGGGCTTTTTTCTTTGGCGAACTTTAAGGCGGCATGTTTACGCTCGGCAGCGCCAGCTCGGCGATCGGCTTCTGATAATAGATATTTTAGCTGCGCGACACTTTTCCCTTTTTTGAAAGCAGGTTCAAGCAGTTCGACACACTCATCAAATGATGGATTTATAACATATGGATCAATTCTATGCGCTTGTTGACGCATCCACTCTAGCGCGAGCTTTTCATCTGACATTTTGCAATCTTTACCAATAAAACAGCCGTACATGGTATCGCTCAATAGCAAACCGCTGCAATAAAAAATTGAGTAACTTTTGCCTTTTTAATTAGAGCTTGTAGTTAAGTATCAATAACGCCAAATCAGACAGCTCCCCCAACACCGCAACGAAGAGCCAAACTTGACGCTATTGATACCTCATTCGGTCTTTTTAACGCATCACAAACAGCTCTTCGTGATAATTCTGGTCAACATTGAACTTGCACGCATCGAGTTCTTTTTTAAGCGATGTTGAGAACAGCTCTGGCCCGCAGAAATACAGTTCATAATCGTTTAAATCACCACACTGATGAGCAATGCGTTCAGCGTTTAATCGAGGTGAATGCAAGGTGTCTATCACGTTCAAATTCACTCCAACTTGATGTGCAAGGTGCCATAACTCATCCACTAAATGCTCATCGACACCACGAGTACAATAGAACAGCTCGATGTGAGAGTGAGTCTTCTCTGTTTTGAGCGCTTCAAGCGTTGCAAAAAATGACGCTATCCCGACACCACCCGCAATCCAAATTTGTGGCTTACTTAAGTCAAACTCAAGTCGACCATAAGGCCCTTCCACCGTAACCGCATCGCCCGCATTTACTCGTTCATAAAGACCATTAGTAAAGTCACCCAACTCTTTAATCAAGAAGCGCAGTTCTGAATCTTCGCTGCCCGAAACAATGGTAAACGGGTGCGGGTCTTCATTGCCGAAGCGCAAGTACGCAAACTGCCCTGCTTTGTGTCCTCGCCAAGATGTATCGGGCTTTAGCACCAACTCCATCACTTCGGCTTGTGGAAAATATCGAGTGGAAGAAACAGCAGCAGAGTGACGATTACGACGCCCTACAAAACCAAACAAACTGTAAATCGCCGCGATAGACCCAACCAAAGCAAAAGTCACAGTTAGGTAATAAATAGGCTGGCCCCAATAGGCATGTTTGAGCAGTAATACCGAGTGAAACGCGATCAACAGATACGCGACAGACATCAAGCGATGTGACAATTTAAACGGTTTGTATTTCACTGCCGCCCACAACGACGCCACCAGTAAAACAAGCAATAGATAGAAACCCCACTCGCCAATATTTTCAGCGAAACCGTGTAGCCCATTGACCCACGCTTCCCAACCAGACAAAGTTCTTGCCGGGCCGGAACCATCATGGCGAACAGGCTTAGCCAACACTCCAGACATCACTAGCCACTTAGGGATCTGGTACCACAACCAGT
The DNA here is from genome assembly GCF_041504345.1 of Vibrio sp. BS-M-Sm-2. NCBI lineage: Bacteria > Pseudomonadati > Pseudomonadota > Gammaproteobacteria > Vibrionales > Vibrionaceae > Vibrio > Vibrio sp. BS-M-Sm-2. Next base: position 259,101 of record NZ_CP167895.1, read on the forward strand.
GTGTCACACCCAGAGCTACGCCACCGATACCCAACCATTTGTGGACTCGATACGCTTTATCCATGCCGTTGAGCCAATTCTCAACCATAGGCAAACGCATCGCCAAGATCATGGTGATGGACATTAACATCAGAGACAAAATACCCGAGTACTGAATCATGGCGGAGCGCCATTCAAATACGTTGCTTGAAGCGAAGAGTTGCGGTTCCATCGCAAACCAAAAGGCTGACATTATGGCAATCATTGCCCAGAGGATATTGCGGACTGTTTTCATTTTTTAACACTCATAAAGACGACATCATTACTTTAGCTTGCGTGATGTAAAGCGACGTCAACATACGTAAATCTATGCAAAGGCACACGCTCAGCTGATCGTTAGAGGGGGCTTCCGCGTAAATATAATTTGGTTAGTAAACAAATCGTCGAAAACAAAAATGAGAAGAAGAGAAGATATGAAGGACATGACCCTTTCAAGACAAGATATACAAACGATGGATCAGCGAGAGCGCGCTCGCTTAATTAACTCCTTATCGGGGTTCAAGAGCGCAAACCTGATTGGTACGTGTGATAAACAAGGGCTAGAAAATCTTGCTGTGGTGAGCTCTGTGGTTCATCTAGGGTCAAACCCACCTTTGTTTGGCTTCATAGTTCGGCCAGCAGAGAGCCGTCGCCACACCTTGGACAACATTCTCGAAACCAAACACTTCACCATCAACAGCATTGGCGCTGACTTTGTTCAAAAAGCGCATCAAACCTCGGCTCGTTATCCAAAGTCGGCATCCGAATTCAAAGCCGTTGGGCTCACCCCTTATTATGACGACATGTTTCCCGCGCCGTTTGTATTAGAAAGTGCACTCAAGATAGGGCTGGTTTTGAAAGAACAGATATCAATAGAGAGTAATCAAACCCAGATGCTGATTGGAGAGGTTATTACGATTCAAGCACCCAAGCGTGCCGTGATGCCGGATGGCTACCTTGATTTAGAAGCGCTAGATTTAGTCACGATTTCAGGGCTCGATAGCTACCACGTCACGCAAAGGCTTCACCGATTGAGTTACGCCAAGCCAAATAAGTCTCTGTTTCCGCTGACCCACGAAGGTACCCCAACCTCATGGGAGGCTTTCGAACACAACCTAACTCATTTTGTTCGGTAATTTAGTCACAAAGGTGTTAACTTTCTAAGCTTAACCTAATGCGCACACAACAGTTCTAAACTGCATCTACCACCATTTCCAAGGACTCTTTTGAAGTTAACCCACTTTAAATACAAGACTCGCAAAGGCCCAGACTATCGCCATGGTGATCAGGTGTCTTTCATGGACATCAAGCAGACCTTTGGTATGGGCAGTATTCGCGTGGGTGCTTGGGTAACCAAAGAAGAGAAAGAGCTGGCTGCGAATCTGATATTCGACTCGCTTGCAGACTTGGCTTACATCTTGGCTCTGCCGCCAGAAGCCATTGGCCTGCGCGGCACATTAGGCTTAGCGTTTGGCAGTGGTGGCAGAAAAGGCGTGCAAGCACACTACGCACCGAACCAACGAGAATTAGCCCTTGCCAAGAACGCTGGTGCTGGTGCACTCGCCCACGAGTTTTGGCATGCGTTTGACCACTATATTGCCGAAAAAGCGTTTGAGATTGGTGACACCTCAGGTCCTCGAAAACACATCTTGTTCGCTAGCAACTGTTGGTTACACGATAGAAAGGTGCGACCTCACCCATTAAACGAGAGTTTGATGTCTCTGTTCGATGCCACACTACTCAGTGACAACAACCTGGATAAGCACGACTACGTTGCGCGCAGTGTTATTGCCGACAAAGCGACATCTGCTCGTTATTTCTCGTTACCAACAGAGATGATGGCGCGCGCTTTTGAATCTGCGATTGAATCCTGCTCAGATATCGAAAACAGTTACCTAGTTGATGGCACAACCAAACCAGATATGTTCCCTCTGTACCCCGACCTCGCTCATAGAGAGGAAATCTACAATGCGATGCAAGGCTATTTTGCACCATTAGGGCGGTCTTTAAGTAAGTAACGTTTTGAACAGTCAGGACAATAGGTGATCCAAGGTTCAAAACTGTTTATAGTCGACACAAACTTCAACACACATGATTTAGAGGCAGTAATGATCAGTTGGCCATCTTTAGTAAAACTCGACGGTGATGATGAACTTATTTACGTCGCATCCGAAAAAGAATTTCAGGCAGAATGCTCAGATATGATCTTGGGCGAAGATGATTACCTCATCGATTCTGAAGGCGACAGCTACTCACTTGAATCAAGATCAAATCAACTGTCTCTAGCTAAACGAGCTGAGCAGTATTCAGTTGAAAACGTGACCAAACTGATTCGAAATCACGAGTTCCAGAAAGCAGAAGTATGCCTGATGAAGATCCACTTCCTGACTGTCGAAGAAGCAATTCAGTCTTTGGCTTTTGAGCCACGTTAAGATTGGTCGCTGATACAAATCAGGCTCGTTAAACAGTGGATACAAAAACAGCGCCGAATAAGCGCTGTTTTTCAAAATCAAATCGAGTATCCAATAAATTCAGTACTCAAACCATAAACGCCATGGTTACTTCAGCGGTGTCTTTTACCGATTCTGCGTACTCTTCGTACTCAGCCACCAACTGATTAATCAAGACGTCGACCAAAAGCAATGCACTTACTTTTGATGCGAATGCACCGCCAGTTAAAGGGCCTTCTGGTCTAGCGGCAACCAACACTTCATCAGAAGTCACTGATAATGGGCTATGGCGAATGTTAGTTAAGCTCACAACTGGAGACTGTTGGCTCTTCGCTCTTGTCACGGCATACACCACATCTTTCGTTGAACCCGAGCTTGAAATCGCAAACCACAGATCACTTGTTTTCGACTTAACGGCACGCATCGCTGCAATATGAGTGTCTTCAAACATGGTCGAGCATTTACCTATTCGAGTTAAGCGAAAAGATAAGTAACGACCAACAATGCTCGATGCCCCAACACCGACACAATGAATATTGTCGGCTTCATGAATCATCTGACAAATACGATCAATCTGCTTTCTATCTATCAGTGTACTGGTGTCTTGCAGGCTGGTAATCGCACTTTGGGTCGCGCTGTCAATTCGATCTGCATTCTCATTAAGGGGTTCATTTGCTTTCTGTGATCGCGGCTGGCTTAGCTCAATTGCCAATCCCATTCGAAAGTCAGAGTAACCTTTAAAGCCCAAGTCTCGACACAAGCGAATCACGGTCGCTTCACTTGTCGTAGTATCTCTTGCTAACTCTGTAATGGTTAGGTATTGAGCGCTATCAGCGTTAGATACAATAAAATCAGCCACTTTCTTTAATTTAGGGCTGTAACCTTCCATGCCATAGCGAAGGCGAGAGAGTAAATTGACTTGAGATTGTGCGTTCATAGTGCTCTTGATTCCATAACTAACGCAGTGAGTATAACGTAATTTCCAAACAACAAGAACCTAGCGATTGCTAGGCTCTTATCTCAATTAATTGTTATAACTGATATTTTTCGATTATCTGATTCTTATAGGTTTCAGCCTGAGTTCCGTAAATCAACTGAATACCATTGCCGGAGCGAATCACTCCTTTGGCATCCAACGATTTCCAAACCTCATCACTGGCAGGTAACTCACTGTCTTTCACAGTAATTCGCAGGCGAGTGATACAAGCGTCAATCGAAGCAATGTTCTCTTTACCACCTAAATTCGTCACGATGTCATCAATCAGCCCACCTTCTTTACCGCTATAGTCTTTACGTGTGTAAAGTTTGCTCTCAGCATCGTTACGGCCCGGTGTTGAATAATTGAACTTGCGAATCATAAAGCTGAACACAAAGTAGTAAATCACAGAGTAAATCGGGCCAAGGATCAGAATCCATTGATACGATGTCTTCGCTGTTCCTTGTAACAGACCAAAGAAGGTAAAGTCGATGATACCGCGAGAGAAAGTAATGCCAACCGCGACGTCCAGCATGTGCATCAACATGTAAGCGATGCCTTCTAGCACTGCGTGTACCGCGTACAATGCTGGTGCAACAAACAAGAAAGTAAACTCTAGTGGCTCAGTAATACCTGTCAGGAACGACGTTAACGCAGCTGAGAACAAGATACCTTTTACTTTGGCTTTATTCTTATCGTCTGCACAGCGGTACATAGCTAAAGCTGCGGCAGGCAGGCCAAACATCATTGGTAAGAAGCCACCGGTCATTGTGCGTGTTGCTTCAGAGCTAAAATGTACCGTCGCTGGATCAGCGAGCTGAGCAAAGAAAATCTTTTGGCCACCAGCGACCATTTCACCGGCAACTTCTTGTACGCCACCTAATTCGGTATACCAGAACAATGGGTAAATCGCATGATGGAGACCAAATACGTTCAATAGACGCATCAATGAACCGTAGAAGAAAGTACCGATGTACCCCATTGCAGAGAAGGCTTCACCTGCAAAAACGATAGATTTAAAAATTGGTGGCCAGATGAATGGGAACACAAATGCTAACGGAATAAAGAACACCATTGTCATGACGGGTACTAAGCGGTTTCCGCTAAAGAACGCCAAATAATCAGGTAGTGTCACGTTTGAGAAACGGTTAGTGATAAACGCCGATAGTAGGCCACACGTAATACCGCCAAAAACACCTGTTTGTAGGGTAAATATGCCAAGCTCTTTGGTATACAGAGAGGCTAAACCCACCGCTTCATCCGCATTGGCGCCAGCCGCAATAAGCCCCTCAATACTGGTAGTCTCTGGTGAGAATCCCTGGAAACCAAGTACTGCACCAATCACTGTGTGAAATAATAAGAAGCCAAGTACTGCGGAGAGTGCCGCTGTTTCTTTATTATTATTCGCCATACCAATCGCAACGCCAACTGCAAATAGCAATGGTAGGTTTACAAACACGAATAGACCCGCTTGGAAACAGAGTACCAAAAACTGATTGGCAAGCGTTCCTGGAGCTAAGAAGGTCAGATTATAAGTTTCAATGAGTGGCCCACTCGTAAATGCCCCACCAACCCCAAGTAAAATACCCGCCATTGGCAAAACAGCAATGGGCAACATAAATGCCCGACCGATCTTTTGTAGTACAGAAAAGATACCGTTCATGTACCCTCCAAACCCTTTGATTTATTAAAATTGTATTTAAACCGCTATGCAGCTCCCCTTAATCGAGTCAATTATCAACACAATAAAAATTTTCTTCAAACACCATGAAGAAAATATGTGATCGGTATAAAAAATATAATCTTCACTGTGGATGAAGATTATTTTCAGTAGTATAACTGCCTCATAAATAAGTTCTGAAGAATAAAGATCATATTAAGAGGCGAGTAATGAAGAACTGGGATATCACTAAAATAGCCAAAACACTGGCCGACACTATTGTCGTTTCTATCCAACCAGTTGAAGGAAGTCCACTCGACACCACTGAGTTTGTTGTTGCTATGGCAAAGGCCGCAGAAATGGCAGGTGCACCAGCGTTAAGAATAGAAAGTGCTGAACGCGTTGCTGCTGTGGCGAAAGCCGTATCCATCCCTATCATTGGCATCGTAAAGAGAGATTTACCTGACAGCCCGGTGCGTATCACACCCTTTGTTGATGATGTGAAAGCACTAGAAGCAGCCGGTGCAGCGATTATTGCTTTCGATGCGACCGATCGAGTTAGACCGGAAACCCGCCAAGTCATTGCGCAAGCTATTGTTCAATCTTGTTGTATTGGTATGGCCGATTGTGCCGAGTTTGCAGACGGCTTCTGGGCGCATTCCCAAGGCATTGAATTGATCGGTTCTACGCTTTCTGGCTACACTGGTGAAACAACTCCAGAAGAGCCAGACTTTGAACTGGTTACCAAGTTTGCTCAAGCAGGCTATCTCACTATGGCAGAAGGAAGATTCAACTCTCCAGAACTATGCAAACAAGCAATCCAAGCCGGTGCGCTTTCAGTGACTGTTGGCTCCGCACTAACGCGTCTAGAAGTTGCAACATCGTGGTACCTCGACGCAGCCGCTAGTGCAAAAATAGCGAAATAAGAAAAGGATAGCATCATGTTGAAAGCCATTACCGCACGCACATTATTTGACGGTGAACGCTATCTAGAGCAACACGCTTTAGTGTTTGATCACACCGGGATCCTCGAAATAACCCCAATCGACAAACTCGATTCAAGTGTCGATTTGATTAGTTACGGTGACGCTATCATTACCCCAGGCTTTATCGATATTCAAGTCAACGGCGGTGGTGGCATGATGCTCAATGATGCTCAATCCGTTCCCACGATTGAAACCATCATAAAAGCACACCGCAAAGGCGGCACTGCGTATCTATTACCTACCCTAGTGAGCGAAAAGCCATCCGCTATGACAGCGGCGCTAAACGCAATTGAGCAAGGGATAGAGAAAAAAGTTGATGGTTTGCTAGGCATTCACTTAGAAGGTCCATGGTTAAATCCTGTAAAAAAGGGGGCTCACGATGAAAATAACTTCTACAGCCCGAGCATTGAACAGTTGGACGCTTTTCCGTGGCTAACGCAAGGCATTAACTTCATCACTTTAGCGCCTGAGCAAGTGGACTCAGCATCCATCAAATGGCTATCAGATAAGGGTTGCATCATTGCAGCAGGACATACCAACCTTACCGAGCTAGATCTGATTGGTAAGCGTAAGAACATCCATGGTTTTACCCATCTATATAACGCGATGTCATCACAAACTGGTCGTGAACTTGGCGCAGTCGGTATCGCACTAAGTGATGATGATTGTTGGGCATCTTACATTGCTGATGGTATTCACGTTCACCCACAAAACTTGTTAATGGCTATCAAACTCAAGCCCAAAAATAAAATGGTGCTGGTTACCGATGCAATGGCATCAGTAGGAAACCCTGATGAAAGCTTCATTCTTGATGGCCAAAAGATTCGAGTCAAAGATGGTAAGTTAGTTAACGAAGCAGGCAACCTCGCAGGCGCGCATATCACCATGGCTCAGTCCGTAAAAAACCTTATTGATTGGGGCGTTAGCCCAGAACACGCTTACCAAATGGCTAGCACTAACCCAGCCCATGCGATGAATCTTGAAAATGAGCTAGGCTACCTAAAAGTAGGATACCGAGCATCTGCAACAATTCTTGATAAAAACGGCGAACCAAATTCCGTTCTAGTCGATGGGAATTTATACTCCTGCTAAAAACCCAACCTAAACTCCTGAAGGTCACTCACCCCCCTATTGAGTGGCCTTTTTTAATGTCCTCTCAGATCATCGATACTTCAAAACTCAGTTAACCCACCTGTTCTTTAAGAGTCATAAATATCAAAACGACTGACGACACCTCCTTAATCACAACTAAAAACAGCGCCAATTCAGGCGCTGTTTTTAGTTTCTTACTTAGCTAATACATTAAGCGATAAAAATCTGTGCCAGTGCGTAGCCTAAGCAACATGCGCCGACCACACCGATCAAACCAACCGACATGAATGAGTGGTTGAAGTACCACTTACCAATCTTGGTGGTGCCTGACACATCGAAGTTCACTGTTGCGATATCTGATGGGTAGTTCGGGATGAAGAAGTAACCGTACACTGCTGGCATCAAGCCGATAAGCAAGGCTGGGTCTAAACCTAGACCGAGGCCAACAGGTAACATCATACGTGCAGTAGCCGCTTGAGAATTCACTACAACCGATACGATGAATAGCGCTAGTGCAAACGTCCATGGGTAGTTGGTCACCATTTCCACGATGCCAGATTTAAACTGAGGCATTGCGTATTGGAAGTAAGTATCTGACATCCAAGCGATACCGAAGATAGCAATCGCTGCCACCATACCTGATTTGAATACCACACCATTTGGTACATCACGCGGGTCGGTTTTGGTTGCCAGCAAGATGATACCGCCGAAGCAGAGCATCATCATTTGGATGATCACCGACATCTTGATTGGCTTGTCGCCGTCTACGATTGTTCTGATCTCTGGCACCATCGCCACGATAACAATCACCACAATCGACAATAGGAAAATCAATACCGCATTACGAGCCGAAGTTGGCAGTACTTCATCCAAAGAAGTCGCAGTAGTGCTCTCGATGCGTTTTTTCCACTCAGGATCTTTTAGACGCGCTTGGTATTCAGGATCGTCGTTCAGTTCTTTACCGCGTTTCAAGCTATACAAAGAAAGCAAAAGTGTGCCGAACAGCGTTGCAGGCACCGTCACCATAAGAATAGAAAGCAGAGTAATCGAGTGTTGGATATCTGAAAGTTGAGCGAGGTAATAGACCACAGCAGCAGAAATTGGAGATGCCGTAATTGCTAGCTGAGACGCCACCGATGCAGCCGCCATTGGGCGTTCAGGACGGATGCCATTTTTCAATGCCACATCACCGATGATCGGCATGATGGAGTAAACCGCGTGGCCAGTACCCAATAAGAAAGTCATCGAGTAAGTCACGAACGGTGCTATCAAGGTGACGCGTTTCGGGTTCTTTCTCAGTACCCTTTCCGCGACTTGCAGCATGTATTTCAAGCCACCAGCCGCTTCGAGGATCGAAGCACAGGTTACCACGGCGAGGATAATCAGCATTACGGTGACAGGTGGAGACGTTGGTGGCATCTTGAAGACAAACACCTCGATAACCAAGCCAATACCAGAAACAACCCCTAAACCAATACCACCATATCGAGAACCGATATAGAGAACGACAAGTAAAAATAGAAACTCAAAATACAACATAAGCAACCCTGCTAAAAATGTGGACTAATTCTATTTTGTCCGTAAGTTCCACCATTTACTTTTTGCTTGGTCACACTATGATTGCAGGCTTCCGCGAATTGTTTTTTATAAGATTATGGTCACGCTAACACGCCTGTAAGTTTATGAAATGTAATAAGAAGCCAGACGCACAAGCTAGATTTGTTATGTGGAATAGTCATAATTGTTTCTGTTAGATCTGGATGGCCTATAAAATATCAGGCTCATAACTGAACGATATTATTTCAACCACAATCAATCACATTTGAAGTCATTCAGAAGCATATTGCCGAGCCGATTGGATATATTCTTACTGAACGTTGACTCGCCTATCACTAGACACTATGTCAAAATACTCGCCCTCACCACGACAACACAGAAAGAACCACGGATATGAATTTCCAAGCTGCTATTTTTGATATGGATGGACTGTTGCTCGACACCGAGCGACTTTGTATGCAGGTTTTTGAAGAAGCATGTCACGCGCAAGGTGTTCCGTTTTTGCAGGATGTTTACCTAGGCATCATTGGCTGTAACGCAAAAACCATCGAACAGATCTTTAGAAATGGCTACGGCGAAGGGTTAGATTACCCAGCATTGAACAATGAATGGCGCACTCGCTACAGTGCGATTGTTAAGCACCAGGCTATCCCAGTTAAAGATGGCGTGATTGAACTTCTTGAATGGCTGAAATCAAACGACATTCCAATCGCGGTTGCGACCTCAACTCAGCTTGATATCGCTAAAAAGAAGCTTGAGCTGGCTGGCCTAGATTCTTACTTCACCTCACTAAGCACAGGCTGTGAAGTGACCAACGGTAAACCTCACCCAGAGATCTACCTGCTAGCGGCAGAACGCCTAGGTGTTGCCCCTGAAACCTGCCTAGCGTTTGAAGACTCAAACAACGGTATTCGCGCATCAATGGCAGCCAACATGATCAGCTTCCAGATCCCTGATTTGGTTGAGCCTTGCGAAGAAGTAAAAGCGCTTGGTCACACGATCAGCCCTTCTCTGCATCATGTGTTAGCGCAGCTTCAACAAGCTGCAGCTTAGGCTCTTATTACCGTTGATAACGCTTTAATCAACACAGAATAACCTTTCTATTAAGCCGACTCACAGAGTCGGTTTTTTTGTGGGTATTCCTTTTATAAAAGATAAAAACTCGCGCTTGAAACTGTTAAAGTCGATATGAAACGACACTGATCGATAAGCAATATTGATAATGGAGAAAGGGACGCGTGATAGAAAAATTTGAAAGCCAACTGCTTGATTTTGCAAAACAAGAAATGACACAAGATGCCGCGCACGACATCAGCCATATTAAGCGCGTAGTCAAAACTGCCAAGGCTTTATGTACTCAAGAACAAGCTAAGCTTGAAGTCGTGGTGCCCGCCGCTTACCTTCATGATTGCTTCACCTTTCCCAAGAACCACCCAGACCGCGCTCAAAGCTCACAAATGGCAGCAGACAAAGCCATCTCTTATCTCAAATCTATCGAATATCCTGCGTCCTATCTTGATGAGATCCATCATGCCATTGTCACTCACAGTTACAGTGCCAACATCACACCAGAGACCTTGGAAGCACAGATTGTTCAAGATGCTGATCGCCTAGATTCTCTCGGTGCGATTGGCATTGCTCGCTGCCTATACGTTGGTCAAAGCTTTAACGCTGAACTCTATAACCACGAAGACCCGTTCGCCAAGCAGCGTGACTTGGATGATAAGCATTACAGCGTCGACCATTTCTACGTAAAACTGTTCAAGCTGGCTGAAACCATGAATACAGAATCCGCCAAATTAGAAGCCAACAAGCGCACCGACTACATGCGCGGTTTTCTGGAACAGTTGGGCGCAGAAGTTTAACGGCTTATAAAAAGAGACAAGCGATAAAGAAGAGAGAAGGATATGGAAATAAACCGCTTTAAAGCATCCGACGCTGAAGAGATCATCACTTGGTTTACATCCTTAGAAGACTACGTTCTATGGGGAGGGAGAACATTTGGTTGGCCGTTAAAAGCCGCCTCTATCATCGAACGTTCTCAAGAGCCCCATGTCGAGCTTTACACATTCTCCACATCTAGCACTAACTCGAATGCTAATGACTTGCTCGGTTTTATGGAGTTTCAACGTATGTCAGACAGTGAACTTCGTTTCTGCCGAGTTGCGATTCACCCAAACCAACGAGGCAAAGGGCTTGGGCAATCAATGATAGAAAGTGCATTAGACGCCGCGAAACAAATCCCTGATGTCACCACCATCAGCTTGGCGGTATTTCAGCAGAATATCGGAGCAAAACGTTGCTACGACAAAGCCGGCTTTCAGGTGGTCGACAAAGAGCCGAGCGTCAAAGAGTTCAATGGCAAAACGTGGCCCTTGTATCAGATGGAATTAAAGCTCTGCTAGTTCGTTTTAATTACTAGATTTGACCCCATATCATTAAGCATTGGCTACATACTCAAGATACACAGATGTAATTTGGAACCTTCATGACCCAAGAAAAATTCGATACTATTTACCAACGTGCAGCTCACCGCAAAGGCGGAGCGGCCGAACTCGAAAAAATTGTTCGTGCGCCCCTTTCACAAGCCGAGCTATCACAAATCACCGACGATCGTTGGCTCGCTGCCTTTACCGAAAAGGTATTCCAGTGTGGTATTTCATGGAATGTGGTGAGAAAGAAGTGGCCGCAATTTGAAGAAGTGTTCTTTGAATTCAATATCGAAAAAATGCTGATGCTGCCGAACGAGATGTGGGAACAAAAAGCACAAGACCCGCGTATTATTCGTCACCTCACTAAGGTGATGACCATCCCAGCTAACGCCACCATGATCCACAATGCCAAGCGTGAAGCCGATTCATTTTCGCAAATGGTTGCCGAGTGGCCATCAGAGCGCATCACCGAGCTTTGGGATTACCTGAAAAAGCACGGCAAGCGTTTAGGCGGTAACACGGGCGCCTACACCTTACGTCAAATGGGCAAAGACACCTTTATCTTGTCTTCTGACGTTGAAGCGCACCTGCGTAGTACAGATGTTATCGATAGCGGTCGTAACACCAAGCGAGCACAACTGGCGGCAGGTAAAGCCTTCAACGAATGGCAACAACAATCAGGCCGTAGCCTGAGCGAAATAAGCCAGATCGTTGCGTATAGCTGCGGTGATAATCGCGTCTAGTTTTAGGGCGAATGACTTAAAGCTCTAGATTGCACACAGTTCACTGCAAACTAAATGTTATAAGTCATTAACAAATAAGCGTGCATCGCACTTTCATCCGGTGGCATTGTATAGATAAATGTATACAATATAGAGTAACTCTCATGAATTATTCTCGACTTACCCAACTCGACTAAACAAGGGCCCTTATCTCTATGACAGCTCTCAAAAATTCTGTCTCCAAAGGTGTAAAAACGAAAGTAACAGGCCAGACTCAAGACGATGTTGTTTACTGCCATATCTTCGACGCGATATTAGAACAAAGGCTGCCACCAGCCACCAAATTAAGCGAAGAAGCGCTAGCAGAAATCTTTAGCGTTAGCCGCACCATCATCCGTCGTGCCTTGCTACGTCTATCTTTAGAACAAGTTGTGGTGATCCGTCCAAACCGAGGGGCAATGATTGCTGCGCCAACGGTAGACGAAGCCAAACAGATATTTAAAGCGCGTGAAGTGATGGAAATCGCTATCACCGAACTAGCAGTGAAAAACGCGACCAAAGCTCAAATCGAAGAATGTAGAAAATTAGTAGCGAAAGAGAATTGCGCCTTTGACCAAGGCGATTACGGTTCTGGCTTACGACTGTCTGGTGAGTTCCACATCAAACTGGCTGAAATGGCAGAAAACGCACCACTTCTTGCCTTCCAGCGCAGTTTAGTGTCACAAACTTCACTGCTGATCGCTCAATACGAAACAGGTAATCATTCAAACTGTTCTTTAGATGAGCACTCAGGGTTACTTGATGCGATTGAATCAGGCAATGAAGAGCAAGCGGTAGAGTTGATGCAAGAACACTTAAGCCACATCCGTTCAAAGCTCAATTTAGACAGCAGCACAGCTTCTAGCGACCTACACGTGGTGTTCTCTGATCTGCTCAAGAGCAAATCATAGCCGTAGCAACGATATAGCGATGCTAAGAACATTACCGCACAAACATTAGCAACCACCTGTTAACAAATAGAGAGAAGTGAGCGCCTGTGCTCACTTCTCTTTTTTATGCCCCACCTTCTCTAACTCGGTACAAAAATCGATACCACTTATCCTTAAAGCCCCATCAAAACAGGCCTAAACCGTTAACTTTGCCTCAATAATGCATTTCCCGCCTACCCCACAAACCCTGCCGTCATTTTGTATACATCACTATCAATTCATTCACACCATCAAACTGATTGATACTTCGGACAACCCTTTATAAAACAACTAAATATAGTCGATAATTTATTGTATACAATTTCAATTAACGCCTCTTTGTTGCATTTTTGTAAATAAATAGTTGACCACGGGGTCAGGATGGATAATTATTGACCTAGAAGTCAAAAAGAATACACATGGAAATATGTCGATATACAAGGAGGTCTCTTGATTACTTTTTTGCTCAATCAGGAAATAAGACGTGAAGACAATCTGTCACCTAACATGACAGTGCTCAACTACCTTCGTACCAAGATCAATAAGACAGGTACAAAAGAGGGATGCGGTTCAGGCGACTGCGGCGCATGTACGGTCGTTCTAGGTGAAGTAGTTGATGGGCAACTGCAATACCGTTCGGTGAATTCTTGCCTAACGTTTGTATCAGCGCTGCATGGTAAGCAACTGATCACGGTAGAAGATTTGCAAAACAAAGACCGCTCTCTGCACCCAGTGCAAAAAGCAGTGGTTGATTTTCACGGTTCACAGTGTGGTTACTGCACTCCGGGCTTCATCATGTCGATGTTTGCGCTAGGTAAGAACAAACCCGATGCGAGCAAAGAAGACGTCATGGAATCACTGGCGGGTAACCTATGTCGCTGTACTGGCTACCGCCCAATTGTTGATGCTGCGATGTCGCTTTCAACAGACCAACCTTTGATAGACCAATTTGCTGAACTTGAACGCAACACCATCAAGAAATTAGAAAGCATTCAAGACACCGAGGCCAACTTACGCCTTGGTCACCTCACCGCTTTTTCCCCGAAAAGTACCGATGAGCTGGCCAAGCTTTTTCAAGCCCACCCGAACGCTAAGCTGGTTGCTGGCGGTACGGATTTAGCTCTGGAAGTGACGCAATTCCATCGCGAGATTGAAACACTGATAAGCGTAAACCTTGTTGAAGACATGAAGGTATGTAAAGAGACCGACACCGATTTAATCATTGGCGCTAACCTGCCGATCAGTGATTCTTACGCGCTACTGAAAAAACACTACCCAGATTTTGGTGAACTGTTGCATCGCTTTGCTTCACTGCAAGTGCGTAACCAAGGCACCATCGGCGGTAACGTGGCGAATGCCTCGCCTATCGGTGACACTCCTCCTCTGCTGATTGCCCTGAACGCGAAGATCAAACTTCGTTGTGGTGATGAGTCACGTACCATGCCGATCGAAGATTACTTCATTAGCTACAAGGTGACGGCTCAAAAAGAAAGTGAATTCATTGAACAGATCATCATTCCTAAACCAACTAACGACAGTTTCCGAGCTTATAAACTGTCTAAACGTTTAGACGATGACATCTCTGCGGTATGTGGTGCGTTTGATATTCAAATCGAAGACGGCAAGGTTTCTTACGCTCGTATCGCCTTTGGCGGTATGGCTGCAACACCTAAGCGCGCGGCGCGTTGTGAAAATACGTTATTAGGCAAACCGTGGACAGACGCTAATATTAAGTTAGCGATGCAGGAACTGTATAACGACTTTGAACCGCTCTCTGATTTCCGTGCAAGCCAAGAGTACCGTTCATTGTCGGCGGCCAACATGCTGCGTCGCTACTTCATTGAACAACAAAACAAAAACAACCAAATCGAAACAAGGGTAACGTCTTATGTCTAAATCACACGAGCATGCGATGACCCACGAAGAGATGGTTACCATTGCAAAACAAGACCTAAAAACTGGCGTAGGTAAAAGCGTTAAACACGACAGTGCAGCCAAGCAAGTCACGGGCGAAGCGGTGTACATTGATGACCGCCTAGAGTTCCCAAATCAGCTGCACGTTTACGCACGCCTGAGCACTCAAGCACACGCCAACATCACTAAAATAGACCTGTCACCGTGTTACGAATTCGAAGGTGTGGCGATTGCCATTCAAGCCAAAGACGTACCGGGCGAACTGGATATCGGTGCAATTCTTCCGGGTGACCCACTGCTTGCTGATGGCAAAGTGGAATACTACGGTCAACCTGTGATTGCCGTGGCAGCTAACGATTTAGAAACCGCACGTAAAGCCGCACACGCTGCGATCATTGAATACGAAGAGCTACCCGCCATCCTTGATGTCAAAGAAGCGCTAGAGAAAGAACACTTCGTCACAGAGAGCCACACTCAACAGCGTGGTGACTCTAAAGCAGCATTAGCAAAAGCGAAACACGTGATCTCTGGTGATCTAGAGATCGGCGGCCAAGAACACTTCTACCTAGAAACTCAAATCAGTAGCGTGATGCCAACCGAAGATGGCGGCATGATCGTGTATACCTCGACCCAAAACCCGACCGAAGTACAAAAACTGGTTGCGGAAGTGATTGGTGTACCGATGCACAAAGTCGTGATTGATATGCGTCGTATGGGTGGTGGCTTCGGTGGTAAAGAGACTCAAGCGGCCTCTCCAGCTTGTATGGCAGCGGTTATCGCGAGCCTAACCGGTCGACCAACAAAAATGCGTTTGCTGCGTAGTGAAGACATGCAGCAAACAGGTAAACGCCACCCGTTCTACAACCAATATACCGTCGGTTTTGACGACAATGGTGTGATTCAAGGTGCTGATATTACCGTTGCAGGTAACTGTGGCTACTCACCTGACTTATCAAGCTCTATCGTCGACCGCGCGATGTTCCACTCAGACAACGCCTATTATCTAGGTGATGCAACTGTGGTCGGTCACCGATGCAAAACCAACACAGCATCGAATACCGCGTATCGTGGCTTTGGTGGTCCGCAAGGCATGATGACCATCGAACACATCATGGACGAGATTGCGCGTTACCTGAAAAAAGATCCCTTGGAAGTACGTAAGGCAAACTACTACGGCGAAGAAGGCCGTAACGTGACCCACTACTACCAAACCGTTGAAGACAACTTTTTACCTGAGATAACCGAACAGCTTGAGCGCAGCAGTGACTACCACGCACGTCGTAAAGAAATTGCCGAGTTCAACAAGCAAAGCCCTATCTTGAAGAAAGGCCTAGCGATCACACCAGTGAAATTCGGTATCTCGTTTACTGCGACTTTCTTGAACCAAGCAGGTGCGCTCATCCATATCTACACCGATGGCAGTATTCATTTGAATCACGGTGGTACGGAAATGGGGCAAGGCTTGAACATCAAAGTGGCACAAATCGTTGCACAGGAGTTCCAAGTCGATGTCGAACGTATCCAGATCACCGCTACAAACACAGACAAAGTTCCGAACACATCACCAACCGCAGCCTCATCGGGCGCCGACCTCAACGGTAAGGCCGCGCAAAACGCCGCAATAACCATTAAGCAGCGCTTGATCGACTTTGCTTCTTCACACTTCAAAGTGTGGCCTGAAGAAGTCATATTCAAGAACGGTATGGTGCAGATCCGCGATGAGATCATGACCTTCAACTCATTTGTTGAACTGGCTTGGTTTAATCAAATTTCGCTGTCGAGCACAGGCTTCTACCGCACGCCGAAGATCTTCTACGATCACGAAAAAGCACGCGGTCGCCCGTTCTACTACTACGCATACGGCGCATCTTGTTCAGAGGTTATCGTTGATACCCTAACGGGCGAAAACAAGATCCTGCGCGTCGATATTTTGCATGACGTGGGCGCTTCACTGAACCCTGCGATTGATATCGGCCAAGTCGAAGGTGGCTTTGTGCAAGGTGTCGGTTGGTTAACGACGGAAGAGTTGGTTTGGAACCAGCAAGGCCGCTTGATGACCAATGGTCCTGCGAGTTACAAGATCCCGGCGATTGCTGATATGCCAATTGATTTCAGAACGCATCTTTTAGAAAACCGTAACAACCCAGAAGACACCGTCTTCAACTCGAAAGCCGTGGGTGAACCGCCTTTCATGTTGGGTATGTCAGTATGGAGCGCACTGAAAGACGCAATCAGCTATGTCGCCGTCGATGGCGCGATTCCTAAGCTCAACACACCTGCAACGCCAGAACGTATTCTGATGGCAATACAGGAAGTCACTGAAACCGCTCCGACCTCGGTCGATGCTCAATCAGAAACGGCTTAAGGCTCGGTTTATATAGACCGCTTAGGGCGCAATAAATAGCTTAGGAAGCATAGAAGGGATTTAGGAGGACATATGTTTAAGGATAATTGGATTCACGAACTGGCAAAACTGGAAGAGAACTACGAGCCATGTGTGATGGTGACAGTGCTTGAAGACAGAGGCTCAGTACCACGTGATGCGGGTACCAAGATGCTTGTCACTCGTGACCGAATCATCGCTACGATTGGTGGTGGTCACCTTGAACATGTGGCCACTAAAATGGCTCGCGAGATGCTGATTGCCAGCGAAAAATCACTCAAAGTGGAACGCTTCAACCTAGGTGCTCGCTTAGGCCAGTGTTGTGGCGGAATGGCAACGCTAAGCTTTGAGCCGATTGGCACTCAACAGAACCACCTTGTGCTGTTCGGCGCAGGTCATGTTGCCAAAGCGCTGCTGCACATTGTCGCAACCCTACCCTTCCGTGTGACCTGGATTGATGAGCGTGAAGAAGTATTTCCTGAAACGCTACCACACGGTGTGAAAAAGCTTGTCTCAGACGATCCAGTCGGTGAAGTGAAACACATGCCACCGAACAGCTACTACCTAGTGATGACGCACAACCACCAGCTCGATTTCGATTTAACCAAAGCGATTATCGACCGTGAAGACAGCCGTTACTTCGGCATGATTGGCTCGCTTACTAAGCGCAAGAAGTTCGACTTCCGCTTAGAGCAACGCGGCTATAGCCAAGAACAAATTGAAACTATGCTTTGCCCGATTGGCATTAGTGCGGTGAATGGCAAACATCCTGCCGAAATTGCGGTGTCGGTTGCTGGTGAACTGATCGCACACTATCAAGGCCAAACACTTGAACAAAAGCGCCCAACCAAACAATATCGAAATCAGGATTTGACCGATCAACACAGTCAACCAAGCGACGTAGGCGAACCACCATTGGAAGAGAAGATCGCCTAACACAAGTCGCAAAGCTTCAGTGGCCATAACGTCGCTGAAGTCATTAAAAGGAAGTAAACATGACAACGCAACGCAAAGCTTATCGCGCCAGCATTTTACACAGCGTCGCCGACCCAAAAGATGTCGGTATCGATGAGTCTTACGACTATTTTGAAGACGGTGTTTTAGTGGTTGAGAACGGCCATGTCGTCGACTTAGGCCATGCCGATGAGGTATTGGCTCGCCAACCTAAAACACTCGAAGTAAAAGAATACAAAGACAAGCTGATTACCTCTGGCTTTATTGATACGCACATCCACTACCCTCAAACAGGGATGATCGCGTCTTACGGTGAGCAGCTACTTGATTGGTTAGAGAACTACACCTTCCCAGAAGAAAAACGCTTCAAAAACCCAGTTTATGCACACAAAGTCGCGAAGCTATTCCTAGACGAATTAGCAAGCAACGGTACCACCACTGCACTCGTGTTCGGTACCGTGCACAAAGAGTCGGTTAACGTGTTCTTTGAAGAAGCTGAGAAACGCAACCTACGCATGATCGCAGGTAAGGTATTGATGGATCGCAATGCGCCTGATTACCTCACCGACACACCGGAATCTGGCTATGCTGACTCCAAGGAACTGATTGAGAAATGGCATAACCGCGGCCGACTACTTTATGCTGTGACGCCTCGTTTTGCGCCAACCAGCACACCAGAGCAACTTGCTACTGTCGGTAAACTGCTAGAAGAATATCCAGACGTGTACATGCACACGCACCTTTCAGAAAATGAGAAAGAGATCGAGTGGGTGAAGTCGCTGTTCCCTGAACGCGACAGTTACCTAGATGTCTATGACCATTACGGACTACTTCACAAGCGTTCGGTATTTGCTCATGGTATTCACCTTTCTGATTGTGAATGTAAACGCCTTGCCGATACTGAATCTGCCATCGCCTTCTGCCCAACTTCTAACCTTTTCTTAGGCTCGGGGTTGTTCCGATTACCAGAGATGGAAGATCACGGTATTCGTGTCGGCGTGGGTACTGATGTAGGCGCAGGCACCAGCTTCTCAATCCTGCAAACAATGAGTGAAGCGTACAAGATCATGCAGTTACAGCATAAGAAGCTGCACCCAGCTAAATCGCTGTTCTTGGCAACACTAGGCGGCGCACGTTCGCTGCATTTAGAAGACAAGATTGGTAACTTGGAAGTCGGCAAAGAAGCGGATTTCGTAGTGTTGGATCTACACGCAACTCAGCTGATGCGCTTTAGAATGGAACAAACAACCAAGCTTGAAGAGAAGTTGTTTGTGCTAATGAGTTTGGGTGACGACAGAACCGTTAGCGAGACTTACATCTACGGCGAAAAGGCCTACGATGTGAACTTCAAAGATTACAAAAAGCTCGTTAGTTAGGCTTAAAACCGAGTAACAATCGCTAGACAGCGGCAGCCGTCGTTAATTAAAAATCCGTCCAGATTTATCTAGCCTTTAAAGACCAGTTGCTGATGCCACTGGTCTTTTTTGTGCTTCATTCAAAGAAATATAAATTAACCGCTCACAGACAACGATCTTCGGTGACGCCAAGTCATTATATTGATAGGTTAATGTTTATACATCCCGATTTCATACTTCACTTTAGCGTCTCTCTCGAACATTCGTTTCTCAGCTAAATGGAAGCACTACATCTAGAAAGGAATTCTATGTTCGAACAGGTCGTCAGCATTCTGTTTCCCGTTTTTGCTTTAGCCAGTGCTGGCTTTGCGGTAGGTCGTTGGCTCAAGCCCGATTTCAAACCGATCAATCGGATCAACATGGATGTGTGTATTCCTGCGCTAGTGTTTGCCTCGCTGACCACCATGCCCCTCGACACCGAGCAATTGCCACTCATCACCGCCTCTTTGGTCGCGGTGTTGGTGCCTGCTTTATTGATGATACCAATCTGTAAGATCTTTAAGCTCAACTTCAAAGCTTGGGCTCCGCCACACATGTTCCGCAACAGTGGCAACCTTGCGATTCCTCTATTCACGTATACCTTTGGCGAAAGCGCGTTAGCCCCTGCGGTACTGCTGTTTGTGGTATCGGCTTGCGTGCACATTAGTGTTGGCTTGGCGCTGTTGAGTGAAGGTAATCCGATCAAGCAGATCCTCAAGATGCCGATATTCTTAGCCGCAGCATTAGCGATGACGCTCAACCTGTCTGGCATTGCAGTATGGAATCCAATCTACGAAGCAACATCGCTACTCGGCCAAGCAGCCGTGCCCATCATGCTGTTGTCGTTGGGTTCGCAAATGGTCAACTTGAAGCTCAGCGGACTCAAAGTTGGCTTGCTGTGTACGGCTCAATCGCTGTTTACTGGTGCCATCGCCTTCGCCATCATCTACTTCTTTATCCCGCTGCCAACGCTGCACCTACAAATGATGGTGCTGTTCACCATGCTGCCACCTGCCGTGATGAACTACCTGTTTGCAGAACGCTTCAATGTCGAGCCACCCAAGGTCGCGTCTATGGTGTTGTTCGGCAACTTCCTGAGCGTGGTCACCTTGCCGATCTTGTTGTCATTCGCGCTGTCTATGTCATCTTAAAGAACCGCGAACCTTCAGGTTTACGACCTTTAAAACTTAGCCAATCAATAAAAAGGGAGCGCAACTTAGCAAAGTTGACGCTCCCTTTTCAGACTATATTTTCTATTTATCTCAAGCTGTGCCTCTCTCCGCAAGCACCTCTTTAAATGCGAACATGCCATTTAACGCAGCTGGGAACCCCGCATACACCGACATCTGCAGTATCACTTCTTTAATCTCTTCCTCGCTGCATCCAACATTGAGTGCCGCATTCAAATGCACCTTAAGCTGAGGGGCACAATTACCGAGTGCGGTAAGGGCAGCGACGGTCGCGATCTCTCGTGATTTCAAATCCAAACCGGGGCGTGAATAGATATCACCAAAAGGATACTCGATAGTATATTTGGCAAGATCAGGGCAGATGTCTTGCAGGCTTTCGATAACCTGTTGCCCTGCTTCCCCGTCGATGTGATTAAGCCTTTCTAAGCCAATGTCGAAACGTGATTGATTCATGAGTTTGTTCCTGTATTTATAGTTCACAGGAACACCTTACAAGTTAGAGTCGACTCTAAGTCAACGGACTTTTCCATCTCGATACAAACTAATTTTTTGCTCTAGCGCAGCCAGATGCTTTTGCTGTTCTTCGATATGGGAACGCAAATTCTGTTGATGTTGTTCGAGCAACACTTGGCGCTGCGAAGTCGATTCTGGCCCTAACTCCCTTAGCTTTGCGTATTCCAGAATTTCGTCCAGTGGCATTGCGGTGTCTTTTAAGCGCTTCACGAACTCAATCCAGGTAACGTCCTTCGATGTATAGACTCGATGACCGCTACTGTTCCGATGAACATTTTTCAACAAGCCGATTTTTTCATAGTAGCGAAGCGTGTGAGCCGACAAACCCACCAACCGAGAAAACTCACTCACATTCATTACTTCACCTTTTCTATCTGGGTATAGGAACTCAAACTATGCGCACTTATCTAATTTGAGCTCTGCGGTCACTTTCGTCAAACGTAAAGCAATAGCAAAACACACTAAGTAAGGACTCACATACCAGAAGATGCTTTCTAGCGGCTGCTTCACCTGCGCTTCTCTGGTTTTTATGTATTGGTTTTTCTGCTTCTCATACTGACTCAACATACCATCCACCCACACGGCGTCGCTTTCCACCAGCGACACGCTCGGCGCAGGGACCGTAAAATCCGATGCATTCGGTAACAAGGTGAAATCGACATCTTTGAACGTGATCGCCGTATTCAGATACCACAAACACGCTTCATGGTGCTGAGCGTGATTATCTAAAGATGGTTGACCTGTGCAGGTATCACTTCGCAGCTTATCCAAAGAAAACTGCTGAACCGACTCTAAAATCGCCACCGCTCTGGTTTGTTCTGTTTCAACCCAATCACCCGCTACTTTCGCACGAATCTCAGACACTGCACCCAGCATCCCGATACCCGCCAAGAACGGCCATAAATAATCCATAAGCTTCCACTTGCGTCGGCTCAAGTTGAACCCACACCAAATAGGAAGATGAAAAAGGAGCGTTAGCCCAAGCGATAGCAAAACGAAATTCAAGGAGCTAGAGAGCATGAGTTCGCTATCAAAGAAGTTCTTCATAATGAGAGACTTGCCTGTATAACAAAGAGAAATTTGATACTAAATTCGATATTTGAAAAGAGTGTAAGGGGAAAGTAAAAACAGTACTAAGAATTGGCGTTAGTGCTGTTTATTTAAGCAAGTAACGGTTTTTCCATCGGGATGCAGTCGAGGCTAATACCTCTAGGAGAGTGATAAGTGGAAAGTTCATCACCAATAAAGCCACACGCACGATAAAACGCAGCGGCATTCAGAGTCGATTCTAACTTCATTAACGGCAAATTGTGTTGAATCGCGAGTTCCTCTAAGAACTGCAACATCTGCTTCGCTGCGCCTTTTCCGGAAAAATCTGGGTCCACAAAAATAGCATCAATCATACCAGTTTCGATGTTGATCTTGCCGCTGCCAATCACTCGACCATCAACTTCTGAAACGTGAAAGGTTTGGACTACATCGCTTATGAATCCATCAGACATTCCACCCTGCGTCCATATTGACAGCTGTTCTTCTGAGTAATAAGCCGAGCACTTCTCGACAATGGCACGGCTTCGAATATCGAAAATATCCTGAGCATCAGACTCAGCCGCTTTTCTAATTGTAATCATAAGCCTACCTCAAGGAATCAATGGAAAATGTAAAGCCAGTCTGTGTCACTAACCCAATCTATCACAAGACGACTTGCTATTTCACCGCCAGCACATGCTCGATAAAGTCAGACTTCTTTTCACGGTACTCTTCTTGCGGCCAACCTTCGCAAGACATTTTGAGGGTGTTGTATTGCTGAACTAATGCCGGATTCGCACGTAGCTTGTCACGAAACCTTAGAAAGCATTCGAACTCAGAACCACTGGCGACCACTTGCAAGGCCACATCATCCCCTAATGTAGACTCCAACATACACAGTTCCGGCGTTCTTAAGGTATCGAGTTTCTCTGTAAAGCCGAGTGTTGTGAGTCTCTCTATTACATCCTCAAGTTCGCCAAGCTCAACACCTACGAAGATATCCAAATCGCCTTTAGACACGGCAAAAGGAATAGAAGATGCGCCTACATGCTCAACTCTCGCATTAGGGATTAGCTTTTTGATGTCACGTTCGTATCGGACAAACAGCTCGTTGCAAGCTGATTGGTATTGCTCCGCGGGGTAAAGTTTCATATATCCTTACTCCGAATCACAAACTATTGAACACACCAATTGCTAACAGAAACAATACGATGCTAATAGCTCCAATATAAGAGATTCTGGTTCGCTCTTTTTCAGTTGGAATCAATGGGGGGAAGCGCCCTAATGTGAATACTTTACAGACTATCCAGCCAGCTCCGTAACCAATGAACTCAATCAATATCGACTGAAACATATACCTAAAGAATGAGCTCAATGCCCTAAAATACGCGACTATCAAGTCTTCCATTTTTTGTCCTAACTAAAGTCAATTTGGACTAAAAATGCCATGGGTAGAGATTCATATCAAGAACCTTATACAGGACTGCGCACGCAATGAATCAGTTTAAACGTAAGTACTTACTATCGACATGCAATGATTCACAGAGTCTTCTTTCTCACCAACAGGCGCAACATAGTGAATTGCAGCTTCGGCATGTTCTTGGTCTGCGAGCTTACAGATAACCCATGCAGCTAAGTATTTGGACGACAAGCAGCCACCCGCTGTAGCAATGTTACCTTCCGCATAAAACGGTTGGTCCAATATGGTCACACCGGATTCAATTACCCATGGCTTCGTTGTTAAATCAGTACAGGCTGGAACTTGATTCAGTAACCCCAATACCGACATCAATAAAGTCCCTGAGCATTGACCACCAATCAATTGTGTTTGTGGATTAAGGTTTAACCTTGAGAGTAATTTATCATCTTGGGCGACATCGCGGGTCAACATGCCACTACCAAACAACACCGCATCAGCTGTATTCGCGAACTCTAAAGGCTGTTGAGATTTAATTGTGACTCCATTCATTGAAGTCACTGATTCTGTAGGGCTAGTAATCTGCACATTCCAACCAAACTCTTTCATTCGATTCAAAATACCCGATGCGATGAAAGAATCTAGCTCGTTAAATCCATCAAATGTTAGTACGGCAATATCCATATTTGTCTTTTCCTTAAACCCTATTTAATAGCTCAGACACTGTGATTAAAACTACATACAACTCATTTTTGATTATATCTAACTCACTTTTCGAACCGAATCGCTGAGTAATCTATTGACCTACGATGCTTTAATTGGAGATGACCGTACACCTCAAACCACTCAAGAGATAACACATGCTTTTCACCACCTTCCAAATGTAGTTCGCAACGATACCGTTCAAAATTCGTGTCATTGACCAAACTTTGCCACTTAGTCAAATATCTTTCACGGCCATCACGAACAATTGAATCGGATAACTCACGATTCAACATGTGCTTTTGAGAAATCGCGTATACGAAACCGTCGATAATTTCTGAGAGTTCTAGCTTAATATCATGTGATAATTTTTTCTTTGGGACACCAGCTTTAACTAGGTCATCGTAATCGTAAAAAATACTGAAATGAGCAGTGCGACTTGATGTTCCGTGATCGTAGCGAACACCAGTAGTAAAAGTTCTTACAGGTAAAGCGCTATGTTGGCTATGTCCTCTCAAGTCGCAGCCAACTACGTAATGAATATTTGAGTCGTAAATATCCTGACGTTGTGATTCGACAGCAACTCTAGCAGCTTCGTCATTCGTAATCTCAAATGCAAAACATCGCTTCTTCCGTTCATTAAAATGCCAATCAAGATATAACTTACTTAAGTTGAACAAGTTAAAAGCCAAACTATTCAAAGAGCTACGAATTTCATGGTTTAGTACATAGTCAGCAAACGGGGTTGAAATAGACCTTAAATTCCAATAATTAACTTTATTTTTGAAGTCCCAATATGCTTCAATTATTTGGTCATAAATAATTTCTAGATCTAAAGCTTTGACTAGCAAAGAACGTATCTCTTGATAATTCTCCGCATCAGAATCTGATACGTCAAAAACTCGGTGCTCTGCTGTTTCAGTATTAAATACAACGATATTTTTCATAACTCTCTCAACTGATCTTGAACATCAACACTCTGCCCGACTAGACAGGAACAACCAACAGCACACTTTAATTCACATATGCACCTAGAGTCACCAACTGAATGATAATTCTGCATTTCTTTTGTCCAAAAACAAAAAGCCCCGGTTATAGGAACCGGGGAAACAGGGTGGGATGAGTTTGGTGCGTGCCCGAAACCAAACTCTCCCCAAGCCTCACCTAAGACTCATGCTCTTAGGTAAAGGATTTCACATGATTATTGAAGCGTCGCGCCTTGCTCTACCCAAGTTCCGATGAGTGCGCGTTCTTCGTCGGTCATTTGAGTCATGTTGCCGAGCGGCATCACCTTGGTTGTTACGGTTTGAGCAACAATCCTTGGGACGTTGGCTTTAATCTCTTCTGGAGTATCAAACATCACACCGGCTGGCGCAGCAGCAAAAGCAGCGTGGCTCGGGGTTGAAGAGTGACACACAGAACAGCGCTCTTGAATGACCTTGTTGATGGTTTCAAAGCTGACTCCTGCGCTAGCGGTTTGAGCTGCGTGGTCTGCTGGTAAAGCTAGAGCATCAGTTGTAGTTGAAGCAGTATCGATTGAAGCAGCCTCTTCTACCGTCGATTCAGTCGCGCTTACTTGCACTTCTTGAACCACTGGCGCCTGTACAACTGGAGTCATCTGTTTTTTCGCGTAAGGTGAAGTCACAAACGCAAGCGTGATCATACCCAATGCAGCTACTGGCACTGTCCATGCAAACTTCTGACTACCATGACGCGTGTTGAAGTAGTGACGCACCAAGATACTGAAGATCGCTAGCCCAGCAAGAATCAGCCAGTTGTATTCCGAGCCATAAGTACTTGGGAAGTGGTTACTGATCATGATGAACAGCACTGGCAGGGTCATGTAGTTGTTGTGACGAGAACGCAGTAGACCTTTCGCTGGCAATGCCGGATCCGGTTCGCGCTTCTCTTCAATCGCTTTCACCAAGTTACGCTGTGCAGGCATGATAACGCGGAATACGTTACCCACCATGATGGTACCAATGATTGCACCCACATGAATGTAAGCACCACGGCCACTGAACACTTGAGTTAGGCCATATGTCGCAGCGACGAGCAGCACAAACAGCACAACGCCAAGCAACACGGGGGTTTTACCTAATGGTGAGTCACACAGTAAGTCGTAGATAAACCAGCCGGCAACGAATGAACCAATACCAATCGCGATTGCCGTTGTTGAATCAAGGCCAGAGCCCGGTGCAATCAGGTAAATCTCCGCGTTGAGGTAGTAAACCACACCCAGTAGACACACACCGGTGATCCACGTGAAGTAAGCTTCCCATTTAAACCAGTGCAGGTGCTCTGGCATCTCTGGTGGCGCAAGTTTGTATTTTTCTAGGTGATAAATACCACCGCCGTGAATTGCCCATAAGTCGCCTGAAAGGCCCGTTTTTGGGTTTACTCGGTTAAGGTTGTTCTCTAACCAAACAAAGTAAAATGATGCGCCTATCCACGCAACACCAACAATCATGTGAGCCCAGCGTATTGCTAAATTCAACCATTCTGTAATATGCGGATCCATAATAAACTCCTGTATCACAACGCTTTAGCTAAACGTTGCTCTTCCTTATTGTCGTCCGTTGGCAAGTCGTCCAAATGCAATGCCACTCGGTCGCTGTCGAAATAAACTTCGTCACAGTTATGCCCTTCGCCGCCTCTATCGACGATCAAGAACTGGTCTTGATCGGTGAGGGCGAGAACTGGGTGATGCCACACCCCTTTGTGATAGTTCACTCCTTGACGGCCGTTGCTCAAGAAAGCTCGGCTATTGGCTAATGTTGGATCGTCGCCTTTTGGCGCAACAACAATTAAATAGGGTTGACCAAGTAATGGAATGAATGCCTGAGAGCCAAGTGGATGACGCTCTAACATTTTGATGGTTAGTGGGTAGCTCAACGGTGTGGCTTGGAAGATGCTGATGATGGCTTCTCCGTCTTGGTCTTGCACATCCGTTGTCGCTAGCTTGTGGTAGCGACGTGTTGATCCACTGTTGATCATGAAGAAATCACTATTATCGGACTCGATAACATCGCCAAACTCTGCAAAAGCCTGCTTGGTTAACGGTTCGATGGATAAACGACGTATTCCATTACTCATATCTGATTTCCTTACCTATTTCGCCTTCGTACCAAATAGACGCAAACGGCTGATACCACCATCTGGGAATATGTTTGCACGTACGTGGGTAATCGCACCAAGGTCATTAACCTCAGAAATGAATTCGTGAATTTCGTGCGCTTGCAGCTTTTGTGCAGGCAACAGTTCACGCCAGAATAGGCTTTGTGTTTCTACTTGGTCGTCGGTACCGCCTTTCACATAAGCCGCTTGGATTGAGCAGCTGTCTGGGTAGTTACCTTTGAAGTGAGCCGTATCCACAACGATACGTTCGATGTTGCCTGGGTGGCCTAATGCCACGATTACCCAATCATTACCCGGCGTACGACGACGCGCTGTTTCCCAGCCATCACCCATGTTTTCACCACGGCCTGGGCCTAAGATGTTAGCTTTGTTGCCGTAGTGCTCGTCGCTACATGCCAGTGCTCGGCCACCGTGTTCAACCGATGCTAGGTCGACTTGTTGTTGAGAATCTATCGCGTCCCAATCAACACTCGGTCGGCCATAAACACGTAAGCGAGCGACACCGCCGTCTGGGTAGATGTTCAAACGTAGGTGAGTAAATACTTGGTCGCTTTCAATCTCTTCAAGATGATGATGATCACCTTGTAGTGCCATTGAAGGCAGAATTTCTTGCCACTCTGTTGAGTCAGTTGGCTCACCTTGTGGTGAATAACACGCGTCAATTGATGCCGAAGGTGGGAAGTTACCTGTGAAGAATGAGGTATCAATATCAACGCCAGCAATGGTGCCAGCTAGGCCAAGGCGAACGACACAGTAGTCGTAACCTTCGCCGCGTTTGCGTCTGCTTTCCCAACCGTCCATCCACTTGCCGTTGTCGTCGTATAAGTCGTCTTTCCACTCTGGCGCTGCGTGGCTGAGTAGACGGCTTTTATCCGCGAAAAAATCGTCTGTTGCGAAGATAGCTTCTGCGCCGAGTTTTTCGTCTGCAAGGTTTATGTACTGTTCAAATTTATGGGTCATGTCCGTGTAATCCTATGAAATTAATCAAGTAATAATAAAATGAGAACTTAGTGGCTTATGTTTTTACAAATCAAACCTTTAGCGCACTAAGACTGGGCTGAGATAGCTGTTAACTCCGTTAACTTACATATCCCAGAGACGAAACATCGCGATCTTGTTGATCTCTTGAATCGCCGTAGCAAACTCAGTTTCACTATCATTTCCTAATCGCATCTCGAACGACTCAAGAATTTGGTAACGATTGGCTCCCTTCACCGCCATGATAAAAGGGAAATTGAAGCGACTTTTGTAGCTGTTGTTGTAAGAAGTGAATTTTTCAAATTCTTTGGCGCTGCATTGGTCGATGCCCGCCCCCGCTTGTTCTTTGGTCGACGACTCGGTGAGTTCGCCGTTTACTGCTGCTCTGCCCGCTAAATCCGGGTGAGCGTTGATCAAAGCCAACTGTTTGCCTTGATCGGCATTTAACAAGGTCGATGCCATTTTTAGATGAAGATTCTCAATATGATCATCTTCGGCATTCAAACCTTGGTCATACACCGCTTCAGCAACCCATGGGCTGTGTTCGTAAACATCAGCAAAGTGCACGATAAAGGTATCGCGGCTCATGGTTGTTGGTTGGCAAGATCGAAATTCAGTCACGTTAAGCCTCCTTGCTGTTCGTTCTAATTTTGTTGTCCGTTGTATGGGTGATGTTGGTGCCAGTGGTTCGCGATATCGATTCGACGACATAGCCACACGCTGTCGTGCTGTTTAACGTAATCTAGGAAACGTCTTAACGCAGCAATACGACCAGGGCGACCAATCAGCCGACAGTGCAACCCAACCGACATCATTTTCGGTGCTGTTTCGCCTTCCATATAAAGGGTGTCAAAAGTGTCTTTTAGATACTGGAAGAACTGTTCACCTGAGTTGAAACCTTGCGCGGTAGAAAAACGCATGTCGTTCACATCGAGTGTGTAAGGGATCACCAATTGAGGGTGACCCGTTTCGGTATGCCAATAAGGCAGGTCATCATCGTAGGCATCTGAGTCATAAAGAAAGCCGCCTTCTTCTGCAACCAAACGACGAGTATTTGGGCCCGTTCGGCCTGTGTACCAGCCTTGTGGGCGTTGCCCAGTCACTTGCTGGATGATCTCAATCGCTTTGGTCATGTGATCACGCTCTTCAGACTCATCAATGTATTGATAGTCTATCCAGCGGTAACCGTGGCTACAGATTTCATGCCCCGCTTCGACCATGGCTTTGGCAACGTCCGGGTGACGTTCAATGGCCATAGCGACCGCAAATACAGTCAGTGGGATTTCATATTCATCGAACAAGCGAAGAACACGCCATACACCCACACGGCTACCATATTCATAGATCGATTCCATGCTGATGTGACGTTCGCCTTTGATCGGTTGTGCTGACGGGATCTCTGAAAGAAAGGCTTCAGACTCGTCGTCTCCATGTAACAAACAACGCTCACCGCCCTCTTCATAGTTCAATACAAAAGAAACCGCGACGCGCGCATTACCTGGCCATTGAGGGTTTGGAGGGTTAGCTCCGTAACCGATCAAATTTCTTGAATAATCCTTATTCATCCAAGTACTCCTAACATAAGTGGTTGGCTTAGCCGCTCTTTAAGTGAGTCACCAAATGATTCAATCAAATGGATTCTCGATAAACAGAGCAACCTTACCCCTGTACATTTATTGTATACAATTATTTATCTCAATGTAAAGATTTTGTTATTCAAGTTAAATTTAGGCGATCTAATCATTTAAAAACAAAAGCTTAAGAAAATATAAATTCACTAAAAAACGATAATAAAGATCTATAAAGTCAGAAAAAACGACACGGAGGTTAACATTTTTCCAACAATTAGCTTTACTAATTGTGTACAGTTCGTACATAGTTAGTGATAACAAAGTGACCAGTTGCATTCTTTGCAAGGTCGAAACAGACAGATAAACCACGGAACAGAGGAGCGCTAAAAGCGCTATTAAGGGACTATGGGAAGACTAACAACACACGTATTAGACACTACTCACGGCTTACCAGGTGCAGAGATCAAGGTAGAGCTTTATAAGGTCAATGAAGACTCAACAGAAAAGCTGGCGACGGTACTCACCAACTCCGATGGCCGAACCGATGCGCCGATTCTGGCAGGGAATGATTTCCGACCGGGGAAATATCAATTGGTGTTCTACGTTGCGGATTACTACAAAAGCAAAGGTGTAGAATTGGATGGTGTGCCCTTCTTAGATGATGTGGTGATTCGTTTTGGCTTAGATGACCCAGAAGCGCATTATCATGTCCCTCTTCTCGTCTCGCCTTACAGTTTCTCAACCTATCGGGGCAGTTAGTCCTGTGACCTAGAACTTCGAACTAGGCTCAACCGACAAATATTAAACAGATTAGTGCGTGCATCCAAAATGATGCGCGCTCATTAAACACGCTCATATAAAAATACTAACAACGTTAATAGTTAGAGATTAATAGCTAGAAAACAGATGGTTAGAAACTGATAACTAAAGAAATAGCGGCTAGGAAAAACCTTAAAACTTAATATTGAAATCTCGCTGTATTCAATAAATGGATCACAACAGAAAAGGACTTGCTGACATGAGTGAGAGTAAAACAGAAATACTCAACCAAGATGCGAACAACGGAATTTTAGAGAAGTTTTTTAAAATTAAGGCACACGGCAGTAGTGTAAAAAATGAGTTAATCGGTGGTGTCACCACTTTCGCAACCATGGCTTACATCATCTTCGTTAACCCACAAATAATGGCCGCTTCAGGCATGGATTCAGGTGCGGTATTCGTCGCAACCTGTATTGGTGCTGCGATCGGTTGCTTGCTAATGGGGTTATTTGCGAACTGGCCTGTCGGCCTTGCGCCGGGCATGGGCTTGAACGCCTTCTTCTCGTTCACTGTAGTAAGCGAAATGGGCTACAGCTGGGAAGTGGCACTGGGTGCCGTGTTTATCTCTGGTATCTTGTTCGTCGGAATGAGCTTCTACAAAGTCCGCCAATGGATAATTGAAAGTATCCCAGTGAGTCTGCGTTATTCCATGACAGCGGGTGTTGGTTTATTCCTGGGCCTGATTGGTCTGAAAACAGCAGGTATTGTCGTCGAAAACCCAGCAACTTTGGTTTCATTAGGTGACTTCACCAAACCTGAAGCTCTACTTGCAGCTATCGCATTCCTTATCATCGCAGTTCTGAGTGAACGCAAGGTATTTGGTGCAGTGTTAATCGGTATTTTGAGTGTAACTCTGGTCGGCATGATGCTTGGCCTCGTTCACTACAACGGTTTCTTCGCAGCCCCACCAAGTTTAGCGCCTACGTTCCTAAAGATGGATATTATGGGTGCGCTTGATGTTTCGATGATCAGCGTTATCTTGGCTTTCCTTTTTGTAAACATGTTCGATACCGCGGGTACTTTGATGGGCGTGGCTGAGCGTGCAAACCTAACTAACCCTGAAACGGGTAAGATCGAAGGTCTGAGCAAAGCACTGAAAGCCGATAGTATCTCAAGTGTTGCAGGTGCATGTGTGGGTTGTCCACCTGTCACCAGTTACGTAGAAAGTGCTGCAGGTGTTGCAGCCGGTGCTCGAACAGGCCTATCTGCGATTGTAGTTGGCGCTTTGTTCTTAGCGGCGATTTTCCTATCACCTCTTGCAGGTATGATCCCAGCTTACGCCACCTCCGGCGCGTTGATTTACGTAGCGTTTGTGATGATGAGCAGCATGCAGCACGTTGATTGGAAAGATTTCACCAACGGTGCACCCGCAGCGATTACCGCTTTGATGATGCCACTGACGTTCTCTATCGCGAATGGTATCGCACTGGGTTTCATTACCTACACAGTACTTAAGCTGGCGACAGGTAAAACAAAAGACGTATCAATTTCGATGTACTTCCTAGCGGCTATCTTCGTTGCCAAGCTGGTATTCATCGGATAATCAACACAGCAACATGATTTATTGCTTGGCTCATTCATGAGCCAAGCTACTGACACACAATCTACCGACAAAATTGCTAAGAAAGCTAATTGTATTAATACGCGGAACGCAGATGCATTCCGTCCCTTTAATGCACCTTTTTTATGACCCTACGCAGTTTGTAGAAGTCATTATTTGACCGCCAATCGCCTGTAAACGGAAACGCAGGCAGAGGAATATCAAATGAAACTTCTGTACACCCTAAATGAAAGACCGCCTCACGGCTTAACCTTCCTACTCGCATTGCAGCACATGCTCGCCTCGATTGGTGGCATTGTCGCTGTTCCCCTTATTGTCGGCGCTTCCATTGGCCTACCCAACACAGAGATCGTCTCACTGATCAATGCAGCTCTATTGGCATCCGGTATTGTGACCGTTGCTCAGTGTCTTGGCTTTGGCCCTGTCGGCATTCGACTGCCCGTGGTTATGGGTTCGAGCTTCGCCTTTTTAGGTGTCGCTATCTCAATCGGTAACGAAGGTGGCGTCGCCGCTATCATGGGCTCGGCGCTTATCGGCTCGTTTGTCGTAATTGGTGCCAGCTTCTATATGGACAAGGTTCGGAAGCTGTTCCCAACCGTGGTAAGTGGTGTTGTGGTTACCCTAATCGGCTTAACCATTTTACCGGTTGCCATGAATTGGGTCGGAGACTCCCCAGCCAATACGGAACAATTCGCCACGCTACCTAAACTGTTCCTAGCCCTTGTCTCACTGGGTATTGTGGTTGGTGTATCGGTTTACTGTAAAGGCGCGGTTGCTGCCTCTGCTATCGTGATTGGTTTAGCGGGAGGTTACATTGTGGCGCTATCGCTCGGCATGGTAGACCTTGAGCAGATCAGCTCTGCCGCTTGGGTTGGTGGCCCTGAACCTTTCAAATATGGCTTTACCTTTTCTGCAAGTGCCATCATCAGCATGAGCTTGGTATACATAGTGGTTATCGCTGAAGCAACGGGCGACTTCATGGCACTGGGCAACAACTGCCAAACCAAAGTTAGTGGTAAAGATCTAAAACGTGGATTACTAGGTGATGGCCTTGGTAGTACGCTCTCTTCAATTCTAACGGCGATGCCATTGGCATCATTCAGCCAAAACGTTGGTATTGTCGGTATCACAGGTGTTGCAAGTCGCTATGTCGTAGCAGCAACAGGTGGTTTGCTAATTTTAGGCGGTTTATTCCCGAAATTAGCTGCTATTGCCGTCACCATTCCTAAACCTGTTTTGGGTGGTGTGGGTTTCGTGATGTTCGGTATGATCGCCTACGCGGGTATCCGCATGTTGATCAAAGCCGCAGACACCAAACGTAACGCTTTGGTAATCTGTGTTGGTTTGGCGTCTGGTTTAGCTGTTACCTTCGAACCGAGATTGCTTCAACATTTACCTCATGACCTAGCGAACTTTCTTCACTCTGGCATCACGACCGGTACTATCATGACCGTGCTGCTAAACCTTGTGTTACCAAAATCTTCACGAGCAGAAGAGCAAGAAGCACTAGCCGAAAGCCAAGCACAAGTTGAGCTAGAAATGAAAGAGCAAGCTGAAGAAGCAATGGCGTCAGACGAGCAATTAGAGACTCAACAGGCAAGTACAGAAGCCAATGTTCAAGCAGCATCAGAAAATCCTGAGCCCAAAGCGAACTAACTAGCTAAGTCTCGAACTAATTAAGTCTGGAACTAGCTAAGTCTCGAGCTAACTAATTCACTGACTAACGTAAACCGATTTCCACAGAATCAGGGTCGAATTAGAACATTGAAAGTTTTAACGCCCCTGATTCGAATTTATCTTGCAACTATAAATACCAATAAAGACCCTCTTCCCTGAAAAGGCTGAGATGGCTAAGGACTACTATGAATGGAAACCATCTGGATTAAGAATCCTCTCGCAATCTACACGGGCTCAAATGCCGATGCAGAAGGCGGCATTGTCATAAAAGGTAATAAAGTCATTGAACTGGTTGGTAAACACAAAGAACCAACCTTACCCGTAGATTACAGCGTAGACGCCTCTCGTCATGTTGTGACTCCTGGGCTTATCAATGCGCACCACCACTTCTATCAAACTCTAACGCGTGCCTACCCCGGCGCACTCAATAAGGAACTCTTCCATTGGCTGCAAAGCCTCTATCCTGTGTGGGCAAACCTCGATTCTGAAATGATGAGCCTAGCCACAGAACTGGCTCTGGTGGAATTAATGATGTCGGGTTGTACTACAGCTTCCGATCACCATTACTTATTACCAAACGGGCTTGAGCACGCCATCGACTTACAAATTGAAGCTGCCGAGAAGCTGGGTGTAAGGGCAATTTTCACTCGCGGTTCTATGAGCCTAGGGGAAGATGAAGGTGGACTACCTCCACGACACACCATTCAAACCGAACAAACCATCATTGATGACAGCCAACGCTTGATTCGTGATTACCACCAGCGTGATGAAGGGGCGATGATTCAAATCGCACTCGCGCCTTGTTCGCCGTTCTCTGTCACCACAGATCTGATGAAGGAAACCGCTAAGATAAGTGAGCGTGAGAACGTAATGATGCACACGCACTTATGTGAAACACTTGATGAAGAAGACTTCTGTATTGAGAAGTTTGGCCTGCGCCCTGTGGATTACCTAGAGGATGTGGGTTGGTTAAACGAACGCACTTGGCTTGCTCATGGCATTCACTTCAATCCAGAAGAGATCAAACGTTTAGGTAAAGCGGGAATCGGTATTAGCCACTGCCCTACCTCCAATATGATGTTGGCTTCCGGTATTTGTAAGAACAACGACCTTGAAGCCGCTGGCGTAAAAGTGGGGCTTGGTGTGGACGGTTCCGCCTCAAACGATGGCTCCAATATGATTGCCGAAGTACGCATGGCGATGTATCTACAACGCCTGCAATATGGTTCCGCCAATGTTTCACACTTTGATGCATTACGCTGGGCAACTTCAGGCTCTGCTGCCGCTATGGGACGAACTGATATTGGTA
Source organism: Vibrio sp. BS-M-Sm-2 (assembly GCF_041504345.1). Taxonomy (NCBI): domain Bacteria; kingdom Pseudomonadati; phylum Pseudomonadota; class Gammaproteobacteria; order Vibrionales; family Vibrionaceae; genus Vibrio; species Vibrio sp. BS-M-Sm-2. Next base: position 294,511 of record NZ_CP167895.1, read on the forward strand.
CGCTCGAAGTTGGCAAACAAGCCGACATCGCGATGTTCAAGCTTGATGACATTCGCTTCTCTGGCAGCCACGACCCACTCGCCGCACTATTGCTTTGTGGTGCTCAACAAGCAGATAAAGTGATGGTTGCAGGTAAGTGGCGCGTCAACGATGGCGCTGTGATTGGCGTAGACATGGAGCAACTGATGCACCGCCACCATGCGGCAGCCATGAAGTTAGGTAAGCTGGCGATGAATAATTAAAGTTCGTGTATTTTGAGCTTATCTAAACAAGAAAGGCCGACATATTGTCGGCCTTATTCATTCTGTTCGATTACTAAAGTCAGGTTTAAGTCCTAATCCATCAAGCTCTTCGACTTAATCGCTTTCTTAGACAGTTCTTTCGCGAACTCAGTAATGTCGGCTTCAAACTGATCAACGCTTTGGCGGATGTCATCCAGCTGAACCGTCTGCATCACGCGGTTTTCCATTACGATTTGGCCGTTAACAATCGTCGTGTCGATGTTGCTCGGGTTCGCTTGATAAACCAAGGTTGCGTATGGGTCGTAGCTTGGCATCATGTTCGCTGATTGTGTTTCGACAATCACGATGTCTGCTTTTTTACCGACTTCCAGAGAACCAATTTGGTCTTCCATGTGTAAGGCTTTAGCGCCACCTAAGGTTGCCATCTCAATAACCTGTTCAGGAATCATGATGGTGCGATCTGAGTGCTTCAAGCGTTGCATGTTCGCTGCATAGCTTAGGGTGCGCATGATATCGACTTGGTTTGAACTCATTGGGCCATCTGTTCCCAAACCTACTCGCATGTCGGCACGGTACATATCCCATGCTGGTGCGATGCCGGTTGCACCTTTAGCGTTCGCCATTGGGTTGTATGAGATCCCTGCATCAGCTTGCTTTAGAAGCTTTTGATCGTTCTCTGAAAGGTGGATACCGTGAGCAATGACTACACGCTCGTCCAGCACACCAATTTCATTCATGTATTCGACTGGCGACGTGGCCTTAGTTTCATCTTTGATGCGCTTCTCTTCATTTGGGAATTCAGCAACGTGAATTAACACCGGCACATCATATTGAGCAGACAGTTTGTTGATTTCTTGAAGCTTGTCTTTGCTCACTGTGTACACCGCGTGTGGTGCGTAAGCAGGTGTAATCAGCTCGTCGTTTTGGTACTGCTCAATGAAGCCTTTGGCATAATCGATACCGCCATAAGGTTCTTTAGCGTCTACCACAGGGAACTTAATCACGGTCTCGCCGAGCACCGCACGCAGGCCAACTTCTTTGGTCGCTTTTGCCATTTCATCCATGTGGTAATACATGTCGGCATAAGTCGTGACACCACTTTGTGCCAACTCGATACTGCCTAGCTTGGTCGCGTTATAAATCAGTTCACGGCTTAGCTTTTTGGCTTCAAGCGGGAAAAAGTAAGCGAACAATCGGTTGGAAATACCCTCTTCGCCTAAACCGCGAAACGCAATCATAGGAAGGTGGTTGTGAGCATTGACCATACCTGGCATAACAATACCGTCTTGAGCATCAATCACCTTTTCAGCGCGATATTGAGTAATCAAGTTCTCATTACCCACCGCGATGATCTGGTCGTTTTTCACGACAACAACACCATCTTCAATCACATCCATTTCAGAGTTGATAGTCAGGACTTGTCCATTAGTGATAATCAGATCGGCGTTGTATGTTTGAGTTGCCACTGTCGAACCACAGCCAGCCAGTAAAACTGCGCTAATGGTGCATGCCAAGCTTTTAAGCGTCATTGCTAAACCTATATGTTGTGCGTGTAATATTGTTAGGAGCTTCACTTTGTTGCTCTTAGCTATTCCTTCTTGAGAACAACAGTGCCGCAAATTTTCGCGACACTATACCCTTATCTTTAAATGAAATGGCATACCTAATCGAGCCAGATTCAAGATAAATAGGTAATTGCACAACAGGTCACAGAAATGCCTGTTCGCCATAAACCTATGAGCCTAATTCCCATGAACCTTTTACTGTAAACACGCATAAAAAAGGCATCTCTCGATGCCATTAATTTGTCGATGCTAGATTTATGAAAAAGCGACCGATTACAAAGTCACTCCAGACTTAAAAATAGCTAACTCTCTGATTTCATTTCGTTCATTATTTGTCTTGCCACCACTAGCAATTGCTTCGACACAGTCAATGAATTGCTCTAGAAGGATATTCATCGATGTGTTTTCTACTAGTGCGCCAGCATTGAAATCAATCCAATGCGGTTTTTTAAGTGCTAGTTCAGAGTTTGTTGATACTTTCACTGTTGGAACAAAGCCTCCATAAGGTGTTCCTCGTCCCGTAGTAAAAAGAACCAAATGGCAACCACTCGCAGCAAGAGCTGAAGTGGCTACAGCATCATTTCCCGGAGCACTCAGAAGATTTAGCCCTGGTATAGATAGTGTATCCGCATAATTCAAAACATCGACTACAGGGCTACTACCCGCTTTTTGAGTACAGCCCATAGATTTGTCTTCCAACGTCGAGATACCACCTTTTTTATTGCCTGGTGATGGGTTCTCATAAATCGGTTGGTTATGGTCTATAAAATACTGTTTGAAGCCATTTATCATACCAACTGCTTTATCAAAGGTTTTTCTATCAATGCAGCGCTCAAACAGCAAGTGTTCAGCTCCAAACATTTCAGGCACCTCAGTCAGTACTGAAGTGCCTCCTAACCCGATAAGGTAGTCAGAAAAACGTCCTAGCATGGGGTTAGCCGTTATACCAGAAAGTCCATCTGAGCCTCCACACTCTAAGCCCACCTTCAACCGACCAAAGCTAATAGGTGTACGAGTATCCAGTTGAACGCTTTGATAAATAGATTCCAAATGGTTAACTGCTACTTCGATTTCGTCCTGTTCATTTTGAGCAATCATATACTGAACACGACTTTCATCAATGTCACCTACAAGCTCTTTAAAAGGACCGACTTGGTTATTCTCACAACCTAAGCCAATAACTAGCACTCCACCTGCATTTGGATGTTGAACCATGTTGGCCAGTATTTGACGAGTATTTTCATGGTCGTCGCCCAATTGAGAGCACCCGTAATTATGAGGAAATAAATGGACTCCATCACAACGTAATTCTGGATGATTTCGACGAAAGCGTTCAATAGCTTGTTTGGCTATACCATTAACACAACCAACTGTAGGTATAACCCAAATTTCATTACGTATTGCTACATCGCCATTATCTCGCTCATAACCTTGAAAGAATCGTTCTTCAATTGACGACGCTAACAAGTGAGGAAAACTCGGCGTATAAATATAGGTGTCTGTATCTGATAATTTGGTCGTCATATTATGAGTGTGAATCCACTCACCAACATCAATATCAGTCGAGGCAACTCCTATAGAGCTCCCATATTTAATGATATCTTCACCAGTGCCAATAGGTCTTAATGCCAACTTGCTACCACGGTCAACATCTTGAATTACGATGAGCTCTTGGCCGTCAATATTAAACTTGTCACCAGACTGAAGAGGTTGCAAACAAACTACAATATTGTCTTTTGAATTGATTTTGATGATTTTTTTCATGGGTATCCCAGTTAAGTGATTCCCGTCCGACTCATTTAGTTTACACATGAAGTTGTATTTTAATCAAATTAAAAACAGTCAAATTCTATCTACAACATATATCCACTGACTATTTCGAGAGTAATTACGCTATTTTTCTTTTAATACTGATTTTTTCAGAAATAAAAAACAGATAAAAAACAGATAAAAATGATCACTTACACGTTTGAGAATATTTTTAACTGTTTGAACGATACCTTCCCATAAACTCAATTCCAACTTCGATAACACCTGTCCGACACACAGAACTACCTATCGATTAGGGATATAAAATGACACAACTTAATAGAGATGTTTTCGCTACGCCTTCCTACCCTGAAAAAATCATTCAGTTCGGAGAAGGTAACTTTCTACGCGCTTTCATTGATTGGCAATTCGACTTGCTCAATGAGCATACTGATTTCAATTCTGGCATAACCATTGTTAGGCCTATTGATGCGAGTCACCCGAAACTTGATACCCAGCATGGGTTATATACGGCACTTATCCGAGGAATTAATGAGCAAGGAGAAAATGTTTCTCAACCAAGAGTTATTAGCTCTGTCAACCGTGAACTACTAGCCTATGGTGAGTATGAAGAAGTATTACGTGTAGCTGAAAACCCAGAACTCGAATGGGTTGTATCCAACACTACAGAGGCAGGTATTGTCTATAACGCGCAGGATACTCTTGATGCCTTCCCTCCTGCTAGCTTTCCTGCAAAGCTAACCCAGTTTCTTTATCACCGTTACCAACACTTTAATGGGTGTAACAACAAAGGCCTTATTCATCTACCTTGTGAATTGATAGATGCGAATGGAGATAAACTAAAAGAGATCGTCCTCAAATATGCAAACATTTGGGATCTCGAACCTGAGTTTTCTAAGTGGATTTCGACTTCAAACACATTTTGCTCAACCCTAGTTGATAGAATTGTCACCGGCAACCCAAAAGAAGAAATTGAAACGATTGAATCTGAATTGGGTTACAAAGATAACTTTATTGTTGCCGCTGAATATTACTACTTATTCGTAATTCAAGGCCCTAGCTGGCTTCAAGAAAAACTAAGACTGAGCGAATGCGGGCTTAATATTAAAATCGTTGACGACATCAAACCCTACAAAGAACGCAAAGTTGGAATACTAAATGGGGCTCACACAGCGATGGTTCCCGCGGCTTACCTAAGTGGCTTAAATACCGTGAGTGAGGCAATGGAAGATCAAGATATCTTAAACTATCTCGATTGCTTACTGGACCATGAAATTATCCCATCGTTAGACATGAGCGAACAAGATTTAATGTCATTTAAAGATAGCGTTCTCGACCGATTTAGAAATCCCTATATAAAGCACTATCTTATTTCTATTTCGTTGAATTCAATGACTAAATTCAAAACTCGCCTACTTCCACAACTTATCACATATACAAAATCAACGGGCACAGCTCCAAAATACCTAAGCTTTAGCCTTGCTGCCTTGTATTGTTTTTATTTAGGAAAGCGAGGCGATGAAGATATTCCATTAAGTGATGACCGACACCTACTTGAACCTTTCGTGGCATGGCGCGATACCAAAAGCGGCCACGCACATAACGTAAAGCAGTTTTTAGCGATGGAGCATCACTGGGATTGCGATCTGACTCAGTTACCTAATCTTGAATACTTAGTTGTAACTTACGTCGAACAGATCCGAAACCTAGGTTTAAAAGGCGCAATGAAGCAGCTGTAAACCTCTGAGCAATATTAATTATAAATATAAAGGACGACTTACTTATGAACACCCTACAAACTCAACTTAAAAACATAACTGCAGCTGTTAGTTTAACTTTAGCTGTTAGCTTCGGTGCTAGCGCAGCAACAGAAGTAATGATTGCCTACGGTAACCAGCCAGGTGAACCTATCGACAAAGCGATGCAATACTGGGCAGAGCAAGTAAATGAAAAATCTAATGGTGAAATTCAGTTCCGTCTATTCCCTTCTAGCCAATTAGGAAGTGAAACTGAAGTTATGGAGCAAGCCAAGTTTGGAGCAAACATTATTACGATTAGCTCTTATGGCTACTTAATGGATACCGTTCCTGATCTGGGTATTATAAACGCCCCGTATTTATCTCAGTCGTTTGAGAAAAAATCAAAGCTACTTCATACAGAGTGGTTCCAAGGCTTAAATAACGAACTATCTGATAAAGGCTTAAAAATTGTTGTACCCGACGTAGTCTACGGTACTCGCCACTTACTTTCTAAAGGGTCAGTAACATCACCAGATGACCTCAAAGGCGTGAAAGTTCGTGTTCAACACTCACGTTTGTTCGTTGCAACAGTAAAAGCAATGGGGGGCGTACCAACTCCGATGTCACTAGCTGATGTTTACCCAGGTTTATCACAAGGCGTAATTGAAGGCGTAGAAAACCCTGCGGTAGTACTGCAGGGCGGTAAGTTCTACGAAGTCGTTAAAAACCTAAATTTAACGGCTCACACCAAACATATGTCTCCTTTTGTCGCGGGCAGTATGTTCTGGAACCAACTATCTGAAAAAGAACAAAAAATCATTTTGGAAACCAGTCGTGACATGGTGAGCTATGGCGCTACTCTTATTGCTGAAAGCGAACAGGAAGCCATTGACCAACTAAAATCTGAAGGTGTTGCGGTAAATGAAGTAGATATTCAAGCGTTCGAAGAATCTGCACGAAAAGTGGTTCAGGCTGAATTCCCTGAGTGGTCCCCAAATTTATACAAAAACGTTCAAGATAAGCTAGCGCAGCTATAAGTTTCTTAGGGCTCTGTCGGGAGCCCATTTTTTATAGTTTCTGGAGTACATAATGGAAACTCAAGTTTCGTTGAATCAGCACAATACACCTGAAAAAAATAAGTTGATGATGGTTTTGGATAGGGTCAGTCAGCTTGATACGATCATCGCTGCCAGCTTTTTGTCCATAATTGTTTTATTGATGAGCTATGGTGTCGTTACTCGTTATGTCTTAAATTCACCCAGCTCTTGGGTAGAGGAAGTATGTTTAGCACTATTTGTTTGGATGACATTTATGGGTGCAAGTGCCCTGATGAGAACAGATGAAGTTGTACGTATCGACTTCCTTGTCCGAAAAATCCCAGCGACTGCAGCTAATATTCTTGACAACTTGATCCGCCCTTTACTCGTCATATTTGCATTAGGATTTATGGTTTATTGGGGTTGGAAGTTATTGCCTTTTTCTCAAGTCCGATTTACCCCTGCACTTAAAATTCCTTATATCTATATCTACGCAGCGGTACCTGTGAGTGGCACGTTTATGCTTTATCACCAATTTAAGCACCTATATTCATTCTTTGCTTCTCGCAACAAGGAAGACTAATCATGTCCGTCATTTTGCCGATATCCGCATTGTTATTTTTATTTACACTTGGAATCCCAGTCGCATTCTGCATTTTTATAGCCACGCTAGCTTACTTTTTGATTAATGATCATTTACCCATGATGATGTTAGTTCAGCGTCTAGCCGGAGGCTTAGAGTCAGTAACCTTACTTGCGATTCCGTTTTTTGTTATGGCTGGTGTTTTCATGAACCACTCAGGCATAAGTCAACGACTTCTAAAATTTTCTGAAGTTCTAACTGGACACATGAACGGAGGACTAGCACAGGTTAATGTTGTTCTCAGTACTTTAATGGGAGGTTTATCTGGTTCCAACATTGCAGACGCCGCTATGAGCTCAAAGCTCCTCGTCCCGCAGATGGTTGCTCGTGGCTACAGCGCTTCTTTTTCTTCAGCAGTAACGGCCGCTTCTTCGCTTATTACGCCGATTATTCCACCAGGTATCGCACTTATTATTTATGGTTACGTAAATAATGTATCCATAGGAAAGCTCTTTCTTGCAGGCGTTGTTCCCGGAATCATGCTGTGTGTAATGATGATGACGTTAGTCGCCTTTATTGCTAAAAAACGGAATTATGCCCCTCTTAGAGAAAAACGAGCGTCTACAAAAGAGATAGTATTGTCAGCCAAAGATGCTTTTTTAGCCCTACTGTTGCCTGTCATCATTATTGGTGGAATTCGCTTTGGAGTATTCACGCCAACAGAAGCTGGTGCAGCAGCTGTAATCTACGCATTAGTTTTAGGAATGTTTGTCTATAAACAAATGAATAGTAAGTTGTTGTGGGATGCAACAAAAGAGTCTGTTCTCGCATCGGCTAACGTGCTCTTAATTATTTGTGTAGCCGTTGGTTTCTCGAAGTTCCTAACGTGGGAGCGTGTCCCCCAAGATCTAGCAACCTGGTTAACTGGTGCAGTAGAAAGCCCACTAGCCTTCTTATTATTGGTCAATATCTTCTTGCTCATCATTGGGATGTTCCTAGAAGGGAACGCCGTCATGATTGTCTTAGCTCCGCTACTCGCCCCCGTTGCTCAATCATACGGTATTGACCCTGTACATTTTGGTATCATTTTTATTTTCAATAGTGCGATCGGTACCATTACACCGCCTTTAGGAACAGTGATGTTTACTACCTGTTCGATAACAAAGGTACCTATTGAAGATTTCGTCAAAGAAGTGATGCCTTTTTGGACGTTGTTAGTTATCGCACTGATTATGATCACCTATATTCCAGTAATTTCTATTGGCCTTCCTAATTTAGTCTTTGGGTAAGGAGTAAGTAATGCAAGCAAAGAATATAGCTATTATCGGCGAGTGTATGATTGAGCTTAGTGGTACTCCTTTTGGCGAAATGAGACAAAGTTTTGGAGGCGATACTTTAAACGCTGCGATCTACTTAAAACGTATGAGCCATGAACAAGTTAATACCTATTACGTAACAGCTATAGGCGATGACAAACTCAGTAGCATGATGAGAGCCTGTTGGTCAGATGAAGGTATTAATACCTCTTTAGTGGCTGTTGATAACAAGCATTCGACAGGTCTATATATGATTCATGTTGATAATGAAGGTGAGCGCAGCTTTCAATATTGGCGCTCTCAATCAGCTGCTAAATATCTGCTGAAACACCCTATGTTTTCATCGATAAATAGGCAATTAGTAGACTGCGACCTCATTTTTCTTAGTGGTATCTCCTTAGCTATTTTATCTACAACAGATCGTAATGCTTTAATGCAACTGCTGGCTGAATATAGAGACCGCGGCATAGAAATAGCATTTGATAGCAACTACCGGCCTGCGTTATGGGATAGCTTGGCAGCCGCTCAGAGTGCTTACCAAGCTATGCTTTTCGCTTGCGATATAGCTTTGGTGACGTTCGATGATGAGCAGCAGATATGGGCAGATAAAACACCACAAGACACTTTAGCTAGATTGAGGAAGCTCGGTGTAAAAAAAGCGATTGTGAAGCTCGGTGAAAGTGGCTGTCTCTGTCAAGAGTTCAGCCAACAAGAAGAACCTGAACACATCGAAGCATTCACTGTTAACCATATCGTAGACACAACATCTGCGGGTGACTCTTTCAATGGCGCTTTTCTTGCTCTTTATACAAACGGAAAAACACTTGCTAGCTGCTGTATGGCAGGAAATTTACTTGCTAGCCATGTAATCCAACATAAAGGGGCTGTGGTCTCAAAGAACATCACTCAGCCTATTTACGAATCAATCAAGGAACTATTATGACCTCTCTAAACTCTGTATTAGCCGACTTAAAAGTCATCCCTGTTATCGCAATTGATAAAGCAGAGGACATTCTTCCTTTAGGCAAAGTACTAGCAGAAAATGGTTTACCTGTCGCTGAAATCACTTTTCGCTCCGACGCTGCGGTAGAAGCGATTCGTCTACTCAGAGAAGCACAACCTGATATGTTGATTGGGGCGGGCACCATACTAACTCGAGAACAAGTAATCGCGGCCAAAGAAGCTGGCGCAACATTTATTGTCAGCCCTGGCTTTAACCCGAATACAGTAAAAGCTTGCCAAGACCTCGATATTCCAATTATCCCCGGGGTGAATAGCCCAAGCACGGTAGAAGCGGCTTTAGATATGGGAATTACCACGTTGAAGTTTTTCCCAGCGGAAGCTTCTGGTGGCATCAATATGGTTAAATCTTTACTGGCACCATACGGTGATATTCAGCTGATGCCGACCGGAGGAATCAATACCAGCAACATCAGTCAATACCTCGATATTCCACGAGTGCTATGTTGCGGGGGATCGTGGATGGTCGATAAGACATTAATCAATCAGGGCGAGTGGGATAAAATCGGTCAGCTAACTAGAGAAGCTATCCAACTCGTAAATCAATAAACTCAGTAAAATCAAAAAAGATAAGCCAGCCTTTATGCTGGCTTATCCATTATCAGACTATTTTCCATGGTTCGCTTGGCCGTTTGAAGATGATGTCTCAACTCTCCCATAGCTCCAATATCATCACCACTTAAAATTTTACTCAACACCGCCATATGCTCTTCAATAGCAACCATATTTCGAGTGCGAAGATCACTATTATCCCACTGGTAATGGAAATGAAATATCACTGAAATGATATCGTAAAATTGATCCATAAATGGATTGTTGGTCGCCGATAATAATAGAGAATGAAATTTTTGATCCAGTTCAGAAAAAGCTTGGTATTCACTTACCATTGCTTCACGAAGCTGCCTATGCTCATGTAATAGATATTGTGCTTGTTGCCACCGATCATCATTTTTAGGCAGGTTCATAAATCGACTCAAAGCATGACACTCAAGCATTTCACGAAACTCAAACAAGCTAGAAGCATAATTTTGTTCAAAACGTACCATGCGCCAACGACCGCGGTTAATATTTTCAATTAAATGAAAACGAGAAAAACGAATAAGGTGCTCTCTAACAACAGTGGTTGAACACTTCGCTTGCTTTGAAAGCTCAAGCTCTGTGAACTCTTGCCCTGGCATAATCTGCTTGTTTTTTATAGCTTCATTGAAGAAGGTTTCAAACTCCGCGCTTTGGATGTCATTCTCTGACATAGCGGTCGTATAGCCGTCTTCTTCTTCAGGCTCTCGTCCAATCAACCACACTTCCCCCTCAAGCTCTAATACGCCTTTATCTAGTAAATCAGACAAAACATGCCTAATCGTTGTTCGGCTTACACTAAATAAATCAGCAAGAGCGGATTGAGACGGTAAAGGGGACTCAATATGACCAAGCCTTACAGCATCGAGTAATTGATTAGTAGTGGTTTCTCTTAAGTTTTTATTTCTTGCCATTCTATCTCCTCCCAAAAGATAAAATACCATTAAAAAACAATCAACATTGATAGCAAGCACGTATTTATGAGAATTTCTCGCTATAAAAAACAGGTCAAATACACTGATTTCAAGTTCAAATAACCAAGAGATTCACATATGAAGTCATTGATTTGCGAAAAGCCATACCAGCTAAATTACATTGAACAAGACATGCCAAAAGTACAACCTCACGAGTTACTTGTGAAAGTGGCTTCAGTTGGTATTTGTGGAACAGATATTCACGCATATACAGGAAAACAGCCTTTCTTTAGCTATCCGCGAGTATTGGGACACGAATTGTGCGGTACTGTTTGTGAAACTGGTGCACAAGTAGATGAAACATTTGTAATAGGAGATAAAGTTGCTCTAATCCCTTACGTAGCTTGCTATGAATGCCCATCGTGCAAAAGTGGGAAAACAAATTGCTGTGAAAATATTTCTGTTATTGGTGTCCATCAAGACGGTGGTTTTTGTGAATATATTACAGTACCTCAAACGAATGTATTGAAAGTAAATGGTGTCGACAATGCTACAGCAGCACTTATAGAACCTTTTGCGATTAGTGCACACTCGATTCGCCGGGCAGATATCAAACCTAGGGAAGCTGTGCTTGTTGTTGGTGCTGGACCAATCGGGTTAGGTGCTGCAGCTATTGCCGCAGCAGATGGCGCCAATGTTGTAGTTGCCGATACACAAAAAGAACGTCGAGACCATGTAACTAGTGAATTACAACTTCCTACACTGAACCCTATGGATGAGGACTTTCACGTACAGCTACAAGCTTTGTTTGGAGGCACTCTAGCTCAAACCGTTATTGATGCTACAGGTAATCCCCATGCGATGAATAACGCTGTAAATCATATTCGTCATGGCGGGAAAATTGTATTCGTTGGTTTATTTAAAGGAAACCTAGAAATCAGTGACCCAGACTTCCATAAAAAAGAGACAACTCTAATGGGAAGTCGAAATGCCACCCAAGAAGATTTCAGTAAGGTACAGCAACTGATGACCAAAGGCCTACTAACTGCCAACATGATGCTTACCCACTCATTTGAATTTGAGACAATTGGTACGATTTACGAAGAGCAAGTGGTTAACAACAAAGAGCTATTAAAGGGTGTGATTAACTTCGCCTAAAACCAGCTTTATGGTTCGGCTTTATGATTAAATAAGGCACCTATCGGTGCCTTATTATTGTTAATACTCTATACAACCTTTCACTATAAATTATATGAACAACTCACCCGCATCTATGATGAGATACTTAGTTTTCTAGCAAAGAACAACGCATACATAGCAGGAATCACCAAAAGTACGACAGGCAACGAGAACAACAAACCATAGCCTAGTGTGAGCGACATTGGCCCCATAAACACATCCGTTCCACCTAGCCCATAAGCGAGCGGTAGCAAGCCAGCAACTGTGGTCAGAGAGGTCATAACAATCGGACGAAGACGGCTGACTGCAGCTTGCGTCACGGCATCTATCACGTTCAATCCTTCGATTCTTAGCTCGTTGATCCTGTTAATCAGAACCAAAGAGTTATTGACCACAACTCCAGTCATTCCAAGTACGCCAATCAGTCCAAACAGAGACATCGGCTGCATGTGTACGACTAACGCCATCAGTGAAGCCATGATCGCAAACGGGATAACCGCCATAATAAGCAGTGGTTGCAGTAGTGAGTTGAACATCACTGCCAATACAAAGTAGATCGCCACCATCGCCGCAGGGAACACCACCATAAAACCACTCATGGTTTCATTAGTGCTTTCCGCCTCGCCGCCAACATTAATTGTCACACTTGCCGGGTATTGGCCTGCAAGCTCAGTCACTAACTCATCGGCTAGCGCGACAGAGCTGATACTCTCGTCAGACAAACCCGCAGAAACCGTCACCTCACGCTCACCATTGTAGTGCTTGATAAGACGCGGGATTTCTATCTGCTCAACCATGGCCAAGCGGCTCAGTGGTACTTGTTGTCCGTCTGCCGTGTAAATCTTTGTGGTTTTCAGTTTCTCTATATCGCGGAACTGCTCGTCCAATACCACTCGTATATCGACCTCTTGGTCACCAAGCCAAGTGGATGTCACGCTGTTACCATCAAACCCGACACGCAGCGCGTTCGATAGATCAGTCACCGTTAGGTTGTATTTCGCCAACCAGTGATACTGAGGAACAATATTAAGCTGGGGATCTTTCAGCGCTTCACTGTGATTAATGCTGGTTACCCCTTGGTAGTCTTCTAACCAAGCCATCACCAAATCAACCGTTTGGTTGCGTTCACTCTCCGTTCCGCCAAGCACTCGGACTTCAACCGGGTCACCCGGAGGCGGGCCACCAGCATCAATTGAGAACTTAATAAACATCTCATCAGACAACGACGCCAACTCTTCATTCAGTGCAGTAATAATCTGTTCAGCAGAACGGCTACGTTGGTCAAAGTTCGTTAAATTGATGATGCCTTGTGAGACTGGCGACGAGTAAATCAGTTCATAGCTGACTAGCTCGGTTTCAGGTAGAGATTCAATCGCTTGTTCAATAGCTTGATGAGCCTCTCGCACTTGGGATAACGGAGTTCCAGCCTTTACCTCGGTATACACATCAATGTATTTGCCCGCTTCTGTCGGGAAGATATCCACTTTCAACGAAGACACTAAATAACCTGAAGCGACGAAACCAACGATGGCCAATGCGATAACCGATTTTTTGTAGTTCAGTACCACATTCAGCAATGAACGATATTGGTTAGAAACCCATTCAAAACGATCTTTTTCTTCGACTTTTTTGCTGTTCTCTTTCGCAGAAGATAAGTGAGCAGGTAGCGTTAACGTACATTCGATAAATGAGAACACTAATGCTGCAATAACAGTAATTGGAATCACTGCGACGGCTTTACCCATGGTGCCCGGAATGAACATCATTGGAATAAACACCAAAGCAGTTGTCACTAGGCTCGCCATCAATGGCTTAATCACTTTTAAAGTACCTGACACCGCAGCATCGACGCCTGTTTTACCCGCTTCCTTCTCTTGGAAAATACTCTCAGCAATGATCACTGAGTCGTCGACGATAATACCGATCACCAACAACAACGCAGCCAATGTGATGCTATCTAAATTCAGCCCCATGATTGGCAGAACCATCATCACGCCAAACACACAAAATGGAATAGAGACCGATACCCAGAAAGCCACGCGACGCTGCAAGATCATGCTCAAGATCAGTAGAACCAGCACTAAACCTATCGCCCCGTTGGTTGCCACGATAGAGAACTTCTCGCCCATGTCTTTACCAAGATCTAGGCTTGTCTGGAAAATGAATTGGCCACCAATGCGCTCGCTCTCTTTGTCCAACAATGCCTTGATGCTATCGATAGTTGCGATCACATCGGCACTGCCGCTATTGGTGATTGAGAAAATGACTGCAGGCTTGCCGCTCATGACTGGAGCTTGCGTTGCCCGAGCAAAGGTATCGATAACTGTCGCCACATCAGAAACTCTCACAACCTGACCTGAATCCAACGCCTTAATCACGATGTTAGACACATCATCCGTCGACTCTACTTTGGTCATGGTGACGATCTTCTGTTCTCGACTCCACGACTCAACAAAGCCGCCTGATTGCGACAAATTGTGCTGCTCTATTGCGGTGCTGATATCGTTAAAAGCCACTTGGTAGCGACGCGCTTTTTCAGGATCGACCTCAACCCAGAACTCTCGCTCATTAAAGCCAGACATATTGATAGAACCAACACCGCCAAGGTTGTTGATTTTCTTTTCTAACTGATAGGCGTAGTGCTGCAAAGACGCCGAATCTGTATTGTTACCCGCTAGGCTGACGCCAAAATGGTACACATCCAAAGAAGAGGTTTTCTGTTGAGTCACTACCGGTGGCGAATCAATATCTTTCGGCAGATTACCGACTCGATCAACCGCTTGTTGGATGTCTCGCAAGATCACGGCGGCATCGTCACCGGGTAGGTATTCCACCTCGATGAAAGAACGTCCCTCCGAAGATTCAGACGAAAAGTACGCAATACCATCCACTGAACGAAGCTCTTTCTCGATTGGATTAGTAATGTTCAACTCAATGTCTTGAGCCGTTGCACCTGGATAGATAGTTTCGATTTCCGCGGTGTCCATCGCAACATCTGGGTACTCTTGCAAATTGAGCTGCATTAACGACATAGCACCGGTTAGCAGCACCATTACCGTGATAATACGAGCCAAGAACTGACGATTGGCGAAGTATGCTAGAAAGTTCATTGTTACAGCCCTTTACCTTCATTTGATGCAGTTTGATTCGATTTTATTTGAGCGGTTGTCATGCTTTGCAGAGAAAGATCCGTCGAGGCATAAACCGACATCCCCGGCTTAAACTGATGGCCTTGGTTGGTAATTTCGACGAGCACCGGGTAGGTTGAGTTTTGCATCTCAACACCAATGCGCTGTACGTTGGCTTCCATCTTGAATTCTGGATTAGTCTCAGACCACACCACCACTTCCTGACCAACGGTGAAATGTTTTAAGTCATATTCACTTGCCATAAACGACAGCGTCACCTTGTCGATATTAACTACTTCATAAAGCAAATCTCCCTCGCTCACCCAAGCGCCTGATTGCGCCGGTTTATTGGAGATGTAACCCGAGATTAGGGATTCAATCTGAGTGTTTTCGAGATCCACTTGCGATTGTTGATATTCAATTTTCGCTACGGAAACGGCGGCTTTGGCGCTAAGAAACTCTGCACGCGCGGTGTCTAACTCTCCTAATGAAAGGCTGTTCTTTTTGATGAGCGCTTGATAGCGGTTGTAGGTTGCTTTACGCAATGCAAGGTCCGCCTCTGCCAAAGCAAGATTCGCTTTCGCCTTGTTCACGCTAAACTTAAAATCATCGGCTTTGATCTGAGCCAGTACCTGCTGCTGGTTTACGGCATCACCCACTTCAAGGTTATTCATCTCAACCACACCGGGCACCTCTGCCACGACACTGTGTTTATTTAAACCTTGAACATGTCCGATTAACTCCGTTGCTTGAGTTATTGATATTTGAGTTGTGGAGACTCCCAGAAGAACTGCAAGCGCGATAATTTTAGTGTTCATAATTCAACCCTCACCTATTGATGTGAACTATTGTTGAATTCGCTTTGTCGAATTAAAGTCGAAGTCGGTTCGACAATGAAAAATAATCTGATGGCGTTGTATTTTGTGCGCAACACTATCAATTAGACATAAATTCGACATAATTTTAGATAGGCTACATTTTTACTGACCGTATATTTTGGGTGGGAGCAGAGCGATGCTTGAACGCAGTCGTATTTTGGTTGTTGAAGACAATATCGAACTACAAGGCATAATTGCCGACTTCTTAGAAGTGAAAGAGGCCGTTGCAGACTTCGCTTCTGATGGCGAGCAAGGCTTCAAACTTGCAATGGACAACGACTTCGACGCTATCGTTCTTGATGTAATGCTGCCCAAACTTGACGGAATGCAAGTGGCGTCTAAGTTACGTCAAAATGGTGTAACCACTCCAATATTGATGCTAACAGCATTGAATGGCCAAGAAGATCTATT